>DATBDF010000346.1:0-24801 GCA_036270075.1 Nocardioides sp.
CGTACGACGCGTTGATCATGCTGCCTTTGGTGAACGTGCCGACGACACGCAACGTCTGCGCTCCTGTCTCCGGGAAGACGATGGTCAGGTCGTCACCGGTCCGGAGTCCGAGATCGTCCGCCTTGCTGGCGCTGACCAGGATGCGACCGGGACCGAGGTCGGCCACGCTTCCGGTCTCGATCCCGAGGTCGATGACCTGGTCGAGTCCGGTCGTGTCCACGGCGGTCACGAGAGTCCCGTGCCCGTCCACCTGGGCCCCCCACTCACGCAGCTCGACCACGTCGCGGACGTCGTCCCGTGAGCGCAGCAGCCCGGCGATGGACGGGCTGATGCCGAGCCCGGCTCCCATCGGTTCGAGGACCAGGTCCGAGCGGTTCCCGCCGTTCACCGCCTCGGTGACCGACGCCTTGAGCGACTCGGCCGTGACTGCCACGGCCACCACCACGGTGAGCCCGATCGTCAGAGCCATGGCTGTGGCGGCAGTCCGGCGCGAGGTCCGCCCGATGTTGCGTGCAGCCATCCGCCAACCCGTGCTCCGCGCGCCGCCGGCCACCACCCTCGCCATCCCGCGCGCCATCGAGGGCCCGACGAAGACCAGGCCGGCGAACGCGGTCAGGGTCGCGACCACGGTCCACCATCGCTGGTTGCCGGCGAGGGAGCACACCAGGAGCAGAGCCGCGCCGACACCCGTGACCAGCCAACCCAGGGTGTGCCGGACCCGACCCGACCCCGCGGTCACGGGCGGTGTGTTGCGGAGCGCCTCCATCGGCGCCACACGGGTGGCGGACCAGGCCGGAAGAACCGCCGCCAGCACGGTCACGACCAGGCCCACCGCGAGCCCCAGGACGACGGTGCGCGTCTCGATCGCCGGTGAGGTGCTCGGTACGTCGATCCCCACGAGCTCGAGCAGAGAGCGGATGCCGATGGCCAGACCCACGCCTGCCACGAGACCGAGCCCACCGGAGGCCAGCCCGATCGTGGCCGCCTCGAGCAGCACCCCCACGAGGACCTGACGGCGAGTGGCGCCGACGGCACGGAGCAGCGCCATCTCTCGCCGCCGTTGGGCCACCAGCACGTTGAAGGTGTTCCAGATGACGAACGACCCGACCAGGAGCGCCACCCCGGCGAAGACCAGCAGCACCGTGGTGAAGACGCCCATGGCGTCCTGGACCGAAGCCGTGACATCGGCGGTCGCCTGCTCGCCGGTCAACGCCTCGACGCCGTGAGGCAGCACCGTCACGATCCGGCCTCGCAGCTCGCGCGCCGAGACACCGTCATCGGCCTTGGCCTCGATCTCGTCGAGCACCCCTTGCTTGTCCAGGACGTGCTGGGCTGTGGGGAGGTCGAACCCGACCAGGGTGGCTCCCAGGAGGCTGTCGGTCTTCCCGAAGCCCAGGATCCCGACGATGGTGAACGACCTCCTCCCGTCCTGCAGGACGACGTCCACTCGGTCCCCCACGCGGAAGCCGGCCTTCGCCGCGGTCCGGGCGTCGACCACCGCTTCGCGAGGACCTTCGGGCGCGTGGCCGGTCCGGAAGGTCAGGGCGCCGTACAGGCGAGGATCGCGCGCGATGCTCACCCCGATCGTGGGGGCCCCACCCGGCTGGATCGGCTGGCCTTGCTTGTCGATGATCAGCGCGAAGCCGGACACGGTTCCCTGCGCGGCCGCGACTCCGGGGACGTCACGCACGCTCCGCAGGACGTCCTCGTCCATCGGACGCACCTGCCCGCCGGTGGTGGTCACATCCGCGTCGTACGCGCTCTGTGACCGGACGACGACGTCGGTCCCGGCGTTCAGGCCCGTGTACAGCTCGTTGAAGGCCTTCACCATCGTGTCGGAGAGCACGAACGTCCCCGAGACGAAGGCGACTCCCAGTGTCACGGCCGCCACCGTGAGCAGAAGGCGCACCTTGCTGACCAGGAGATCGCGAAGCGACACGCGCAACATCTAGGCCCCCAGGCGACTCATGACGTCGAGGACCCGCTCCCGGGTCGGGTGGAGGAGCTGCTCGGAGATGGCGCCGTCGACCAGGAAGACGACGCGATCGGAGTACGCCGCGGCGCCCGGGTCGTGCGTCACCATCACCACGGTCTGGCCGAGGTCGTCGACGACCGACCTCAGGAACCGGAGCAGCTCCGTGCCCGACCTGGTGTCCAGGGCTCCGGTCGGCTCGTCCGCGAACAGCACCTCGGGCCGCGAGATGAGCGCCCTCGCCACGGCGACCCGCTGCTGCTGACCGCCGGACAGCTCTGCCGGCCGGTGCGCGAGCCTCTCGCCGAGGTGGAGCCGTTCGACCACGGAGGCCAGCCACTCCGGGTCCGGCCGGCGACCGGCCAGATCGGCCGGCAGCGTGATGTTCTCCTTGGCCGTGAGGGTGGGCAGCAGGTTGAACGACTGGAAGACGAAGCCGAGACGATCCCGCCGCAGGATCGTCCGTTCCCGGTCGGACAGCGACGCCAGGTCCGTGTCGCCGACGAGCACCCGGCCGGAGGTGAGCATCTCGAGCCCTGCCAGGCAGTGCAGCAGGGTCGACTTGCCCGACCCGGACGGGCCCATGATGGCGGTGAACTCCCCCGCCGGAACGTCGAGGGTCAGGTCGGCGAGGGCCACCACCTCGGTGTCCCCGGCGCCGTACACCTTGCGCGCATGCTCCGCCCGCGCCGCCCAGCGCAGGCGAGGCGTCCAGCCCGCCGAGATGGCGGCGGGACGCTCGTGCGAGCGGGGGAGTCGCGGCATCGCCATGCCACGAGCCTGCTTCGTCGTCGCGACCGCGGTCAGGGGCCAACGTCCACGCCGCGGTTGACCTAGGTCTACGCCACCCGTCCCAGGGACTTGAAGCGATCGAACACCTGTTCGATCACGTGCTATCGTCGGGTGCGTGGACTTCCAGGGCACGCTCTTCGAGACGCCGGCTCCGGGCCTGCGCTCGCTGGAGACCACCGAGCGGCACGTGCTGACCCGGGGCGCGTGGGTCGACGTACGCCGTGACTTCGTCTCGGGTGCCGACGAGGTGCTGGAGCGGCTGGTGGCGGACGTGCCGTGGCGGGCCGAGCGTCGGCAGATGTACGACCGGGTCGTCGACGTTCCCCGTCTCGTGCACACCTACGGCGAGGGCGACCCGCTCCCCCATGCGCTGTTGGCGCAGGCCCGCGACGCGCTGACCGATCACTACGCGCCGGAGCTCGGTGAGCCCTTCCTGACCGCCGGCTGCTGCTACTACCGCGACGGCCGCGACAGCGTGGCGTGGCACGGCGACCGGTTCGGCCGCGGGCGCACGCAGGACACGATGGTGGCGATCGTCTCCTTCGGCGATCCCCGCCGCCTCGCGCTGCGGCCGCGCGGCGGGGGCGAGTCGCGCTCGTTCGAGATGGGGCACGGCGACCTGCTGGTCATGGGCGGATCGTGCCAACGCACCTGGGAGCACGCCGTCCCGAAGGTCGCCCAGGCGGGTCCTCGGATCTCGGTCCAGTTCCGACCGCGCGGCGTCTTCTAGGCCCCGACCGACGTCCCCGCGAGCGTCCGATCGGCGGTCCGGGCGTTTGACTTCTGAGGTGAACCGGGTCATGGTTCCGGGGTCTTCCGCCCGGCTGACGTCCTGCCGGGTGGGGCGGAAAGTCGCGACAGGAAGCGAGCCGGGGGGCCGCCGACATCCTGCGAGACAAGGACCCCCCAATGAAAAAACTGCCCCTCCTGGGACGGCTCCTGCCCGTCCTGGCCCTGGTCGCGGTCACCGTCGGCCTCGGCACCCCGAGCGCCGATGCCTCCGGTACGGCGCGCACCTGCGCGCACCCGCGGTTCGTCACCTCCAGCACGGACGGTGGTCGGAGCATGGGCAAGTACTACGTGCACAACAACATGTGGAACGTGGGCGGCTACCACGTCTCCGAGACGCTCAAGGCCTGCTCCGCCGGCAACTGGTACGTCAACGCGAAGGCCGACAACCACAGCGGCGACGGCGCCGTCAAGACGTACCCCAACGTGCACCGCGACTACCACAACTGGAGCAACGGCCACGAGCCGAAGTTGAGCTCGTTCAAGACGATCCAGAGCCGGTTCGCGTCCCGGTCCCCACACGTCGGCATCTACGACGGTGCCTACGACATCTGGATGAACGGCGTGGCCGACGGCAACTCGACCGAGGTCATGATCTGGACCGACAACTTCCACCAGGTCCCGAGCGGCCGGGTGGTCAAGCGCGGGCTGGAGTTCTCGCACCGCACCTGGAAGCTGTGGGCCAGCAGTGACCACCACTACCTCGCCTACGTGCCGAACAAGCCGCTCCGCAGTGGCACGATCGCGATCAAGAAGCGTCTGTCCTACCTGACCGGCCACGGGTTCATGCGCAAGGGCTCGACCGTCGGCCAGGTCTGCTTCGGCTACGAGGTCGTCTCGACGGGCGGCTCGTTCCACCGCTTCAAGATCGACCAGTTCTCGATCACCTCGTCGCGTCACTGACGCAGGCGACTGACCCCGGGGCCTCGACGTGGCGGGACGTGCTGGTGCGCGTCCCGCCACCGTCAGAACTGCACCGTGGGCGCCTGCTCCTGCCCGGCCGGGGCGTCGTAGAACTCCCGCTGCCCCACGCCGGCGATGCCGGAGAAGAACATCCACGGGATCGTCCGCACGAGCTTGTTCAGCGTGGCGACGGCGTCGTTGTAGTACTGCCGCGCGAAGCTGACCTGGTTCTCGGTGTCGGCCAGCTGGTTCTGCAGGTTGAGGAAGTTCTGGTTGGCCTTGAGGTCGGGGTAGTTCTCGGCCACGGCGTTCAGGTTCACGAGGGCGCCTTGCAGCGCGGCGTCGGCCTCGGCCTTCGCCTTCACGTCGTCCCCCGATGCCGCCTGCTGGACGCGTGCGCGGGCGGCCGTCACGTTCTCGAGCACGGTCTTCTCGTGGGCGGCGTAGCCCTTGACGGTCTCGACCAGGTTCGGGATCAGGTCGGCCCTCCGGGTGAGCTGGACGTCGATGCCACCGAGGGCCTCCTGAGCCCCCACGTCGGACGAGCGCAGCCGGTTGAAGCCCATGACGCCGAAGCCGACGACCAGGACCACGAGGACGATGACGATGATGATCCAGATCATGGGCGGCGGTCCTTCCCCGGTCGTGTGCCCATCATGGCGGTCACCACGAGCCGCCGCCACCGCCGCCGCCGGAGAAGCCACCCCCGCCACCACTGCTGTGTGACTGCGTCGCCTGGTACGCCGAGATCGAGCTCGAGACCGTCGAGGAGAAGTCGTGGACCATCGAGTCCACGTAGTCGCCGGTGTGCGCACCGGCGTAGTAGCCGGCGAAGTACGACGGGAGCGGCGGCTCGGTGCCGGTCTCGGTGCGGTACTTCTTCGCCCACGCGTCGGCGCACCCGAACGCAACGGCCCACGGGATGTAGGCGGTGTAGAGGTCCTGGCGTCCCGAGAAGTCGAATCGCTCCTTGCTCGAGGGCGTGGAGAGCATCCGCTCGAAGCCGCCGAGCCTGGACCAGAGCTCGCGCCCCTTCGGCGTACGACGGGTCGACGCAGCGGGCGAGAGCAACGGCGAGGCGGCCAACGCGAACGCGCCGGGGACCAGGGCCGTGATGCTCATCCCGAACCACGTCGCGAGCGCGGCGATGCCGGCGAGGATCGCGGAGGCGATCACGATGAGGGCACCGATGCCGCTCACGCCCGTCTTCTGGAGGAACCCGTTGGCCTGCGCCCAGGCGCGGGTCTCCTTCTGGAACACCTGGATCCGCTTCTGCAGGATCCGGCCGCTCTCCACGTCGCGTGACGCCCGGAACTGGCCGCCCGCGCCCCCCAGCAACGGGGCTACGGCGACGGTCGCGCGGTCGAGCTCGGCCCAGCCCTGCGGGCCGGCCTTGTCGGTGATCGTCCAGGAGTCACCGTCACGGCGGAGGTCGACCGCGCCCTGTTGGGCAGCCCACAGCATCGAGGCGACGAAGGCCCGCTGGTCGACCGTCTCGGTCACGATGTACGCCGCCTCCGCCGGTCCCACGTCCGAGGGCGGGGCGTACTGCAGCGGGAAGGCCGGCTTCCGCTCGAAGCTGCGCCCGGACAAGGCCCCTCCGGCCATGGCCGCCACGAGCGCCAGCACGAGGACCGTCACCAGGCCCGTGACCGAGTCACCGAGGACGGGCTCCCACGTGGCGGGCCAGGGGAGGGAGTCGCCCGCCGGTGGCGTGGCCATCGTGAGCCCGGCCCCCAGCGTGACGGGGGTGTTCGGCGCCAAACCGGCCCCGTCGATGCGCAGGGTGTCGGTGTCCGTCCCCTTCACCTGGCAGTTGTCGACCGCCCCCACACCCACAGCGCAGAACGTGTCCATCGGAACGACCGGCAGGTGGACGACGAGATGGACGTGATCGATGCGCTGGGCCCACCCGCCCGGGATGAGGTTCCAGTAGAACTGCGTCGGGGCCTCCTGCGTCTGCGTGCCCGCCATCTGGGCACCCCGCATCCGGGCGTCCCGCGTCCCGGGCTCGAGCACGCCGTCGATCCGGTAGCGGATCACGTAGGTGTGCTCGGCCAGCCCGACGGTGACGTTCGGGTCGCCGATCCGGGCCACGACGTACCGGCCGTGTGACTGGTGCGAGATCTCCACCGGCTCGGGGTGCCCGTCCATGGTGACCGAGATGTCGCGAGGAGTCCGGAGCGCGTGGGACGCGTTCGGGTCATAGCGGTCGAAGAAGCGGAAGATGCCGTGCTTGCCGACCACGGGAAAGTCGACCGTCAGCCTCTCGGTGACGGCCAGGTCGCCATCGCCCGCCACGTCGAAGAGGGCGTCGTACCGGGTGATCGTCGTCTCCTCGTTGCCCTGCGGCAGTGAGTCACTCCGGATCCCCAGAGCCGGGAGCACGATCACGAATCCCAGCGCCACCGCCAGCACGACGGTGACGAGGACGCGCTTCATGGCGTCGACCCTAGGGGGACCCCGGGCCCGCTCACCATGACTCGCCGGGGGCAGGTGACGAAGGTCAGCGGGCCAGGTGAAGTTGTGCGGATTCGCCCTCCCGCCGGCGGCATCGTCCCTATCCTCGACCGGTGCCCAGGACCACGAAACGACGCGGAGCCGCGCTGCTCGCCGCGACCTCGTTGCTGGCCGTGACCGCGATGTCTCTCCCGTCGCCCTCGCAGGCCCATGATGCGCGGGCAGACGACGGCTTCTTCGCCGGCAGGCTCCTCACCCAGGCCGGTGACAAGCCGATCAAGGGAGCCACCGTCAGGGTGTTCCGGATCAACACCGACACCCTGCTCGGCTCCGCGAAGAGCGGCCCGGAGGGTCGCTTCCGCATCGAGGGTCTCTCTGCCGACGACGAGGAGCTGGACGTGCGGGTGGTCGGGCGCGCCGTGCACTTCGAGTCCGGCTGGGTGGCGTGCAACCACAAGGTCGTCCAGTCCTGGGGCGAGGCCTGCTCGTACGGCCAGGGGCGCCAGACCGCGTTCTTCCTGCAGCACCTCTGAGGCCGGCAGCGCCCGCGGGCCGGATCGACGTCGACACCGCGCGCGGACTCACGGTCGGTCGTCCGACGTCCTGCGGCACGACCTTCCCAAACCTGCGCGCACGAACCGGCGTCCGAGATAGCGTCGCGCTCGCGCGACCGCCGGGACCCCGTCCTCTGCGGCGCGCGGGCGTCCCGGGGTCGACCCCCGGCTCATGGACCCCGGGACGCCCACACCCCGACGTCCGAGAACCGGGTGAGCACTGTCGGTGGTGGCTGATTGGCTGGCGCTGATGTCCGCAACCCCGGCTCTCGGCCCTCCGACGCTCTCCTCGTTCTGGCACGACCTGCCGCGCGAGGGCAAGCTCCTGCTCTCCGTGGTCGTCTTCGAGTTCCTCGGCACCGGCCTGGTGCTGCCGTTCCTCGTGGTCTACCTCCACGAGATCCGCGGCTTCGCGCTCAGTGACGTCGGCTGGCTGATCGGGCTCGGGCCGCTGGTCGGCTTCCTCGTGGTCGGTCCGGGCGGGGCGATCATCGACAAGTACGGCGCGCGCGTCGTCGTCCTCGCGACCACCACCATGCTCATCGTCGCCGACCTGGTGCTGGCGGTCGCCACCACGATCCCCTGGGCGATGGTCGCTCTGACGCTCCAGGGAGCGGCCTTCGGCGTGACCTGGCCGGCTGCGCAGAGCATGGTCGCGGCGGCCGTGCCATCGGAGCTGCGCCAGCGCTACTTCGGGGTCAACTTCACCCTGCTGAACCTCGGGATCGGCATCGGCGGCATCGTCGGTGGGCTGTTCGTCGACGTCCATGAGCCGCGGACGTTCCAGGCGATCTACCTCGTCGACGCGATCAGCTTCCTGCCCGTGATCTACCTGATGCTCGTCCCGCTCCGGCACCTGGCCGGACGCGTCGTCCACGAGGAAGACGCCGCCCCGCCGCCCGCCGAGGGCTACCTCCAGGTGCTGCGTCGACCGGCCGTCGCGTCGGTGATGCTGCTCAGCTTCGCGTCGTCGTACGTCGGGTACTCCCAGCTCAACGCCGGCATGCAGGCGTTCGCCCGTGACGTGGGCAAGATCTCGACGGCGGGACTCGGCTTCGCCTACGCGTGCAACACGCTGGTCATCGTGCTCCTCCAGCTGGTCGTGCTCCGTCGGATCGAGGGGCGCAGGCGCACCCGCGTGATCTCGGTGATGGCCGTCATCTGGGCTGCGGCGTGGGGCCTGCTGGGGATGGCGGGGCTGGCGCCGGGCACGCTCGGTGCGACGCTGCTGGTGGCCGCCTGCGCGTCGGTGTTCGCGCTCGGCGAGACCCTCATGCAGCCGACCATCCCCGCGCTCGTCAACGACCTGGCGCCCGACCACCTCCGGGGTCGTTACAACGCACTCAGCGCCGGAGCCTTCTCGCTGGCCGCGATCGTGGCACCGGCGATCGCGGGCTGGTTGATCGGCCACTCGCTCGGCTCGGCCTACATCGCGATGCTGGTCGCCGGCTGCGCGGGCGTCATCTGGGTCGCGTTCCGCCTCGAGTCCCGGCTCCCCGCCGGCGTGAACGGTGTGCCGGCGGCGCACGTCGACGACGACGTCGCGGTCAGCGTGCGATGAGCCAGATCACCACGATGATCACGATGAGGACGACCACCGCCTGCTTCCAGTAGGACTTCGCCAGCACCGGGAGCACGGTCTTCCCGAGGTCGAGCGCGTCACCCGATCCCGACGCGGTGGGTGGCGTCGCCGGCCGAGGTGTCGCCGCCGGTGGCGGCGGAGCCGGGGCGACGGATGCGGGGGTCTCATCGGCGGGCGCCGCCGTGCTCTCGGCGACCGGCGGGCTCGGTACCTCGTGGGAGGAGGTGCTCTCCACCGTCGGCTCGACCGGCGCCGGCGCCTCGACCGCCGCGGCACCGCCGCCTCCACCCTGGTTGAACCGCTGCTCGAGGCAGCCCACGAACTGGCCGAGCAGCTTGTCCGAGACGTCCTGCATGACGCCCCGGCCGAACTGGGCAGGCTTCCCGGTGATCGCGAGGTCGGTGTGCACGTTGACGTCCGTGGACTCGCCGGTGCCCGTCATGGTGAGGGTGACCGTCGCCCCGGCCGTGCCGTTGCCGCGTCGGTCCTTGCCCTTCGCGTCCACGACGAACCGGTGGTTGGCATCGTCCTTCTCGGTGAAGGTGCCACTGCCGTTGTAGACCAGCGAGATGGGCCCGAGCTTGACCTTGACCGACCCGCTGAACGAGTCGTCCTCCACGCTGGTGACCTGGGCGCCGGGGAAGCACTCGGCGATCGAGCCGATGTCCTGGAACTCCGCCCAGGCCGCGTCGACGGCCACCGGAACGGTGAAGGTGTGCTCGAGATCCATGCGCGGTGATGCCTCCTCGGATGCGTGGGCACGGTCGAGCCTAGGCCGCCTCGGATCCACGGTCCGCGACGGCCCAGGCTGCCCGTCTACGCCCCGTCGGCCGCCTTCAGCACGGCCCGGCGGGTGAGCACCGTGGCGAGGTGCCACCGGTACTCGGCGCTCCCGTTCAGGTCGCTGGGCGGACTCGTCCCCTCAGCGGCGGCATCGGCAGCCGCGCGTACGCCGTCCTCGGTGGCGGACGCGCCGGCGAGGGCGCTCTCGGTGGCCGAGGCACGCAGTGGGGTCGAGCCCATGTTCGTGAGCGCGACCCTGGCCTCACTGATCGTGCCGCCCGAGCCGTTCACCGTCGCGGCCACCGCGACGATCGGCCACTGGTGGGCGACGCGGACGAACTTCTCGTAGTGAGCACCCCAGCCGGTCTTCTTCGGGACCCGGATCTCGGTCAGGATCTCGTCCTCACCGATCGCGGTCTCGAAGAGATCGACGAAGAAGTCGGTCGCGGGCACGGTCCGCGTCCCGCCGGCACCGGCGATGACGAACTCGGCATCCATGGCCAGCGCGGCGGACCCCATGTCGCCGGCCGGGTCGGCGTGGGCCACCGAGCCGCCGAACGTGCCGCGGTGGCGGATCTGGTTGTCGGCCACCTCCGCCGCTGCCTTCGACAGGAGCAGCGCGTGCTCGCGAACCAGGCTGTCGGTGACCACGTCGGAGTGGGTCGTCATGGCCCCGATCACCAACGCGTCGCCGTCGTCACGCACACCCCGCAGACTGTCGATGCGACCGAGGTCGATCACCAGCTCCGGGGCGTTCAGCCGCATCCGCAGGACCGGGAGCAGGCTCTGCCCGCCCGCGATGATCTTCGCGTCGTCGCCGTGCTCTCCGAGGGCGGCGAGCGCCTCCTCGAGCGTGCTGGGCGCGACGTAGTCGAACTGTGCGGGGATCATCGGTTGTCCTCCTGCCCCTCGAAGTGGGGTTCAGCGGCCTCGACGGTCGCGGCACCGCCACCGCTGCCCTGCAGTGCGGTCCAGACCCGTTCGGGCGTCAGCGGCATCACGATGTCGGTCACCCCACGGTGGCGGACGGCGTCGACCACCGAGTTGACCACCGCCGGCGTCGAGGCGATGGTGCCCGCCTCGCCGACGCCCTTCGTGCCGAGCGAGTTGGTGGTGGACGGGTTGACGGCGTGGCCGACGTCGAAGTTGATCAGGTCCGCTGCGGTGGGCAGCAGGTAGTCGACGAACGAGCCGCTCACGAGGTTGCCCTGCTCGTCGTGCACCGCCTCCTCCCACAGCGCCTGCGAGATGCCCTGCACGAGACCGCCGTGCATCTGTCCGGTGGCGATCAGCGGGTTGATGACGGTGCCGATGTCGTCGACGCAGACGTACTTGCGCAGCTTGACCTGGCCGGTCTCGGTGTCGACCTCGGTGGCGCACAGGTGGGTGCCGTGCGGGAAGCTGAACGTCACGGCGTCGAAGGTCGCCTCCGAGTCGATGTTCGGCTCGAACCCCTCCGGGAAGTTGTGCGCGGTGAACGTCGCCAGCGCGACCTCCGCGATCCCGATGCCCTGGTCGGTCCCGGCCACCGTGTAGCGACCGTTGGCGAACTGCACGTCGTCGACGTTCGCCTCCATCAGGTGGGCCGCGACGACCTTGGCCTTCTCGATGACCTTGTCAGCGGCCCTCACGACGGCCTCGCCTCCGAGGACCAGCGACCGCGAACCGTAGGTGTCCAGGCCGCGAGCCGAGACCTGCGTGTCGCCGTGCAGCACCTCGACGTCCTCGAACGGTACGCCGAGCCGGTCCGCCACGATCTGGCTGAAGGCGGTCTCGTGTCCCTGCCCGTGCGGGCTGACCCCGATGACCACCTCGACCTTGCCGGTGGCGAGCATCCGGATCTCGGCGTGCTCCCAGCCGCCGGCGCCGTACGACAGTGCGCCCAGGATCCGGCTGGGAGCCAGTCCGCACATTTCGGTGAAGGTCGAGACGCCGATGCCGAGCTGGACCCGGTCGCCCCGGTCTCGGCGCTCCTTCTGCTCGGCCCGGAGCTCGTCGTACCCGAACGCCGCCTTGGCCTTCTCCGTCGCGACCTCGTAGTTGCCGGTGTCGTACTGGAGGCCGGAGACCGTCGTGAACGGGAACTCGGTGTTCTTGATCCAGTTCTTCTCCCGGATCTCGAGCGGGTCGACGCCGAGCTCGGCAGCCAGGTCGTCCATCACGCGTTCGATCGCGAACGTCGCCTCCGGGCGTCCGGCACCGCGGTAGGCGTCGGTCCAGGTGCGGTTGGTGAAGACCGTCTGGCAGTTGAACTGGTAGGCCGGGAACTTGTAGATCGCGTTGAACATGAAGGCTCCCAGCACCGGTGTGCCGCCGCCGAGCAGCGCGACGTACGAGCCGAGGTCCGCGTCGAGGTGGACCTTCAGACCCGTGACGGTGCCGTCCTTCTCCGCGGCGAGGGTGATGTGCTGGACCTGCGCGCGACCGTGGTGACCGGTCGCCATGCTCTCGCTGCGGGTCTCGGTGAACTTGATCGGCTTGCCGATGTGGCGGGCGACCGCGAAGGTGATCCACTCCTCGGGAGTGAGGGCCAGCTTGCCGCCGAAGCCGCCGCCCACGTCCGGGGCGATGACGCGGATCTTCGACTCCGGGACACCCGTCGTGGCGGCGAGCGCGAACTTCACGATGTGGGGGATCTGCGTCGCGGTCCACATGGTGATCTGCTCGCCGACCGGGTCCACCACGACCGAGCGGGGCTCCATGAACGCCGGGATGAGGCGTTGCTGGATCAGCTCGCGCTCGATCACGATGCCGTCGGACCGCGCCTTCTCGATGGCCTCGTCCACGTTGCCGCCGGTGCCGGCCGCGGCGCTGTCGAACTGCCAGAGCGCGCTCTTGTTGGTCCCGAGGTCCGGGTGCGCGAGCACCTCGTCCTTGAGCGCCTCCTTGATGTCGAGCACCGGTGGCAGCACCTCGTACTCGATGTCGACGAGCTCGGCCGCGTCGCGGGCCTCGGCGGCGCTGCGGGCGACCACGACCGCGACAGCCTCGCCGGCGAAGGTCACCCGGTCGACCGCCAGCGGGTAGTGCGTGGGCGCCTTCTGGTCCGGCGTGATCGGCCAGGCGTTGATCATCACGCCCATGGAGTCCTGGAGCTTCTTGCCGTCGAAGACGTCGTAGATGTTGATGGCCTTGTCGGCGGCCTCGAGGTCGATGCTCGTGATGCGTGCGTGCGCGTACGGGCTGCGGACGATCGCCATGTGCAGCATGCCCGGCAGCGCGAGGTTGTCGGTCCAGCGGGTGCGGCCGGTGATCAGGCGCTGGTCCTCCTTGCGCCGCCGGTCCCGACCGATCTCCGGGCTCAGGGTGGGGCGGTCGTCGACGGCGGTCATGCGTTCGCCCCTTCCGTTTCCGTGGCGACGCCCTGCTGGAGCTGGGCGGCGTACAGGACGGACTTGACGATGTTGTGGTAGCCGGTGCAGCGGCACAGGTTGCCCTCGAGGCCGACCCGCACCTCCTCCTCCGTCGGGTTCGGGTTCTCGTTGAGGAGGTCGACCGTCTGCATGATCATCCCCGGGGTGCAGAAGCCGCACTGGAGGCCGTGGCACTCACGGAACGCCTCCTGCACGGGGTGGAGCGTCCCGTCGTCGGAGGCCAGCCGCTCGATGGTGTCGACCGTGGCGCCGTCGGCCTGGACCGCCAGCACGTTGCAGGACTTCACCGATCGCCCGTTGAGGTGCACGGTGCAGGCGCCGCAGTTGCTGGTGTCGCAGCCGATCACGGTGCCGGTCTTCCCGAGCCTCTCGCGGAGGTACTGCACCAGCAACATCCGCGGCTCGACGTCGTCGGAGACGTTCTCCTGATCGACTCGCAAGCTGATCTTGGTCATGGGGCCTGCCTTTCGCGCACGTCCGAGCAGAGACATCTGGGGACACCGGCCACGCTAGGGTCGGGCGGTTGGCGAAAGGTTGCTCACCCCGAGGGACCATGCGCGTCTCCCACCCGTTCTAACCTTGGCTCTGGGGAGCCGGAGGTGGGCGCGCTCCGCCGGGAGGTGAGCCATGAGCGTCTCCGACTGGGAACGGGTCACGACCGGCAGGTCCGGGGCGGACGTACGACGAGCGCCCGACGGAGGCGCGTACGCGAAGTCGGGCACCGCAGACGTGCGGGACGAACTCATCGACGAGCGAGACCGGCTCGAGTGGCTCGCCGACACGGATCTCCCGGCTGCCGAGGTGCTCGACTGGACCGACGACGGCGACACCGCCACCTTGGTCGTGCGCACGGTACCCGGCGTCCCGATGAGTGACCTGCCCGCGTCGTCGGGTGACGGTGCGGTGCAGTCCCTCGCACGGTTTCTGCAACGGCTCCACGCGGTCGACCGGGAGTCGTGTCCGTTCGAGCGCTGGCTGGCGGTGACGGTGCCCCTCGCGCGGGTGCGTGCGGACACGCGGCTGGTCGACGAGGGCGACTTCGACGACGAGCGCGCGGACCGATCGACCGCCGAGCTCCTCGTCGACCTGCTGGACCGGCGACCCCGGGCCGAGGAGCTCGAGACGGGCGATCTCGTGATCTGCCACGGCGACGCCTGCCTGCCGAACTTCCTGGTCGATGCTGATTCACTCGAGGTGACCGGGATGATCGACGTGCACCGGCTCGGCATCGCAGACCGCCACCTGGACCTCGCCCTCGCCACCCGGTCGATCTCGGACACCGGGCTCAACCCCGGCTACGGCCCGGACGCCGCCGACCAGCTGCTGGCGACGTACGGGCGCCCCGCCGACTCCTGGCGGCTCGAGTTCTACCGGCTGCTCGACGAGTTCTTCTAGGACCTCACGACTTCCCGCGGCAGGTGCCGTCCGCGTCGAAGAAGCCCGGGCCGTCCAGGCCGGGCCCGGTCAGCTGCGGCCGGTTGGCGCCGCCGCCGGACGGGTAGGCCGTGTCGAACCACTGGGTGAAGAAGTCGCCCAGCCGGGTCTGGCAGGCTCGGCTGTGGTTCGGGAGGAAGTGGGCGAAGCCCGCCTCGAGCTCCGGCTCGGTGATGCTGCCGCCGCCGTACTGCCGCTGGATCCGCTTCAGGGCATCGACGAACCGGTCGGGGCCCAGGATCTGCCGCAGTGCGAGGTACGCCGTGCCCGGCCGCGTGTAGGTGGAGCTGTTGGAGAACAGCGTGGCCGGCGTCGGGTCGGACGGGGCGCCGGTCCAGAAGGTGCCCGTCCTGGAGTAGTTGCTGTTGAACTGGTTGACCAGGCTCTGCTGGAACGCCGCGTCTCCGGCCGGCGTCCCCGCCCCGCCTGCCGCGGTCTGCGCGTTGCGCGCCGTGAAGAGGTACTGACCCAGAGTCGCCATGCCCTCCTTGAAGAAGGTCAGGTTGAAGTTGCCCTCGGAGACGTTGTCGCCCCACCACTGGTGCATGTTCTCGTGGTTGAACGTGCCCAACGAGATGCGGCCGCCGGCGAACGTGATCATCGTCTGCATCTCCTCCTCGAAGCTGGCCGAGGGGATCCCGACGAGCACGCCGTCGGATGCGAACGGGAACGGCCCGTTGAACTGGCTCTGGAAGTCGGTGATGTCCTGCTGCTGGTCCATCACCACCTTGTTGGCCTGCTTGCGGGCGTCGGTGAGCGAGCTGCCCTGCGCCTGGTAGTACCGGATGCCGTCCGAGCCCAGCCGTGAGGTGAGGTCGAAGGCGCCGACGCTGTTCTCGACCAGATAGCTCGCGACCGGCGCACCCGAGGCCCAGTGGAAGGTCGTCGAGCCTCCGGGGAAGTCGGCGTCCGGAGCGTTCGAGGTGGTCGAGAGGAGCTGTCCGTTCGCGATGGCGGTCCGCCCCGTGTTGACCGTGTCGTAGAAGTCGTAGGTCGGCTTGGCGGACGGATGGTTGTTGAGCGGCATCCAGTCCTCGGTGCCCACCGGCTCGGTGGTGACGAAGCCTCCGTCGCCGGCCGGGTTGTTGGAGCGGAACCAGCCCTCGGTGCTCCCGTCACCGTCGAGGTGAACACCCGGGCGGCCGGTGTAGGCGACGCTCACCTGGAAGACCGTGCCGTTGTGCAGCGGCTGCTCGGGTGTGATCACGAGCTTGGTGGCCGGGCACGGCTCCCCGTTCTGCGCGTTGTCGTCGCCGGTGGTCGGCTGGGGTGAGCACGCGGGCGGCAGCGGATTGTCGTCCGGGCCGCCGACGGGGTTGACCTGCGACGCCTGGTGGGCGAGCGGGTTCGGGTCGTCAGGCCCGTTCGGGTCGCCGGGGTACGTCGGCTGCACGAAGCGGTACGCCGCGGGCTGCCCGTTCACCTCGACGGACTGGACGGTCAGGTCCGGCCCATCGGTCGTGAGCACCGAGGAGCGCTCGAAGTCGAGGCTGAGCTCGCTGAGGCACTGGGTCGCCCGGTCGGTGAGGACCACATGGTTCCCGGGAAGGAACTGGTTCGTGGGCGCGTCGTACACCACGTGCACGTCGGTGTGCAGGCTGGTGTAGCCGCCGTTGCCCATGTCGGGGTAGACGTGGTCGCCGTACTGCGACAGCGTGCGCGCTCCCGGCGCGCACTGGCCCGGTGGCTCGTGACCCTGGCCGGGGCTCGCCGCGGCCGACCCGAAGAACGACGCCAGCAACACCCCGGACGAGGCGATCAGCGCGAACCGACGCAGCATGGGGACTCCCTCCCGAGAAGCACGCCCCGCACGGCTGAGTGCCGGGGGCGCGTGGACCTCTCGCACGCTAGACCCGGCCGGCGGAGGGCGACAAGGCCCTTCCGGTCGGACGAGTCGACCGCAGTCGGTCGCGCGCCCGTCGCGTGTCCGTCGCGTGCCCGTCCCGCGCCGACGTCAGCCTCGCGCGACGGCGAGCCGGCCCTTCAGCAACGGCTTGGCCGGGTGCGGCTGGTCGCCGAGCGAGTCGAGGCAGACCTCGATCACCTCGGTGTCGTACGGCGCGAGCTCGCTGTAGCGGATCACCGCCGAGGGGTCGGGGAAGGCAAGGAGCGCCTCGCGCATCGAGACCGCGACGTACTCGCCGAGCTCGACCAGCGCCGGTGACTCGGTGCCGGGCAGCAGGTCGCCGCCGTAGTGGGCGATGGCCTCCGTCAGGTCACCGCGCCGGAGCGCATCGAGGACGTCGTCGATGTCGGTCGACACCGGCAGGGTCAGGCGGTAGGGCCGCGAGGCGAGCTGTCCGCCGAGCGCGGCGCGGAGGTGCGAGACCTCGGCCTTGAGCGTGGACGGGGTCACCGCCTGGTCGCCGTACACCATCGCGTGTAGCCGGTCGAGCGAGAGACCGTTCGGGTGCAGGGCGAGGATCGCCAGGATCTCGGTCTGACGACGGTTGAGGAGCAGCCGAGAGCCATCGAGGGTGGCCTCGGCGTTCCCCAGCACGTGCAGCTGCAGGCCGGTCGGGCCGTCCGCGTCCGGTGGCGTCGGGTGCGTGGCCGAGAGCGGCATGGCCGTCTCGATCAGGCGCGCGAGCACACGAGCGGTGGCCAGGCCGATCGGGTGCGTGCGGTCCCAGGTGGTGGAGAGGTCGATGACGCCGAGCTGGGCGCCGGAGACCGGGTCGTGCACGGGCGCCGCCCAGCAGACCCAGTTGTGCACGATCGGCGCGTAGTGCTCCGCGCTGAAGACCATGCTCGGGCGGCGCATCCGGTTGGCCAGGTCGAGGGCGTTGGTGCCGACGGACTCGTCGTCCCAGCGCGCGGCGGGGACGAAGTTCACCGCCTCGGCCTTGCGGCGCATGACCCGCCCGCCGTACGTCCAGAGGATGCGGGTCTGCTCGTCGGTGACGGCCAGCACCAGGTCGCCGTCCTCGGCCGTACGCCGCAGCTCAGCCTCGACGCTCGACACCGCGCGTTGCAACGGGGAGTCCTGCCAGAAGGCCTGCACCTCGGCCTCGTCGCCGAGCGGTGCCTCGGCGACGTCGCGCGACACGTGCGGCTGCGACCTGCGCCAGCTCCGGAGGATCTCCGGCCGGACCAGCGATGCGACGCCGTCCCCCTGCTCGACGAAGGCGGTCCAGGCGCGCAGCGCCTCCACGCGCCTGTCCTGCAGGTCGGTCGAGGTCATCGGGGAAGGTCCTGACGTAGGCCGTTGACGAGGTCACGCTAGCGCGCACCTCCACACCCGTCAGCGTTTGGCCGTCTCGCGACGTGCGCCTCGCCGCCAGCCGACCGTGGCGCGCGGTCGGGGGTGGGTCAGACCTGGGACTCGTGGTGGATGCGGCCGTCGCGCTGCGCCAGCCGCCCGCCCGAGCCACCCCAGCGCCCGGCGATGATCTCCGCGGCGATCGAGATCGCGGTCTCCTCGGGAGTGCGTGCGCCGAGGTCGAGGCCGATGGGGCTCGACAGCCGGTCGAGCTCCTCGTCGGTCAGCCCCGCCTCGCGGAGCCGGGCCTCGCGGTCCTCGTGGGTACGCCGCGACCCCATGGCGCCGACGTAGGCCACCTCGGGAAGTCGGAGGGCGACCTCGAGCAGCGGCACGTCGAACTTCGGGTCGTGGGTGAGCACGGCGATCACGGTGCGGCCGTCGATGGCGCTCGCGTCGCGCTGCTTCTCCAGGTAGCGGTGCGGCCACTCGACGACGACCTCGTCCGCGTCGGGGAACCGGGTCGCGGTCGCGAAGACCGGCCGGGCGTCGCAGACCGTGACGTGGTAGCCGAGGAAGCTGCCGACCCGGGCGACGGCGGCGGCGAAGTCGATGGCCCCGAAGACGAGCATCCGCGGCTTGGGCGCGAACGCCCAGACGAACACCCGCATCCCCTCGCCGCGGCGTTCGCCGTCGGGCCCGTAGGTCAGCGTCGCGTTGGCACCGCTGGCGAGCAGGCCGATCGCGTCGTCGCGGACGGCGTCGTCCGCGCGTGGCGACCCGATCGTGCCGGTGACCTCGGCGGTGTCCGGATGGATGATCACCCGCCGGCCGAGCCACTCGGGGTCGGGATGCTCGATCACGGTCGCGACCGCTACGGCGCGACCGGCCTCGAGGTCGGCCGCCAGGTCCTCGAGCTCGGGGAACGTCTGGCGCGAGACCTTCTCGACGTACACGTCGAGGATGCCGCCGCAGGTCAGGCCGACGGCGAACGCGTCGTCGTCGGAGATGCCGTAGCGCTGGAGCACCGGCACTCCGGACGCGACGACCTCCTGTCCGAGCTCGTAGACCGCGCCCTCGACGCAACCGCCGGACACCGAGCCGACGGCCGTGTCATCGGGACCGACGAGCATCGAGGCACCCGGCGGACGCGGGGCCGAGCGGAACGTCGCCACCACGGTGCCGACGCCGATCTCCTCGCCGGAGCGCCACCACTCGAGCAGCTCAGGCAGCACTTCACGCATCAGCCAGCACCTCCACCAGGTCGGCGTACGTCGCCAGGGAGTGCCCGGCGACGAAGTCGTCACAGAACGGGAGCGCCGCGAGGACGCCGGCCTGGACGGCCTCGTAGCCGTCCTTCCCGCGATGCGGGTTCACCCACACCACGCGGTGCGCGATGCGGCCCAGGCGGGCCATCTGCTCAGCCAGCACGGACGCGTCACCTCGCTCCCATCCGTCGCTGAACACAACCACCACGGCACCCCGCGCCATTCCGCGCTGTCCCCAGCGGTCGAGGAAGAAGCGCAGCGTCTCGCCGAGGCGGGTGCCACCGGACCAGTCGGGCACGGTCTCGCCGGCCGCGACGAGCGCGCGCTCGGGGTCGCGCAGGCGCATCGCTCGCGTGACATGGGTGACGCGCGTCCCGATCGTGAACGTCTCGACGTTGCCGATGCCCTGTGTCAGCCGGTGGGCCAGCCGCAGGAGGGCGTCGGCGTACGACGACATCGAGCCACTGACGTCCACCAGCAGGACGACTCGGCGCGGCTTCATCGCCCGCCGACGGCGCGCGATCTCCGCCGGCTCGCCCATCCGGCGCAGGCTCGACCGAAGGGTGCGCGAGGCATCGATGCGGCCCCGGTGCCAGCGCTGGTGCCGCGCCGTACGCCGCAGAGGAGGGCGCGGGCGGAGGGTCGCGAACAGGGCGGCGAGACGGTGCTTCTCGGCGGGGTCCAGCGTCGCGACGTCCCGGTGACGGAGCACCTCAGTGGTGCTGGCGGCGGCACGGACGACGTCGTCCACCTGCTCCGCGTCCCCACCCTCCGCGTCGTCCAGCGGGAGCTGGGTGAGGGTCGGCTCCGTCCGCGTGGCGGGGCGCCGTCGGGGCAGGCCGTCGCGCGAGTTGAAGAACGCCTCGAAGATCTGGTCGAAGCGAGCCAGGTCGTCCGGGCCCGCGCACAGCGTCGACCTGCCGGCGACCCGGACCGCGCCGGGGTCGTCGGCGCCGAGCAGTGCGGCAGCGGTCAGGAAGTCGTGGGCACGGTCCTGGGTGACCGGCACCCCACCTGCACGCAGGGCACGGGTGAAGGCGAGGAGGATCTCGTCCCCTCCCCTGACGGTCGTGGCACTCATGTCCGCAGCAGCTGGTCCAGCGCCTGCTTCACCCGGTCCGAGTCCTCGCGGTACTTCACCAGCGCGCCCAGCGTGGTCGCCGCCGACTCGAGGTCGAGCTCGGCGGTCCCGAGGTGGTGGAGAGCCCGGGCCCAGTCGATCGTCTCGGCGACGCCCGGTGACTTGGTCAGGTCCCCGAACCGCAGCTGCTGCACGACCACGACCACCTGACGGGCCAGGGTCTCCGAGACCTCGGGAGCGCGCGAGCGCACGATCTGCAGCTCACGCTCGAGGCCCGGGTGCTCGATCCAGTGGTAGAGGCAGCGGCGCTTGAGCGCGTCGTGCAGCTCGCGCGTGCGGTTGGACGTGAGCACGACGACCGGCGGGGTCGCCGCCTTCACGGTGCCCAGCTCGGGGATGCTCACCTGCCAGGTCGACAGCACCTCGAGGAGGAACGCCTCGAACTCGTCGTCGGCCCGGTCGACCTCGTCGACGAGGAGGAGGGCAGGGCTCTGCTGGAGCGCGGCCAGCACCGGCCGCGCGAGCAGGAACCGCTCGTCGTACAGGCTCTTCTCGGCCTCCTCCACATCGGTCCCCACGCCCGCGGCCTCGAGGGCGCGCAGGTGGAGGATCTGGCGCGGGAAGTCCCAGTCGTAGAGAGCCTGCGTCGCGTCGATACCCTCGTAGCACTGCAGCCGCACCAGCGGCAGGTCCAGGCTCTCGGCCAGGGCTTCGGCCAGTGCCGTCTTGCCGGTGCCGGGCTCCCCCTCGAGGAGCAGCGGTCGCTGCATCGTCAGCGCGAGGTAGGTGACGGTGGCCAGCTCGTCATCGGCCAGGTACCCGGTCGAGTCGAGCAGCCGCGACACGTCGCCGGCGGACGTCACCTCCATGCGACCAGGCTACTTGGCGGCCCGTTGGCGCCGGTGTGGATCGCCCCCCCGGCCATCTGGGTCACCTGGCCGGTGAGCTGTCCACCGTTCGAGCTGGAGGAAACGTGGCTCACCCACCGCCCTCTCCGGGACGCCCGCCCAGCCCGGTGAGCTGCCCACCATTCCAGCGGGACGAACCGTGGCTCACCCACCGCCACCCCCAGCCCCCGCCCAGCCCGGTGAGCTGGCCACCGTTCCAGCGGCAGGAACGGTGGCTCACTCACCGCCACCCCGGGTGGTCGACGTCGCGGCCGGTGGCGAGGTCGCCACACTCGACCTGGGTGACGTCGTGGGTGGCGAGGTAGGCCCGGGCGCCCTGGTCGCCGACGGCCGTCTCGATCACGCCGGCCCAGTGGTCGCGGCCGAGGAGCACCGGGTGACCCGGCCGGCCGTCGTACGTCGCGCGCACCAGCGCCGCCGGCCCGGGCCCCGCCGTGACGACCCGCGCGACCACCTCCGGCACCAGGTCCGGGAGGTCGACGAGCGAGACGACGACCCCGTCGTCGCCCGAGTCCACGAGTGCGCGCAGTCCGGTGCGCAACGAGGCGCCCATCCCCTCGGCCCAGTCGTCCGCGACGGCGATGTCGACGGCAAGGTCGACGAGCAGGGCGCCGGCTCGTGCCACCTCCGCGCCCAGGACGACGGTCACCCGCTCGCAGCCGCCGTCGTGCAGGAGGTCGACGCCACGCACCAGCCACGAGCCACGGTCGTCCGTGACGAGCGCCTTGGGCATGCCCATCCGCCGGCCGGCCCCGGCCGCGAGCAGCAGTCCCTCCACGCTCGCCAGCCTGTCAGACGGGTCGTCAGCCGAGATCAGCCGACCGCGATCAGCCCGATCCCCACGAGCACGACGACCGCACCGACCAGTCGGCGGGCCGGGCGGGGCTCCCGCAACACGAGCCAGCCGTAGAGCGCGCCGATCACGATCGCGGTCTCGCGGGCGGGCGCAACCAAGGCAACGGGCGCGAGCTGCAGGGCCCGCAGGACCAGGATGTAGGCCAGCGGTGACAGCAGGCCCACCACGAGGGCCGGCCCGCGCGTCTCCCGCCACACGTGGCCGATCGGTACGGGTTCGCGGCGCGTCGCGACGAGGGTGGTGAGCCACGGCAGCTGCAGCACGGTGCCGAGGACGAAGTACGGGACCGGCGGCACGTCGAGGTGGGTGACCGAGAACGTGTCCCACAGCGTGTACGCCGCGATCGTCGCGCCGGTGAGCAGCCCGAGCACGACCCCCGTCCGGACTCCCTCGTGGCTCGGCACCAGGGCGATCAACAGCACTCCCACGACGACCGCCAGGACGCCGAGACCCGCGATCGCGCCCGGGTGCTGGCCGAGGACGACGACGGC
Organism: Nocardioides sp.; assembly: GCA_036270075.1. Lineage (GTDB taxonomy): Bacteria > Actinomycetota > Actinomycetes > Propionibacteriales > Nocardioidaceae > Nocardioides. The sequence goes on from DATBDF010000346.1 coordinate 22,450, forward strand.
GAACACGAACGTGATCAGCGGACCGGACCCGCGAGCCAGGGGATAGACCAGGTTGAGGTCACCCTCGGCGTACCCGCGCTGGAGCACGAGCTGGTAGGCCACGTGGAGGACGCCGGTCACGGCCGCGCCGAGGAGCCACACCCAGGCGGGTGACTCGCCGGTGGCCACGACCCAGACGACCCCGATCGGCACCCAGATGACCACCGTTGTCACGACGTACAGCCAGATGAACGTGACCCGGTCGGCCGTGACGCCCTTGACGGCGAGGTTCCAGGTCGCGTGGAGGACTGCGGCGACGAGGACCAGCGCCAGCGCGGTGGTGCTCACTGCGTGACGACGTGCCGCGCCATCCGGATCTCGACCACACCGGTGTCCGGCTCGGGCTTGCGGCCGCCCTCGTCCACGAAGCCGTGTCGCCGGTAGAAGGCCTGGGCCCGGTCGTTGCCGTCGAGCACCCAGAGGTACGCCGCTCGGTCACCGATCGCGTGGTCCAACAGGACGTCGGCGACACCGGTGCCGTGCCCCCGACGCAGCACGTTGATCGCGTACAGCTCCAGCGGCTCCGGAGCATCCTCGTCTCGCGGCGGACCCGAGGTGGTCATGCCGACGATCCCGTGCTCGTCGCGGGCCAGCCACCAGCTGATGCCCGGGGTGCTCCCGAAGCGCTCGCGCCATCGCCTCGGCGCGACCGTGGGGTCGAGAGCCGCCAGGTAGTCGGGCGGCAGGAGCCCGGCGTACGCCTCCTGCCAGACCTGCACGTGCACTCGGCCCAGCTCGTCCAGGTCGTCGAGGGCCGGGCGGGCGATCGTCCAGGACACGCCTTCACGCTCTCACAGCCGCTCATCGGCAGTAGCCGAGCATCTGGTCGAGGGCCGACCTCTCCGAGGGGTCGACCGCCAAGGAGTAGCGCGCCTTGATCGCGATCCAGCGTCGCGCGTAGGCGCACTGGTAGCCCTTCCGGGGGCGCCATGCCGCTGGGTCGCCGTCGCCCTTGCTCATGTTGGTCGGACCGTCGACGGCGAGCAGCTCGCCGAGGTCGTTGGCGAACGCCTCACGGCGTGCCCGGCTCCAGAGTCGCGCACCCGAGACCCAGGCCTCGGCCAGCGGGACGATGTGGTCGATCTGGATCGCCTCCGCCTGGCTGAGGTCCTTGAGGTTCGAGAACGTCAGCGTGCGGCCGGTGTACGGGTCGTGCCACGTGCCCGCCAGGACGTCGTGGTCACACCCACCCTGCTGCTGCACCTGCGTCGAGCCGGGAACGGCGTCGCGCAGGAGGACGTCGTCGCGCTGGTTGCATCCGTCGTGGTCGGTGTCGACCCAGTCGCTGCCGAAGGCATCGCGCACGTATCCCTCGGTCCTCGGAGGTCGGGGACGTACGACGAGCCGGTTCAGCTCGGCTCGGGCCGTGCGGGCGGCGGCGTGCCGGGCTGGCGGTGGGGACGGCGGTGGGGACGGCGGTGGGGACGCCGCTGGGCCGGTGGGGTGAGGCGTCGCGTGCTGGTGATGCGGGTGGTGACGGCGCGGGTGGGACCCGGCGTCCGACGCCGGGGACGACCCGCAGCCGGCGAGCAGCAGGACGGCCGCCAGTGCGAGCGTCCGGCGTCGGACGTCAGTCGGCATGGTCCTCATGGTCGTCATGGCGACCAGAACGTATGACGTGCCGGCGACGACGACCGGCGACACGCACGAAGGCCCCCGCCGGACGGCGGGGGCCTTCTGTGGTGTTGCTCTGGGACCAACTGGTTTCGAGACGCGTCGCGATCCGCCGCTCCGGTTCCTGAGGAGCCGAGGGACGAGGCGTCTCGAAGGGCAACCTGCCCGCCTGATCGTTCCCCCGCAAGCTCGGGGAACGGGCGGTCAGAAGTCCATGCCGCCCATGTCGCCACCCGGCGCGGCGGCCGCGGCCTTCTCCGGCTTGTCCGCGACGACCGCCTCGGTCGTCAGGAACAGCGCGGCGATGGACGCGGCGTTCTGGAGGGCGGAGCGGACGACCTTGGTCGGGTCGGGCACGCCGGCCTTCAACATGTCGCCGTACTCACCGGTGGCGGCGTTGAGACCGTGACCCTCCGGGAGGCCCGCGACCTTCTCGGCCACGACGCCGCCCTCGAGACCGGCGTTCAGCGCGATCTGGCGGACCGGTGCCGCGAGGGCAACCCGCACGATGTTCGCGCCGGTCGCCTCGTCCTGCGGCAGGTCGAGCTTGTCGAACGCCTTGGCGCCGGCCTGGATCAGGGCCACGCCGCCGCCGGCGACGATGCCCTCCTCGACCGAGGCCTTGGCCGCACGAACGGCGTCCTCGATGCGGTGCTTGCGCTCCTTGAGCTCGACCTCGGTGGCCGCGCCGACCTTGAT
>DATBDF010000347.1:0-19503 GCA_036270075.1 Nocardioides sp.
GGGCCTATGACGAGAGCGGACGGCGCCGGGTGGCGCTCGGTCACGAGCGCCCGGGCTGCTGCACCTTTCCTCGGACGTCCGAGGAAAGGGGACCGGGAGCTCAGCGCACGGGGTGACCGGCCTCGGCCAGTGCCGACTTCACCTCACCGATCGACACGGCCCCGAAGTGGAAGACGGTCGCGGCGAGCACGGCGTCGGCTCCCGCGTCGATGGCCGGAGGGAAGTCTGCCGCGGCACCCGCGCCGCCCGAGGCGATCACGGGGACCGTGACGGCGTCGCGGACGAGACCGATGAGCCCGACGTCGAAGCCCGACTGCGTGCCGTCGGCGTCCATCGCGTTGAGCAGGATCTCCCCCGCGCCGAGCTCCGCACCTCGCGTCGCCCACTCGATCGCGTCGAGCCCGGCGGACTGCCGTCCGCCGTGCGTCGTCACCTCGAAGCCCGACGTCATGCCCTCCGCGCGACGCGCGTCCACGGACAGCACGAGGACCTGCGAGCCGAACCGGTGGGCGATCTCCTCCACCAGGTCGGGGCGCCGGATCGCCGCGGTGTTCACCGAGACCTTGTCGGCGCCGGCGCGCAGGAGCCGGTCGACGTCGTCCACCGACGCGACTCCCCCGCCCACCGTGAGGGGGATGAAGACCTCCTCGGCGGTCCGCGAGACGATCTCCATCGTCGTGGCCCGGCCCTCGTGGGACGCGGAGATGTCGAGGAACGTCAGCTCGTCGGCGCCCTCGGCGTCGTACCGCCGGGCGAGCTCGACCGGGTTGCCGGCATCTCGGAGGTTCTCGAAGTTCACGCCCTTCACCACGCGGCCGGCGTCCACGTCCAGGCACGGGATCACCCGCACGGCCAGGCTCATGCGCTGCCCCGGGTCAGCCTGAGCGCCTCCTCGAGGGTGAACCGCCCCTCGTAGAGCGCCGTTCCGATGATCGCGCCCTCGACGCCATCGGGCACCAGTGCCGCGAGAGCCTCCAGGTCGGCGAGCTCGGTGATGCCGCCGCTCGCGACCACGGGGCGATCGGTGGCGGCACACACGTCGCGCAGGAGCCGGAGGTTCGGGCCCTGGAGCATGCCGTCCTTGTTCACGTCCGTGACGACGTAGCGGGCGCACCCCTCCGCGTCGAGCCGGCCCAGCACGTCGTAGAGGTCGCCGCCCTCGCGGGTCCAGCCGCGAGCGGCCAGGGTGCGGCCGCGTACGTCGAGCCCGACGGCCACCCGGTCGCCCCAGGCTGTGATCGCGGCGGCACACCACTCCGGCTGCTCGAGCGCCGCGGTGCCGATGTTCACGCGACGACAGCCGGTCGCCATCGCCGCGGTCAGGGAGTCGTCGTCGCGGATGCCGCCGCTCAGCTCGACCTGGACGTCCAGCCGTCCGACGATCGAGGCCAGCAGCTCACGGTTGTGGCCCCGTCCGAAGGCCGCGTCCAGGTCGACGAGGTGGATCCACGCGGCACCGGCTCCCTGCCAGCGCAGCGCCGCCTCGACCGGGTCTCCGAACCGCTTCTCGGAGCCGGCGACGCCCTGCACGAGCTGCACGGCCCGGCCGTCCGCGACGTCGACCGCGGGCAGGAGCTCGAGGGTGTCGGACACGATGGTCGACGTTAGTGGCTTCGCCGGCGAGGTCGGGCACCCGTCTCGCGGCGTACGGCGGTCACGACGTCGCCGATCTCCACCGGCCTCGTCGTGTCGACCACGAGCGTCCGTGGGGCGCCGAGCGACTCGGGATGCTCCGCGGCGTCGCGGATCCGCGCCAGTGTCTCGTCGTCGGGCGGCAGGTGGGGCCATGGCCGCGGGCGTGCGACGTAGCGCTCGAGGGCGACGACGGCCGGCACGCGGCACCGCACCTCCACCGTCCGGTCCCACCTCCGCTTCAGCAGGTCACGGACCCGCTCGGTGTCGCGACGCGGGGCGATCCAGATGTCCACCACGGCTTCGCCGTCGAAGGCGTCCAGACGCCGCACGAGCTCCGCCTCGGCGTCGTACCGCAGCCAGTCGCGCGGGGTGTCCTCGGCGTCCGCGGCCAGCTCCTCCTTGACCTCGTCCAGGGACACCAGGGCGACGCCGAGTCGTTCGGCGAGGGCGGTGGCGAGACTGGTCTTCCCGGCGCCGGGCACGCCGGTGACGACGACGAGCGGGTTCATCGTCGCTGCACCGCCAGCAGGACCACCGGGAACACCACGACGCTGACCACCAGTGCGCCGAGGCGGGCCGCCCAGTCGGCGCGCACGAGCCAGACCAACAGGTTGAGAAGGAGGAGCAGGCTGACGGCCGCCATCAGCTCGTGACGCCGGCGCGCGGCCAGGACCCCGGGAGCCCGGCGTGGCCGCGGGACCCACCCCGTGAGCGCGCGACGGCGAGCCTGCGCTCGCGCCCGGCGATCGCTCTTCTTCCGGCGCGCCGCTGCCTCCGCCGCTGCCACGCGCTCGCGCTCGGCCCGACGCTGTGCGCGTTCCTTGCTCACAGCGATCCCACCCAGTTGCGCAGCATCGCGGCACCCGCATCGCCCGACTTCTCGGGATGGAACTGCGTCGCGCACAGCGGACCGTTCTCGACGGCGGCCACGAAGCGGTCGCCGCCGTGCTCGCTCCAGGTGACCAGCGGCGCCGTCGTGCGCCCGGCGGTGCGCAGGTCCCACGACCGCACGGCGTACGAGTGGACGAAGTAGAACCGCTCGTGCTCGATCCCCCGGAAGAGGTCGGAGCCCCCGGGGACGTCGACGTCGTTCCAGCCCATGTGCGGGACGATCGGTGCCTGGAGCCGTTCGACGACGCCGGGCCACTCGTCGCACCCCTCGGTCTCCACACCGTGCTCGACGCCCCGCTCGAACAGCACCTGCATGCCCACGCAGATGCCCAGCACCGGCCGACCGCCCGCCAGGCGGCGTCCGATGGCACGAGGTCCCTCGACGGCGAGCAGCCCGGCCATGCAGGCGGCGAAGGCACCGACGCCGGGAACGACCAGACCGTCGGCGGCCTCGGCCGCACTGCGACGAGAGGTCAGCTCGACTTCGGCCCCGGCCCGCTCGAGGGCGCGCACGGCCGAGCGGAGGTTGCCGGAGCCGTAGTCCAGGACCACGACGTGCTTGGTCAGAGCGAGCCCTTCGTCGAGGGGACGCCGGTCTCGCGCGGGTCGATCGCGACGGCGTTCCTGAAGGCGCGGGCGAAGGCCTTGAACTGCGCCTCCACCACGTGGTGGGGGTCGCGACCGGAGAGCACCCGGACGTGGACCGCGATCTGCGCGTGGAAGGCCAGGGTCTCGAAGACGTGCCGGGTCAGGGAGCCGGCGTAGCCCGCGCCGGTGTCTCCGCCGATGACGACGTACTCCTGGCCGTCGGTCTCGCCGGTGTGGACGCAGTAGGGGCGTCCGGAGACGTCGACCGCGCACTGCACCAGCGCCTCGTCGAGCGGCACCGTCGCATCGCCGAACCGCCGGATCCCCCGCTTGTCGCCGAGCGCCTCACGCAGCGCGTCGCCGAGCACGATGGCGGTGTCCTCGACGGAGTGGTGCGCGTCGACGTGCCTGTCACCGTCGGTGGTGACCGTGAGGTCGACGAGCGCGTGACGCGCGAAGGAGGTCAGCATGTGGTCGTAGAAGCCGACCCCGGTGCTGACGTCTGCGCGACCCGACCCGTCGAGGTCGACCTCGACGTGGACCTTGGACTCGTGGGTCTGCCGGTCCAGCGATGCGATGCGGCTCATGGGCGGGTCTCTCTCGTGACGGAGGTCAGTGCTTCTCGGAATGCTGCCATCTCGGCGGAGGTGCCGATGGACACGCGCAGCCAGCCCTCGGGGCCCGTCTCGCGGATCAGGACACCGCGGTCGAGCAGCCCCTGCCACGTCGCGTGCCGGTCGGCGAACGTCCCGAACAGCACGAAGTTGGCGTCGCTGTCCGCGACCGTGAACCCCTCGACCCGGAGCCAGTCGACGGTCGCGTCGCGCTCCGCGCGCAGGTCATCGACGGCCGCCAGCAACGCATCGGCGTGGCGCAGGGCCGCACGCGCGACGGCCTGGGTGACCGCCGAGAGGTGGTAGGGCAACCGGACGACGCGGAGTGCGTCGCAGATCTCAGCCGAGGCCGCGAGGTAGCCGACCCGAGCGCCGGCGAGTGCGAACGCCTTGCTCATCGTGCGGGTGACGACCAGGTTGGGATACGACGCCAGCAGCTCGAGGGCGCTCGGCGTGCCGGCCCGGCGGAACTCGGCGTACGCCTCGTCGACGACCAGGATCCCGTGGTCCAGCTCCTCACACAGCGCCACGATGACCTCGTGCGGGAGCGCGGTCCCCGTCGGGTTGTTCGGCGAGGGCAGGAGCACGACGTGGGGACGCCGCTCCCGGACCAGTGCGACGGCGCGGCCCGGGTCGAGGGCGAAGTCCTCCTCGCGGTGGCCGACCTCCCACGCGGTGTGGGAGTCGCGGGCGTACTCGGGATACATCGAGTACGTCGGTGCGAAGCTCAGCGCCAGCCGGCCAGGACCGCCGAACGCCTGCAGCAGGTGCAGCATCACCTCGTTCGACCCGTTGGCGGACCAGACCTGGGCCGGGGTGACGTCGTGGCCGAGATACGCCGCGAGCGCCTCCCGGAGGGCGGTGAACTCCCGGTCGGGGTAGCGGTTCAGGTCGCGGGCAGTCTCCGCGACGGCACGCTCGATGTCGGCCACCACCGACGCGGGCGGCGCGTAGGGGTTCTCGTTGACGTTGAGGAGCACGGGGACGTCGAGCTGGGGGGCGCCGTACGGCTCGATCCCGCGGAGCTCCTCCCGCAGGGGGACCGGGCTCATCGGCTGAACCGGACCTTGACCGCCTCGCCGTGGCCTGGCAGGTCCTCCGCCTCGGCCAGCGTCACGACGTGGTCGGCGACCTCGGCCAGGGCGTCGCGCGAGTAGTCGACGACGTGGACGGCTTTGCGGAACGAGCGCACCGACAGCCCGGACGAGTGGCAGGCGCACGCCGCGGTCGGCAGCACGTGGTTGGAGCCGGCGCAGTAGTCCCCGAGCGATACCGGGGCGAAGGGACCGACGAACACCGCCCCGGCGTTGTGGACGCGCGATGCCACTGCGGTCGGATCGGCGGTCTGGATCTCGAGGTGCTCCGCGGCGTAGGCGTTGACCACGGCGAGCCCCTGATCGAGGTCGTCGACCAGGACGATGCCGGACTGCTGCCCACCGAGGGCGGCCAGGATGCGCTCGGTGTGTCGCGTGGCATGGACCTGCTTGTCGAGCTCGACCTCCACGTCGTCGGCCAGCCGCGGCGAGTCGGTCACCAGAACACTGGCCGCTTGCGGGTCGTGCTCGGCCTGACTCACCAGGTCGGCAGCGACGTACGCCGCGTCGGCGGTGTCGTCGGCGAGGATCGCGATCTCCGTCGGCCCGGCCTCGGCGTCGATGCCGACCCGTCCCTTGAGCAGCCGCTTGGCGGCGACCGTGTAGATGTTGCCCGGTCCGCTGACGAGGTCGACGGGCTCGCACCCGCCGGCGCCGTAGGCGAACATCGCGATCGCCTGCGCGCCGCCGACGGCGTACACCTCGTCGACGCCGAGCAGGGCGCAGGCGGCCAGGATCGTCGGCGCCGGCAGGCCGCCGTGGTCGAGGCGGGGCGAGCTCGCGAGCGCGATGGACGCGACGCCGGCCACCTGCGCAGGGACGACGTTCATCACCACGCTGGAGACGAGCGGAGCCAGGCCGCCGGGCGCGTAGAGCCCGACGCGCCGGATGGGCACCATCCGATGGGTCACCGAGGCGCCGTCCGCGAACGCTGTGGTCACGTCGCCCTCGAGCTCCGCCTCGCAGGTACGCCGCAGTCGGCGCACCGACTCCTCGAGCGCCGCTCGCACCGCGGGATCCAGCTCGGCGAGCGCCCGGTCGAGTGCCTCCTGGGGGACCCGCGGCTGCTCGGGAGCCACCCCGTCGAACCGCAGCGACAGCTCGGCGATCGCCTCCGCACCACGCGTTCGGACCGCCTCGCAGATCGGGCGCACGGCCTCCACGGCCGCCTCGACGTCCAGTGCCGCGCGCGGCACCACGTCGCGGTAGTCCGTGGGCGCGCTGCCCCGGAGGTCGATCCGCCTGATCATGGCCGAATTCTAGGTCGAGCGAGGACGCCCGTTCCGGGCAGGAGCCAGGAATGGACGGCCGCAGCCAGAGGCAACCTGACCGGTGTACCGGGCTGACGCGTACGGCGACACACTCCCGTCGACCGCTCGAATGAGCGATCGCACCGCGATGGGATGGCTACGCTCGACGCATGAGCGACACGCTCCCGATGTTCCCCTTGAACGCGGTGCTGTTCCCCGGGATGAGCGTGCCGCTGCACGTGTTCGAGGACCGCTACCGCGCCCTGGTCCACCACCTGCTGCGGGTCGAGGACCCGACCGAGCGGGTGTTCGGTTCGGTCGGCATCCGCGAAGGGTACGAGGTGGGCGAGCACGGAGCGCAGTGGCTGTTCCGGGTCGGGTGCCGGGTGAAGATGACCGAGGTCGAAGCCCACGCGGACGGCACCTTCGAGCTCGTGGCGGTCGGGCTCGACCGGATCGAGCTGGACCGCCTGGACACCTCCGGCGCCTATCCCGTCGGTCACGTGACTCCCTTGGCCGAGCAGCGCGTCAGCATCCCGGAGGCCCTCGCGGACGAGGCACGCGCGACGTACGACGCCTACCGGACGGCGGTGCTCGAGATCGACCGTGAGCCTCCGAGCGCCGACCTGCCCCACGATCCGGCGTACCTCTCGTGGGCGCTGGCTGCGCTGGCCCCCCTCACCCTGGGGCAGCGACAGGCGATGCTCGAGGCCGAGGACGCCGAGGGCCGGCTGCGGATGGTCACCGAGGTCCTGCGGACCGAGCTGCGCACCATGCAGGTCTTCCCGTCGTTGCCCGCCACCGAGATCGCCCGCACGCGCTGGTCCCCCAACTGAAGCGAGCAGCCGGGCCCGAGGAACGAGGGCGCGGCGTGGGCGAGCGCAGGTTGAGCGAGCCCACGGCTGAGCTCGCGAAGCCGTGTCGGGCGAGTCCGAAACTGACTGCCTACGGCACAGCGACCGCCATGGCGGTTCGAGACGGTCGCAGAGCGACCTCCTCAACCACCGGAAAACCCCGGTGAGCGAGGTCAGTTCGTCGAGACCTTGACCGAGAACCTGGCGACGCCGTCGCTCTCCTTCCAGGACGACATGCCGATCGCGCGGAGAGGAGTGAGGTTGTCGATGGTCTCCTGGTCGCCCATCGCTGCCTGGGTGATGGAGGGCTCGAGGGCGTCGATGCTCACGTAGAAAAGCTGGCCGGCGGCACCGGCGTCGGGGACGACGCTCTGGAAGGTGTCGTCGTCGCCCAGGCTGCCGCCGTCCAGCACGTGCTGCCGGTACGCCGGCGAAGGACCGATCACCACCAGGTCGCCCGACGAGTCCGAGCCGAGGAACGGCGCGTCGCCGGTCTTGGCCCGGACCTTGTCCAGCACCTGCTCGATCGCGGCGGGGTCACCCTTGACCGTCACGGCGATCGGCAGGCCGGTGCCGTCGGCGGAGTTCTCCGCGGCCTCGAGGTCGAAGTCCTTGCCGATGGCGACCGAGACGCCGGAGCCCAGCAGCGTCTCGACGTCGTCGGGCACGTCCAGACCGGTCGCCCGAGAGAGCTGGCGCATGGCCTGTTGCTTCGAGACGCCGACGCCGCCGAACAGGTCGGACATCTGGTCCAGCTGACGGTCGAGCCAACCCTTCGGGAACGTGAGTCCGGCCGCGGCGGCGGTGTCCACCGGCAGCCGCTGCACGAGCGTGCCGCCGGTGTTGCCGGCGAGCTGGGACAGCTGCCCGGCGTTGCCGTCGGCGGCCACCGCGAGCTCGAGGCCGTCGCCGGTGAACCGGAGGGTGGCGGCTCCGCCCTGGAAACCCGAGAGCGCGTCGGAGAACGGGTCGTCGGTCGCCGCGGTGGCGCGGAAGGCGCCGCTCTCCACCGACAGGCTCGGGACGTCACCCGGGATCGCCATCGGGTCGGGACCGACCAGGCCGTAGCTCAGCGGGCTCCCGAAGAGCTGCCCGAGCCGCGAGGCGAGGTAGCGGCCCGCGTCGGGCGCCGCGTAGGCGTTGACCACACCGGCCTCCCCCACCGCCTTCGTCCACTTCTGGTACGTCGCATCGTCGGCGAGCGTGCCCTCGTCGGTGGCGTCCACCACCTTCTCGGCGGTGTCCTGCGATCCGGCGAGCACGGCCCAGCCGTCGTGGACGACGAAGCCGGTGTCGGGAACGCCGGAGGCGGCCCCACACTTCGCCAGGGCGGAGATGCCGGCGCGTGCCTGGTCGTCGTCGTTGACCTGCACGACCACGACCGAGTCGGGCTGGCTGCCGGGAAGGGCGACCAGGGCGAACGCGGCGCGGTTGCCGAGCCACGGGTCGATGTCATGGTCGTAGTCGAGGTTGTCGCAGCCCGCACCGGAGACCAGTGAGTCGCCGAGCTTGTGGCGCAGCTCGTCGACGCTGTCGATGCCGACCTGGTCCTTGAACGCCGGGAACTTGTCAAGGGTGCGGAACGCGTCGATCTTCTGTCCACCCGCGGGGTCGAGGTCGATGCCGACGTAGGCGATCGTGGACGCCGGGAGCGCCTCCGCCGGTTGGGAGCCCTGCTGGAAGAAGCCCATCGCGGCCCAGGCGCCGGCGCCGAGTGCGAGCAGCGCGACCACGCCACCGCCGATCCACCAGCTGCGCCGGCTGCGACGAGCGGGCGCACCGGCCCCAGGAAGCGGCTCCGGCGGGATGGGTGACCCTCCGCCGTACTCGAGATACTCGGGCGTGCCGGCGGGCGTCTGGGTGTCTGACATGTGCGAGCTTTCCCCGTGAGTACGCGCGTGGCGTGACGTCTGCGCGCGGTGAGCCTACCGGCGGGGCTCCACGCCGTCAGCCGAGTCGCGCAACCCGTCGAGGAAGGCGCGCACCTGGGTCATGTCGTAGCCCTCGCGCCAGTGGACGGTGGGCAGCGCGACGTCGAGGACGGGTCCCAGCGTCTGGCCGCGGCGGACCGCCTCCGCGGCGCGGTCCAGCATGGCGTCGACCGTCCCCATGTCATAGCCCTGCCGGATGCGCGTCGGTGTGAACCGGGCGGACTGGATCTGCTCGACCAGCCGTTGCCGGTCGGCCGGCAGCTCGGTGTCCAGCGTGGCCCGCGGCCGGCGCTCATGCGTGTCGTCGTGGTCGTGGTCGTGGATCAGGGGAGATCGGGGCCAGGCGAAGAAGACGAGCGCGAGGACGAGCAGGGAGGTCATCGGCCAGATCAGGTAGGGACTCTTGATCCCCAGGACGCTCCTGCCCTCGACCGTGAGCTGACCGGACACCGGGGTGCGGTGAGCGGTGTGGGCCGCCAGGCTCGCCGGGTCGGCCGGGCCGAGCATCGTGCCGACCTTCAGCATCACCCCGGCGGCGATCGCCGAGCCGAGGATCACCAGGACGAGGGTGAGGAGCTCGCGAGAGCGCGTGAGGAGCGACACCACGAGCGCCACCGCGGCGCTGCCGATCGCTCCGACCACGACGTAGAAGCCGGTGCCCGTGAACACCCTGCGCAGCGACGCATAGCTGTCGTAGAAGACCTGGTGCTGCGTGACGACCTGACCGGGCGGGGTCCAGATCGCCTCCCAGACGGCGCCGCCGAGCGCGCCCACAGCGGCGTACGCGAGCAGGATGAACAGGGCCGTGCGCACCGGGCTCCCCGGTGCGACCAGCCCCGGTCTCGCCCGGTCGTCGCGCTCGCTCATCCGCTCAAGCAGCCGGGGCCGAGCAGCTGCTTGAGATCGGCGTACAGCGGCGCCCCGGCGGCCACCCGGAGCCTGTCGTCCACACGCATCACAGTAGTGCGCTCCCGGGCAAGCAGGCGCAGGTGCACCTCGGTGACACCCGGATGGGTCCGCAGCACCTCCTTGAGCTGGTCGACCACCGGCGGTGTGCACCGGGTGATGGGCAGGCTCACCACGACCGGGCCGCTCGGACCGTCCTCGAGGTCGGGGACGGTGACCTCCTCGCCGCGGATCTCCGGCTGGTCCTTGCTCCGCGAGAGCTTGCCCCGGACGGTCACGATCGCGTCCTCGGCGAGCAGGCTGCCGGCGAGCTGGTAGGTGCCGGGGAACAGCAGGACGTCGATGGCACCGTCGAGGTCCTCGATCGTCACCACCGCCCAGGTGTCCCCCTTGCGGGTGATCTTGCGCTGCACCGAGGTGATCAGCCCGGTGACGGTGATGGGGCTGTTGTCGGGACGCTCCTCGTCGAGCAGGAGCTGGCCGATGCTGCAGTCGGAGGCGTTCTGGAGGACGTGCTCGAGACCCATCAGTGGATGGTCGGAGACGTAGAGGCCCAGCATCTCGCGCTCGTGGCCGAGCAGCGTCATCTTGTCCCACTCGTCGATGTCGGGGACCGCCACCGTCAGGTCGAAGATCGGTCCACCCTCACCTGCGTCGCCACCCATGAGGTCGTCGAACAGGGAGTCCTGGCCGCCGCCGGAGTCCTTCTTGATCGAGGAGTAGCGGTCGACCGCCTGCTCGTGGATCGCCACCAGGGCCCGGCGCTTGTGCTTCATGTCGTCGAACGCACCGGCCTTGATCAGCGAGTCGATCACTCGCTTGTTGCAGGCCAGGGGGTCGACCTTGTCGAGGAAGTCGTTGAAGTGCTCGTAGCGGCCCTGCTGCACCCGGGCCTCGACGACCTTGTCGACGACGTTCGCCCCGACGTTGCGGATGGCGGTGAGGCCGAACCGGATGTCGGGGCCCACCGGTGTGAACGTCGCGTCGGACTCGTTCACGTCGGGTGGCAGGACCTGGATCTTCATCCGGCGACACTCGTTGAGGTAGATCGCCATCTTGTCCTTGTCGTCCTTGACCGAGGTCAGGAGCGCGGCCATGTACTCGGCGGGGTAGTTCGCCTTGAGGTACGCCGTCCAGTACGACACCAGTCCGTACGCCGCGGCGTGGGCCTTGTTGAAGGCGTAGTCGCTGAACGGGACCAGGACGTCCCAGAGGGTCTTGATCGCGCCCTTGGAGTAGCCGTTGGCGAGCATGCCCGCCTCGAACGGGACGAACTCGGCGTCCAGGATCTCGCGCTTCTTCTTGCCCATCGCCTTGCGCAGCAGGTCGGCCTGTCCGAGGGAGTACCCGGCGACCTTCCGGACGATCGCGAGCACGTGCTCCTGGTAGACGGTCAGGCCGTAGGTCTCGCCGAGGATCTCCTCGAGCGGCTCGGCGAGCTCGGGATGGATCGGCTCCATCGGCTCACGGCCGGTCTTGCGGCGGGCGTACTTGTTGTGGGAGTCCATCCCCATCGGGCCGGGACGGTAGAGCGCGCCGACCGCGCAGATGTCCGCGAACTCGTCGGGGCGCATGGAGCGCAGCAGCGCCCGCATCGGCCCGCCGTCCAGCTGGAAGACGCCGAGGGTGTCGCCACGCTGCATGAGCGCGTACGTCGCCGGGTCGTCGAGGGCGAGGTCCTCCAGGACGACGGTCTCGCCCCGGTTGCGCTGGATGTTCTTCACCGTGTCGTCGAGGACGGTGAGGTTGCGCAACCCCAGGAAGTCCATCTTGATCAGCCCGAGGTGCTCGCACATCGGGTAGTCGAACTGGGTGATGATCGCGCCGTCCTGGGGACGGCGGATCAGCGGGATGATGTCGAGCAGCGGCTCGCTCGACATGATGACGCCCGCGGCGTGGACGCCCCACTGCCGCTTCAGCCCCTCGATCCCGATCGCGGTGTCGACGACGGTCTTCACGTCCTGGTCGGACTCGTACAGCGAGCGGAACTCCCCGCCCTCGCCGTACCGCCTGTGGTCGGGGTCGAAGATCTGCTTGAGCGGGATGTCCTTGCCCATGACCGCGGCCGGCATCGCCTTGGTGATGCGGTCGCCCATCGCGAACGGGTAGCCGAGGATGCGGCTGGCGTCCTTGACGGCCTGCTTGGCCTTGATCGTGCCGTACGTGACGATCATCGAGACGCGGTCTTCGCCGTACTTCTCGGAGACGTAGCGGATGACCTCGCCCCGACGACGCTCGTCGAAGTCGATGTCGAAGTCGGGCATCGAGACGCGTTCGGGATTGAGGAAGCGCTCGAACAGCAGGCCGTGCTCGAGCGGGTCGAGGTCGGTGATCCGCATGGCGTAGGCGCACATCGAGCCGGCACCCGACCCGCGACCGGGCCCGACGCGGATGCCGTTGTCCTTGGCCCAGTTGATGAAGTCGGCGACGACCAGGAAGTAGCCCGGGAACCCCATCTGGAGGATCACGTCGACCTCGAAGTCGGCCCGCTCGCGCACCGCCGTGGTGATGCCACCGGGGTAGCGGCGCTGCAGCCCGGTCTCGACCTCCCGGCGGAACCACGTCTCCTCGGTGTGGTCGGCGGGGACCGGGAAGCGCGGCATGTAGGTGCCGTTGCCCTCGGTGAACTCCACCCGGCAGCGCTCGGCGATGAGGAGGGTGTTGTCGCACGCCTCCTTCATGCCGTGCTTGCCCTCCCAGAGCTCGCGCATCTCGGCCGCGGACTTGATGTAGTAGCCGTCACCGTCGAGCTTGAACCGCTTGGGGTCGCTCATCACCGAGCCCGACGAGACGCAGAGCAGGTGCTCGTGGGCCGGGGCGTCCTCCCGCATGACGTAGTGGGAGTCGTTCGTGGCGATGACCGGGATCGCCAGGTCGCGGCTGAGCTGGAGCAGACCGTCACGTACCCGCTTCTCGAGGATCAGGTCGTGGTCCATCAGCTCGATGAAGTAGTTGTCCTTGCCCAGGATGTCCTGGAACTCCGCGGCGCTCGCACGCGCCTTGGCGTAGTCGCCGATGCGCAGCCAGGTCTGCACCTCACCCGATGGGCACCCGGTCGTGCCGATGAGCCCCGCGGCGTACTCGGCGAGGAGCTCGCGGTCGGCGCGCGGCTGGTAGTAGTAGCCCTCCATGCTGGCCCGGCTGGAGAGCCGGAACAGGTTGTGCATGCCGGCCGTGCTCTCGGCCAGCAGCGTCATGTGGGTGTAGGCACCGGAGCCGCTGACGTCGTCGTCCCCGCCGTCGTTCCACCGGACGCGCTTCTTCTCGAAGCGGCTGGTGTTGGGAGTGAGGTAGGCCTCCATGCCGATGATCGGCTTGATCCCCGCCGCGGTCGCCTTGCTGTAGAAGTCGTAGGCGCCGAACACGTTGCCGTGGTCGGTCATCGCGATGCTCGTCATGCCGAGCTCGGAGGTACGGCGGAAGAGGTCGTCCAAGCGGGCAGCCCCGTCGAGCATGGAGTACTCGGTGTGGACGTGCAGGTGGACGAAGTCCCCACCGTTGGTGACTGACCCGGACGACATGGACGGGGAGGTCCTCCTCAGCGGTGGGCGCGGGCAATGTCAGGAGGTCGGGCAGGCGACGGCTCGGGCGGGCCTTGCAGCGCCGGATGACCAGCTGGGGGAAGACCGCCAGACTACGCGACCACCTCCGGCATCCTGGCAGGGCGCACCGACAGTCGGGCTACCGTGCGACCGGGAGGGAGCTGATCGTCGATGCCCGCTCGCGTCGCGGCTGCGCCGCCCCGACCCGCCCTGGCGTGGTCCTGGACCGGGGCCTTGGCCGGCGTGGTCTACGCGCTGCCGGCGGCCGTGGTCGCGCTCGTCGACCCGCCCTCAGGGGTACCGCTCGCCGTCGGGGTGCTGCCGGCCGCGATCCTGCCGGTGCCGGGTCCGCGCCGGGCCCGGGTCGCGATCCTGCTGGTCGGCGTGGTCGCCGGGGTCTCGTTGTTCGTGGGCGGCGTCCTGGCGCACCTGCCCGCCAGCGTCACCGCCCTGCTGCTCCTCCTGGCGGTCGCCGGTGCCGCCGTGGTCTCGACGGTCGCGGCCCGGGGTCAGGTGGTCCTGGTCCTCGGGGTGCCGCTGGTCGCGGCCGGCCTCTCGTACGACGACTATGCGACCTCCGCCTCGGCCGCGCTGCTGCTGGTGGCGGGCTCGGCGTACGCCTGGTTGGTCTCCCTGGCCTGGCCCGAGCACGCGGCGGGCGGTCGCCCTCGCTCGGCGCCACCCTCGCGCCGTGCCATGCTCGGCTACGGCGTACGCCTCGGGGTCGCCGCCGCCCTGGCCTACCTGGTGGCTGTCGCGCTCGACCTCGACCATCCCGGCTGGGCGCCGGCGGCGTGCCTCCTCGTCGCGCGCCCCCAGCTCGACCTCTTGCAGAGCCGCGGCATCGGACGCGTGGCTGCGGTCACGGTCGGCGCCCTCGCTGCCGGCATCACGGTCCGCGCTGCCCCACCGGACCTGGTGTACGCCGTGCTCGCGGTCGTCGTGCTGGCGGCAGCGGCGGCCACCTGCACGAGCCGGTGGTACATCACCTCGGCCTTCACGACCTTCTTCGTCTGCCTGCTGCTGCTGTTCGACCATCCCGAGCAGGCGGCCCAGAAGATCGACGAGCGGGTCGGCGAGACCGTCATCGGGGTGGCGCTCGCCTACCTCTTCGGCTGGGTCGTGCCCGAGCTGTTGCACCGGCTGCCGGCCCGAGCGGGGTCCAGGAGAGCCCGCACGCCTGAAGACGTCAGGCGAAGTTCATGAGGCGACGCAGGTGATCGATGCTCGGGTAGGTGTCCAGCCGCACCTTGTCGATCAGCGCGCTGCTGTACTCCTCGACCTCGTCCTCGTCCCGGAGCATCTCCTCGATCATGTCGAGATGCGTCGTGGACGGGTACGCGTCGTCGCGCACCTTGCTCAGGATCAGCTCGAAGATCTGGGAGTGCAGGTCGTGGTCGTCCCGGTCACGCGGCATGTGGCTCCCTCCATCGGTCGATCGTCCGCCAGCGTCGTACCCCGGTGGACGAGACCGAAACGAGACTCCGACAACGGTCAGGAATCGAGAAGCCTGCCCGGAGGAGCCCTTCGTAGGCTCGTCGTGGACGGAGCACACCGATCACCACACCGATCAAGCCACCGATCACAACACCGATCAACACATCGGACCGAGACCGTGCGACCGAGCAAGGAGAGCGACATGGCGACGAAGACCACCCGGACCGGGACCGGCAACGGATGGACCGACGAGGAGCGCGCGGCCATGCAGGAGCACGCCGCCGAGCTCAAGCGCGCCGGCGGCAAGGGCGCGGCCAAGGCGGCCGACGAGCTCCAAGCGTGCCTGGACAAGATCGCGGAGATGCCGGAGCCCGACCGGGTCCTGGCGGAGCGGATCCACGCCATCGTGACCGAGAGCGCCCCCGAGCTCACGGTGCGGACCTGGTACGGGATGCCGGCGTACGCCCTGGACGGGAAGGTGCTGTGCTGGTTCAAGCCGGCCGAGAAGTTCAAGGCGCGCTACGCCACCATGGGTTTCAGCGACGTCGCGGCGCTGGACGACGGGAACGTCTGGCCTACCGAGTACGCGATCTCCGAGCTGACGGCCTCCGACGAGAAGGCGATCAGAGCGCTGGTCACCAAGGCCGTGCACTGACGCGCCCCCGCCACGTGTTGGTGAGAGTGGGTCCGTGGGAGTGGGACCGTCGAGCGCCCGAGGTGGGCGATGCGGGGTTGCCTCGTGACCCTGACGGGTCAGGGGCGCCACGCCATCCGGATGTCGGGGGACCTCTCCTCGTTGCCCGAGCCGTCGGTGCGCTCGACCTCGACCAGGCCACGCCGCTCGTAGAGCCGGCGGGCGCCCAGGTTCGACTCGAAGACCCACAGCTCGTAGCCGTCGCGGTGGGTCGCCTCGACGACGTCGAGCAGCAGCGAGCCGATGCCCTGGCCCTTCAGGTCGGGGCGGACGTACAGCCCGTCGAGGAAGGTGGACGTGCACAGCGCGAACCCGAGGACCTCACCCTCGGCCTCGGCGACCCAGGCCGTGACCCCGTCGTCGGCCATGCGCCGGGAGTAGAAGGCCCGGTCCTCCTCGGCGGTGTGCAACGCCGGCGGCATCTGGGGTACGGCGTGCACGCGGGCCGCCGTGTAGAGCGCAGCCACGGCCGGACCGTCCTCCGCCGTCGCACGACGTACCGACACCTCGGCGGGAGCCGTGTGGTCGGGGTCAGTGGGCGTCACGGATGACCTCCAGGGAATGCGCGAGGTCGGCCGGGTACGACGACTCGTACTCGACCTGCTCCCCCGAGTCCGGGTGCTCGAACCCGAGCCGTACGGCGTGCAGCCACTGCCGCTCCAAGCCCACGCGCCGCGCCAGCGTCGGGTCGGCGCCGTACGTGAGGTCGCCGACGCACGGGTGCTTGAGCGCGCTCATGTGGACACGGATCTGGTGGGTTCGGCCGGTCTCGAGGTGCACCTCGAGCAGCGACGCGAACCGGTGCGCCTCGAGCGTCTCGTAGTGGGTGACGCTGTGCCGGCCGTCGGCCATCACCGCGAACTTGTAGTCGGCCTTGGGGTGCCGGCCGATCGGGGCGTCGATCGTGCCGCTGAGCGGGTCCGGGTGGCCCTGCACGAGGGCGTGGTAGACCTTGTCGACGTTCCGGTGCCGGAACGCGTTCTTCAGCACCGAGTACGCCCGCTCCCCCTTGCAGATCACCATCACCCCGGACGTCCCCACGTCGAGACGCTGCACGATGCCCTGGCGCTCCGAGGCGCCGCTGGTCGCGATGCGGAAGCCGGCGGCGGCGAGGTGGCCGACCACCGTCGGGCCCGACCAGCCGGGAGACGGGTGGACCGCGATGCCGACCGGCTTGTCCAGCACGACGATGGAGTCGTCGTCGTGGATGATGCGGATGCCCTCGACCAGCTCGGGCTTCACCTCGAGCGGGTCGCTGGCCGCGGGCAGCGTCGCCTCGAGCATCGCGCCGGCGTCCACGCGGTCGCTCTTGCCGGCCACCGAGCCGTCCACGTGCACCATGCCGTCGGCGATGAGCGCGGCTGCGCGCGTGCGCGAGAGTCCGAACATCCGCGCCATCGCGGCGTCGACCCGTTCCCCCGCCAACCCGTCGGGCACGGAGACGACCCGGAGCTCGGACCCGTCGAGGCCGCTCACGACCGCTGGTGCCGGGCGCCGGTGATGCCGATCCCACGCCAGGTCTGGATGATGATCAGGACGACGGCCGCGTCGATGAGCATGTCCGCCACGTTGAAGACCGGCCAGTGCGGGAGCTCCAGGAAGTCGACGACGTGCCCGCGCAGGAACGCCGGCTCGCGGAACAGACGGTCGGTCAGGTTCCCGCAGACTCCGGCGAGCAGCAGTCCGAGGGCGACGGCCCAGGTGCGGTCGCCGAGTCGGCTGCCGAACCGGATCACGACGCCGGCCGCCACCAGGGCGATCAGGGTCAGGATCAGCGTGTACGACGTACCCGTGCTGAACGCCGCCCCCGGGTTGCGCACGAGCTCCAGCCGCAGCAGGCCGCCGATGACGTCGACGGGGTCGCCGGGCGTCAGGTGTGCCACCGCGAGCGTCTTGGCGACCACGTCGACGGCGTACGCCGTGACGGCCACGAGGACGAACAGCAGCCGGTATCGCGTCGGGGAAGAGGGCGACTCGGCGGGGTCGGTGGAACTCAGCGACGTTCCTCGCGTTGCTTGCATGTCAGGCACAGTGTGGCACGCGGGAAAGCCATGGACCGCCCCTTGCCGATCGGGTTGCCGCAGGACTCGCAGATGCCGTAGGTGCCGTCGGCGATGCGCGCCAGGGCCCGGTCGATCTGGAGGAGCTTCTCCCGCTCGTTGTTGAGGACGGTGAGCTCCTGGTCACGCTCGAAGCTGGTGGCGCCCATGTCGGCCTGGTCGTGTCCCGCGCCGTCACCGGCGTCCCGCATGAGCCCGGCCAGCTCCTCCTCCTGGGCGGTGAGGGTGCGGACCACCCGTGCTCGGTCGTCGTTGAGGTCCGAGATGACCTCGTCCAGCTCGGCCCTGGTCCACGGCTTCTCGCCCGGGAGGACCGGAAGGTCCGCCGGGTTCACGGCGCCCTTCCGACGTCGTGCCGGCGCCTTGGTCGCCGCGGGGGCCGGGGTGGCCTGGTCGGCCTTGTTCAACGCTGTTGCCTTCTTCGCCGGGGCGGGCCTCTTCTGGGGGGAAGCCGCCTTCGTGGTCGCAGCAGCCGCCTTCTTGACTACTGCCTTCTTGACTACTGCCTTCTTGGCCGGAGCCTTGGCCGGAGCCTTGCCGGCCGACACCTTCGTGGCGGCCGCTGGCTTTTTCGCCGTGCTCTTCGTGGTGGCCTTGGTGGCCGGCGCCGCCTTGACGCTCGGCGCCTTCTTCGCGGGCGACGCCGTGGTCGCCGCCTTCTTCGCCGCCGCCTTCTTCGCCGCCGCCTTCTTCGCCGGCGCCGACTTCTGGGCGACGGTCTTCCTCGCCGAGGTCTTGGTGGCGGCCTTCTTGGCCGGCGTCGCCTTCGTGGCCACGCTCTTCTTCGCCGAGGTGGCCTTCGTGGCCGACGTGGTCTTCTTGGCGGCGGTGGTCCTCTTGGCCGTTGCCTTCGTGACCGGGGCGGCCTTCTTGGCCGCCGACGCCTTCGTGGCGGCGACCTTCTTGACCGGCGTCGCCTTCGTGACTGACGTCATCTTCTTGGCAGTCGTCTTCTTGGTGGCCGTCTTCTTGGTGGCCGTCTTCTTCGCCACCGTCTTGGTGGCCCCCGTTCCCTTCGTCGCGGGCACGGCCTTCTTCGCCGACGAGGCGCCGTTCTTCGCGGTTGCCCGCGAGGAGCCCGAGGATCGCGAAGACACCGCCTTCCGCGCGGCGGAGGCGGCCTTGCCGGCCATCGACCGGGTCGTGCTGCGAGCCATGGGGAACCTTCCGGAGCCTGGGGCGCGAGAACTGGGTCGGGTGAAGCGGTCACGGCTGCTGTCGTGCGTGGGTCGGAGGGTATAGCCCGGACCCGGTCCACTCAAAGCAGGCACGCCTGCCGGACGGCGGACAGCTGTCAGGGACAGGGACGCACTCACCCCTCAGGGGGAGGAAAACCGAACGGCCGGCACCCGCAGGTGCCGACCGTCCGAGATGCGTGTGAGCGGGAGCCTCAGCCCTCGTCGTCGCCGAGGACCGAACGCAGCCGCTTCGGCTGGGCGAGGCCCGCCTCGTGCGTCGTCGGGTCGGCCGAGCCGGAGGACTCCAGGGCCTCCAGCTGCTGGCTGAAGTAGGTCTTCAGGCGCGAGCGGTACTCGCGCTCGAAGGCCCTCAGGTTGTCGACCTCGTGGGAGAGCGTGTCGCGCTCGCGCTCGAGGTCACCGAACAGCTGCGTACGACGTTCGGCGGTCTCGGAGTCGAGGGACTGGGCACGCCCACGGGCGTCGGCCTCGAGCTTGTCGGCGTTGGTCTTGGACTCGCCCTCGAGCCGCTCGGCCTTGGTGCGCGCCTCACCGATGATCTTGTCGGCCTCGCTCTTGGCGTCCTCGACCAGCTCGTCGGCGTTGCGGCTGGCCAGCTCGAGCAGGCGGGCCGCGGCGTTCGACGCGTCGCCCACGGTCTCGACCCGGATCGTCTCCACACCAGCCGCCACGGCACCGGCAGCCGGGGTCTGAACGGTCGGCGTGGGCTCCGGTGTGGGCTCGGGCTCCGGCTCCGGGATCGCGGCCACCGGTTCGGGCGCGGGCGGCTCCGGCATCGGCGCCGGCGTCGCCGCGGGCGACCCGCTCT
>DATBDF010000348.1:0-1645 GCA_036270075.1 Nocardioides sp.
GTGATCGCGCAACGTCTTCGCCAGGTCCGGGCCCTCCTCCGAGCCGCCGCGCAGGATCACGAACGCGACGATGCCCTGCCTGGTGGTCGGATCCGTCGCCCCCACCACGGCGGCCTCGGCCACGGAGGGATGCGACACCAGCGCCGACTCGACTTCCGTCGTCGAGATGTTGTGTCCCGACACGAGCATGACGTCGTCCACTCGACCGAGCAGCCACAGGTCGCCGTCGTCGTCCTTCTTGGCGCCGTCTCCGGGGAAGTAGTAACCCTGGTCGGCGAACCGGGTCCAGTACGTCTCCCGGTACCGCTCGGGGTCACCCCAGATGCCGCGCAGCATCGACGGCCACGGCTCGGTGACCACCAGGAACCCGCCCCCGCCGTTGGGCACGGGAACCCCGTCGTTGCCGACCACCTCCGCGCTGATGCCCGGTAGGGGCCGGGTCGCCGAGCCCGGCTTGGTCGCCGTCACACCCGGCAACGGGCTGATCATCAGGGCCCCGGTCTCGGTCTGCCACCACGTGTCGACGACCGGCGTGCGGTCACCACCGATGACCCGCCGGTACCAGATCCACGCCTCCGGGTTGATGGGCTCGCCCACCGAGCCCAGCAACCGCAACGACGACACGTCGTACCGGTCCGGAATCTGTTCGCCCCACTTCATGAACGTGCGGATGGTGGTCGGCGCCGTGTACAAGATGTTGATCTTGTACTTCTGGATCATCTCCCACCAGCGTCCCTCGTGCGGCGTGTTGGGCGTGCCCTCGTACATGAACGAGGTCGCGCGATTGGCCAGCGGGCCGTACACGATGTACGAGTGGCCGGTGACCCAGCCGATGTCCGCGCCGCACCAGTACACGTCGCTGTCCGGCTTGAGGTCGAACACGGCGTGGTGGGTGTACGCGACCTGGGTCAGGTAGCCACCCGTCGTGTGCAGGATCCCCTTGGGCTTGCCGGTCGTCCCGGACGTGTACATGACGTAGAGCGGGTGCTCGGCGTCGAACGCCTCCGCCTCGTGATCGGCCGACGCCGAGTCCACGACGTCGTGCCACCACACATCGCGCCCGTCCGTCCAGTCGACGTCTTGCCCGGTGCGGCGCACCACGAGCACCGACCGCACGTCCGGGCAGGACCGCAGCGCTTCGTCCACCGCCGGTTTCAACGCCGACGGCGCGCCCCGGCGGTAACCACCGTCGGCGGTGATCACCACCCGGGCGTCGCAGTCGAGGATGCGGTCGGACAACGCCTGCGCCGAGAAGCCGCCGAACACCACCGTGTGCGGTGCCCCGAGGCGGGCGCAGGCCAGCATCGCCACGACCGTCTCGGGGATCATCGGCATGTAGATCGCGATGCGGTCGCCGGTGTTGACGCCCAGCGCTATCAGGGCATTCGCCGCCCGGCACACCTCGTCCTTGAGCTGTCGGTACGTCACGGTACGGGTGTCGCCGGGCTCGCCCTCCCAGTAGAACGCGACCTGATCGCCGTGCCCGTCCGCCACGTGCCGATCCACGCAGTTCACCGACGCGTTGAGCTGCCCACCCACGAACCACTTCGCGAACGGGGGCTGCCAGTCCAGCACCTGATTCCACCGCCCCGCCCAGGTCAGCCGGTCGGCCTGTTTCTCCCAGAACGCCAGCCGATCCGCCGCC
>DATBDF010000349.1:0-3185 GCA_036270075.1 Nocardioides sp.
CCGATGCGGCTCCCGGTCTGGCTGGCTCGGCTGGCCGCCGGCGACGTCGCGGTCTCGATGCTGACCCAGACCCGCGGCTCGTCCAACGCCCGCGCGAAGCGCGAGCTCGGCTGGGAGCTGCGATGGCCGTCCTGGCGACACGGGTTCCGGCACGGCCTGGGCGGGGTCTAGTCCGTGACCGCCGAGGAGTTCGAGGAGCTGCGTCCGCTGCTGTTCTCGATCGCCTACCGCATCCTCGGCAGCGTCAGCGAGGCCGAGGACGCGGTCCAGGAGACCTGGCTACGCTACGACGCGAGCACCGCCGTGCCGATCTCGTTGAAGTCCTTCCTCTCCGCGGTGGTGACCCGCGTGTCGATCGACGTGCTCAGGTCGGCGCGGGTGCGTCGTGAGTCGTACGTCGGACAGTGGCTGCCCGAGCCACTGCTCACCGACGACGAGTCCACGGCGTACCCCGACCCGGAACACGCGGCGGAGCTCGCCGACTCGCTGTCGATGGCGGCGCTGCTGCTGCTCGAGCGGCTGAGTCCCGAGCAGCGCGCCGTGTTCGTGCTCCACGACGTCTTCGCCTTCCCGTTCAGCGAGATCGCCGAGGTAGTCGGGAGGTCCGAGGTCGCCTGCCGTCAGCTGGCGTCGCGGGCCCGCAAGCTGATGGAGGACGGACGCCCGCGCTTCGACGTCGACCGACGCGAGCGCGAGGAGCTGGCAGCCCGGTTCTTCGACGCCGTCACCGAGGGGGACGTCGACGAGCTGCGTGAGCTGCTGGCCGCGGACGTCGAGGTGTACGGCGACGGCGGCGGCAAGGCTCCGCAGTGGATGCGGGTGATCGTGGGTCTCGACAACGTGGCACGGATGTTCGCCGGACTGGGTCAGCGGTTCGCCGGCGCCGGCCTCCACGTGGAACGGCGCGAGGTGAACGGCCAGCCCGGCGCGATCTTTCGCGACGCCTCCGAACAGGTGATCAACGTGATGTCGCTCGACGTCCTCGAGGGCCGGATCCAGGTCATCCGCTCGGTGATCAACCCCGACAAGCTCCACCACATCGGCCCCGTCGCCGACGCGTGGGCCCTGATGCGCGAGACACCGCCTCCCTCGGGCGGTGTCACTGGAGGGAGAACGGGGGGTACCGGTCCGTGACGAGGAGGAACGCGTACGCCTCGACCCGCAGCCACCAGCGACCGACGCCCACGACGTAGTCGAACAGGCCGCGTGGGTAGCGACCGGTGAACAGGATCGCGAACCAGGCTATGACGACCGCGAAGAAGGCGCCCACGCTCAAGAAGAGCAGGACGAAGTAGTGCGGGATCGCGAGGAACCACTTCACCAGCGGCAACCAGCGGTTCAGATCCCGCTCGGCGTCCGGGTAGTCGATCTCCAGGTGGACGGCCTGCTCCTCGACCGTGGAGGGGTACTCGTCGGTGAGGAGCGCGACGTAGGCGCCGACCCGAGCACCGAATCGGGCCAGCTCGCGTGCGAAGTCGAACCACCAGCGCGGGTACCGCTGCCGGAACAGCACCATCAACAGGGTCGCGACGAACAGCCCGGCTGCGATGCCACCGCTCGTGCTCGTCACCTTCTGCCCGCCTTCGTCGTAGGCGGTCTGGGTCGCGCCGGCCGTGAGTGCGCCGTACACGATCGCGATCGGGATGACCATGAAGATCCGGAACAGGGTCGTGACCCGGTTGTGCTGCTCCGCGTAGTCGACCGCCAGACGAGCCGGGTAGACGGTCGGTATCGGCGGCGTGCTCTCGACGGACATGAGTGACCTCCTGCTCTTCCTGAGGCCAGGGTGCTCCGGACCGAGCCGGGTGCCGAGGGTCTTAGGTCCTGGCGGTCGTCAACGAGCGTCGCGGGACTTGCGGGCGATCCGGTAGTGCAGCGTGAGGAACGGGAAGCCGAACACCCAGAACGCGTGCTCGGCCCGCAGCACGCCGTTCTCGACGAAGACGTCGAGCTGCTCCTCGAATCCCCGCACGGCCAGGGCGGTCAGCTCGTCCGCAGCCGGCTCGACGTAGGTGAGGTAGTGCCCGGCCTGGCCGTCGTGGACACGGCTGGTCAGGGTCAGACCGCGGTCCGGCCGGCCGATCGGGCGCAGGGTGGCCGTGAAGCTGCCCTCCGGGACCGGGAACCCAACGCTGACGTACCCGCAGTCGCCGTGGGTGTACGTCGTGTAGATGCCGAGCATGATCGGCTCGTCGTCGTCGGCGAAGGACCGGATCCAGCCGCGCACCGAGACGGCGCCGTCGACCCCCGTGACGGTGTCGATGCGACTGCGGATCCCCCGCTGGGCCTCGCGCTGGTTCATCGGGATGCTCGCCTGCCCGAGCGGCCGCGCGACGGCGGTCCGGTACAACAGGTAGCCGGGCCGCACCCACAGGCGCCACTCCGGGACGATGTCGAGAGCGAACCGGGTGGTGTGCTCGTAGAACTCGCGCACGAGGGGGTCGACCTGCTCCGGGTCGAACTCCGGCCCAGCCAGCGCGTCCAGCGAGGCGACGATGCCGGTGTCCTGGGCATCGGCGGTGTACCCGGCACCGAGCTCCTCGGCGAGGTCACGCACGTACGCGGTGCCGACGTACCTCGACCGCGCGGGACGGGGCACGACGAACGGCAGGTCGGCGGCGGGAACGCGCTCCGCGAGCAGGCTCACCTGCGCGTCTCGGAAGATGAGCGCGGACAGGGTGCGGTAGGTCAGCACGGTGCTGCTCGCCACGACGGCGGACGGAGCAGGCCCTCGCCTCAGTGCCTGCCCGACGGCGAGGCCCACGAGTGGTCCCATCGCCACCTTCTGCGGCCGTACCCCCATCGCGCCGACGACAGCGCCCGTGGCCGTGCCGACGGCCCGCGGCCCCGCACCGGGCACCTTGCCGGCGAGCCACCCGACGGGCGCCGCCAGTGCGGTGCTCACCGCGATCCGTTGCCAGAGGGCGGGGATCTCTCCCTCGCGCTGGCGAGCCCGCGCGACGGCCTCCGACGCGCCGAGCCCGGCCGCACCCAGCAGGGCAGCACCGGCCGCGGCGCGTACGCCACGGTGCGCCGCCAGCGATGCTCCGGCGAGTCCCCCCACGGAGGCTGCGAATCCGACGGACGAGGTCGTAGCCACGCTGGGACCCTAGCCGGGTCGGAGCCTGGTCCGCCTCGGGGAGCCGCCCGTCCGGTCGGGAGGACGTGGGGGTCCGGGCGGTCTG
>DATBDF010000350.1:0-5966 GCA_036270075.1 Nocardioides sp.
GAGGAGTACTTCCCGGGCTTCTACCGGCTCGAGGTCGCCCACGAGATCCGCGCCATCGCCGTCCAGCAACGCCGCGCCCTGTTGCCGGACGGTCCCACGACCGGGTTCGAGTGCACGGTCGCCGTCGTGGACCTGGACGCCACGATCGCCGCCGCCACGGCGAACGGCGGATCCGTGCTCGCCGGGCCGGCCACGATCCCGGGCGTCGGGACCCTGGCCTGGCTGCGCGATCCGGGTGGGAACGTCGTCGGAGCGATGCAGTACGACGACGGCGAGCCTCAGCGTTCCTGAGCCAGCACGGAGGCGACGACGTGCTCGGCGATCGCCAGGGATGACGTGGCCGCCGGTGAGGGCGCGTTGCGAACGGCGGTGACGACACCGACGTGGTTGATCCGGAAGTCGTCCACGAGCGAGCCGTCGGGGTCGACGGCCTGCGCCCGGACACCGGCGGGCGCTCGGATCACGTCGGAAGCGCGGAGGTCGGGCACGTAGGTCCGTGCCTCCGCGACGTACGCCCGCTTGGACAGCGAGCCACGCATCTCGCGGACGCCGGCCCGCCAGTGCTGTCGGAACAGGTGGCGCGCTCCCCGCGAGCGCAGGATGCCCCAGACGTCCCGCGCCCGGGCGTCGCGCTTGCGGTAGCCCTCGCGTGCCAGTGCCAGCACGGCGTTGGGGCCGATGTCGACCTGACCGGCGATGCGCGGCGTGAAGTGCACTCCCAGGAACGGGTACGCCGGATCGGGCACCGGGTAGACCAGGCCGTGCACGAGTCCGCGGCGCTCGGGCAGCAGTCGGTAGTACTCGCCCCGGAACGGGATGATCACCGGATCGGCACTGTCTCCCGCCGCCCGTGCGAGCACGTCCGACTGGAGTCCGGCGCAGATCACGATCCGGTCGCACCGGATCTCGTCGCCGGCGGTGGTCGTGACCACCGCCCCTCCCTTCTCCTGCCGGATCGCCTGGACCTCCTGACCCAGCGACACAGCCCCGTCGTGGGCTTCGACATCGGCCGCGTAGGACAGGGTCACCGCGACGAAGTCGACGATCGCGGTCGTCGGGGAGTGCAGCGCGGCCACTCCACGCACGTGCGGCTCGATCTCGCGCAGCCCGGCTGCGTCCAGGCGGCGTACGTCGGGGACGCCGTTGGCCTCGGCCCGGCGCTCGAGCTCGGCGAGCCGTTCGAGCTCGGACTCGTCGCGAGCGACGACCACCTTGCCGATCTCGCGGTACTCCAGCCCGCGATCGCCGCAGTACTCCTTCAGGAGCTGGACCCCGCGTCGGCAGAGCGTCGCCTTCAAGGAGCCGGGTGTGTAGTAGATGCCGGCGTGGACGACGCCGGAGTTGTGGCCCGTCTGGTGCGTGGCCGGCGAGCTCTCCTTGTCGAGCACGATCACCTCGCGGCCGGTCGCCGCCAGCGCGCGGGCGACGGCCAACCCCAAGATGCCCGCCCCCACGACGACGACCCGCTCCCCCGCACCCCCTGGCATGCCCGGATTGTAGGAGCCGCGACGTCAGCGATGGGCCGATCCGGGGCTGTTGGCCGGTCGCCACTGCCCTTTGGGCCCCGTTCGACCCACGGATCGCCTTGATCGACTGGCGGCAGGGTCCACCCCAGCACGGTGCGACTCAGACGTTGAAGCGGAACTCGACCACGTCGCCGTCCTGCATGACGTAGTCCTTGCCCTCCATCCGGACCCGTCCGCCCTCGCGGGCCTTCAGCAGCGATCCGGCGGCCATGAGGTCGTCGTACGAGACGATCTCGGCCTTGATGAACCCTCGCTGGAAGTCGGTGTGGATGACGCCGGCTGCCTCGGGGGCGGTGGCGCCCTTGCGGATCGTCCAGGCGCGCGTCTCCTTGGGCCCGGCCGTGAGGTAGGTCTGCAGACCGAGGATGTCGAAGCCGACGCGCGCGAGCTGGTCGAGACCGGACTCGGAGATGCCCAGCTCGGCCAGCATCTCGTGGGCCTCCTCGTCCGAGTCGAGCTCGACGAGGTCTGCCTCGAACTTCGCGTCCAGGAAGATCGCCTCGGACGGCGAGACGAGGTCCTGCATCCGCTTCTTCAGGTCGTCGTCCATCAGCTCGTCGGCGTCGCAGTTGAACACGTAGATGTACGGCTTGGCCGTCAGCAGCGAGAGCTCGCGAAGCAGGGACGTCTCGACCGACGTCGCGATCACCGGCGTCCCGTCCTCGAGTGCTTCCTGGGCCGCGCGAGCCGCGTCGACGACGGCGCCCAGCTCCTTCTTGCCGCGCGCCTCCTTCTCCAGCCGCGGGATCGCCCGCTCCAGGGTCTGGAGGTCGGCCAGGATCAGCTCGGTCTGGATCGTGGTGAGGTCGGACTCGGGGTTCACCTCGCCGTCGACGTGGGTGACGTCCTCGTCCCGGAAGACGCGCGTGACCTGGCAGATCGCCGCGGACTCGCGGATGTGCGAGAGGAACTTGTTGCCCAGGCCCTCGCCCTCGGAGGCGCCGCGGACGATGCCCGCGATGTCGACGAACTCCACGGTCGCCGGGACGACCCGGGCCGACTCCATCAGCTCGCCGAGCGGCTGGAGCCGGGCGTCCGGGACGCCGACAACGCCGACGTTCGGCTCGATCGTGGCGAACGGGTAGTTGGCCGCGAGGACGTCGTTCTTCGTCAGCGCGTTGACGAGCGTGGACTTGCCGGCGTTGGGGAGACCGACGATGCCGATGGTGAGAGCCACGGGCGGCGAGTCTACGGAGCGGGCGCGGAAGGCTCCGAATCGTCCGGTACGTCGGGACCGCCTGCCAACAGCTCACCGCGCCGGGTCCAGGCGAAGCGGAGCACGGTGATCGAGAAGACCCAGGTGACGAGCACGATCACGGCTTCGAAGGCACCGCCACCGTCCTTGGCGAAGATGCCGTGCTCGAGGTCGTAGAGCAGGTCCAGGCAGCCGAGGTACAACCCGGCCGCACCCGTCGCGACGAGCCAGAGCAGGGCGCTCGGGCGTCGGCGTACCAGGGTGACCAGGGCCATCAGGCAGGCGATCCCGAGCCAGAGATCGGCCAGGGGGAACGCGTTCTCGAAGTCGTAGTAGGCCTGGGTGTGCTCGCTGGCGATCCAGTCACGGTGGGTGAACCAGATCGTCCAGTACACCGCGTCCAGCGCGAGCGCGATCACCAGCATGACGATGACCACCCGGCGCATGCGCCGATCCAAGCAGGTGCCCGGTCGGCGAGTAACCACCCCAGATGGTTGCGACACGCCGTCCTCGGAGCGGCGGATCGAACCACGAGGGGTGGTTACTCAGCTCCGCGAGGGATCAGTGGCGCCCGCCGCCGTGGCGCCCCCCGTCGTCGCCCCCGTGGCGACCGCCGTGGTCGTCTCCGGGCTCGGCCTCGCCGCGGCCGCCGTGGTCGTCACCGGGCTCGGCCCCACGGTGTCCACCACGGTCGTCACCCGGCTCCGCCTCGCGTGCGACCCGCAGGGCTCCAGTCCGGTCGTCGGCGCCGTGACGGTGGTGATGGCGCTCGTGGTGGCGCCCGTCGTCCGCGCCGTGGCGGTGGTGACGACCGTGGTCGTCGCCGGGCTCGGGCTCGCCTCGGCGGTCGTCGGCCAGTCGGACGTGTGCGGCAGCGGGTGCGTCGTCCCCGGCTGCGGCGAACGCCGCCCAGGCTCCGAGCGCCGGGGTGACGGCCAGCGCGCCGGCCGCGGCCAAGATGGTGATGCGCTTCATGGGTGTGCTCCTACGGGGTTCGAGGATCCGATGCCCCCCACGGTCACCCGAGCCCGGTCGGAGTCACCATCGGACGCTGGTCCTACGACCACCGTCCACACCCGGGTAGGTCAGCGGCGGAGCCAGCCGACGCGACCGCCGGCGCCGGAGGACCAGCACACGCCGCCGGGCAGGCACTGCACCGAGTCGAAGCCGTCCCCACCCGTGGTCACGGCGGTCCAGGTGCGGCCCCCGTCGTACGTCACGTCGCTGCCGCTGGTCCCGACGGCGATCGCGGTCCGCCGCGCCCCCGAGACCCAGGCCACGGCGGAGCGGTAGCCGCCCACGTCGCCACCGGCGGTCCAGGAGCGCCCACCGTTCGCGGTGTACGCCGAGGCGAGGGCTCCGTTGTCGGGATCGGCGAAGTCGCCGCCGACAGCCAGGCCCTGCTGCGGGTTGCGGAACGCGAGACCGAAGGTGCCGCCACTTCCGTTCGTCCCGGTCGGGATGGTGGAGTCGACGGCCTGCCAGGTCGTGCCTCGGTCGTGCGTGCGATAGATCCGGCTGACCGACCCTCCCGAGGCAAGGTACGCGTCGCGGCCGCCCGCGGTGACCAGGCAGGTCCCCGAGGCGGCGAAGCCGAACTCGTCCGGGTCCGCGGCCGGCATCCCGGCGTTGTCGACCACCGTCCACGTCCGTCCGGAGTCGTGGGTGCGGATGATCCGGAACTTCCCGTCCGGCGGGTCGCTCATGGCGATGCCGTTGCGGCCTCCGGGCCACATCGCCATGCAGTCGTAGAAGGCTTTCGGGTCGTTGTTGACGAACGCCGCCTCCCAGGTCGCGCCGCCGTCATCGGTGCGCAGGATCTTGCTGTCCGGGCCGAAGCCGATGGCGAGGACCAGCGCGTGGTCGGCGTCGGTGGCCGCGACATCGCGGTACAGGGTCTGGTCCGTCGAGCCCGGCGGAGTGACGTCCTGCCAGGTGGCACCGCCGTCCGTCGTACGCCACACGCCGCCGGAGTCACCGCTGACCCAGGCCGTGCGGCGGTCGACCGCCGCCAGGCCGCGCAGCTCCTGGTCGGCGCCGACGTTCGTGACGTGCCACGAGAGGGTGGGGCGCACCTTCGCCTCCGCGGGGTTGTACGCCGCGAGGGCGCCGGACAGGACGAGGGACAGGACTACAGACACGAGCCCGAGAGTGCGTCGCATGGCTCTCACCCTGTCGTCCGTCGTCGTGGCTGTCCAGGGTCCGCCCTAGGGTGACACCGTGCGGATCGCGACCTGGAACGTCAACTCCCTCCGCTCCCGCATCGACCGGGTCGAGGCCTTCCTCCAGAGGAACGACGTCGATGTGCTCGCCGTCCAGGAGACCAAGGCCCGGGAGGACCAGCTC
Organism: Nocardioides sp.; assembly: GCA_036270075.1. Classification (GTDB taxonomy): domain Bacteria; phylum Actinomycetota; class Actinomycetes; order Propionibacteriales; family Nocardioidaceae; genus Nocardioides. Next base: position 5,068 of record DATBDF010000350.1, read on the forward strand.
CCCCTGATGGGGCTGCACGGCGCGGGATACGAGATCGCGGCGGCCGGCATCAACCAGTGGAACGGCGTGGCGCTCATCAGCCGGGTCGGCATCGAGGACGTCGCCGTCGGCTTCGACGGCATGCCGGGCTGGGGCGAACCCCTCGCCGCCGAGGCACGTGCCATCGGAGCGACCTGCGGCGGCGTCCGGATCTGGTCGCTCTACGCGCCCAACGGCCGCAAGCCGGATGACCCGCACTACGTCTACAAGCTCGACTGGCTGGCCCGGCTTCGCGACGTAGCGACATCGTGGCTCGACGAGCAGACCGCCCTGGTCGGGGACTGGAACATCGCGCCGCGCGACGAGGACGTCTTCGACATGGCGGCGTTCGCCATGGACACCCACGTCACGCCGCCGGAGCGCGCGGCGTTCCAAGCCTTCCTCGACGACGGGTACGCCGACCTCGCGCGCCCGTTCACCTCGGACCCCGACATCTACACGTACTGGGACTACTACCGGCAGCGCTTCGAGCGCAACCGCGGCATGCGCATCGACTTCCTGCTCGGTTCGCCGTCCCTGGCGGAGCGGGCCACCGGCGCCTTCGTCGACCGCGACGAGCGTGCCGGGAAGGGCGCCTCCGACCACGCGCCGGTCGTCGTCGACCTCGCCGACTGAGGTCAGCAGGACATCGAGAAGGTCGTCGTCGCCCGCCAGGTGTCGGTGTGCGAGCCACTGCCGTCGTGGTAGGCGAACACGATGCCCTTGACCGCCGAGTCGCCCGGCGTCGGGTCGACCTGGAGACGGAGGAACGCGTTGTACGTCGTCCCGGGGGCGAGCGAGGCGCCGTTCGCGGACACCCGCTTGCTCCACTCCAGGTTGCTGTCACCGGTCACGATCTTCGGCGGCGGCCAGCCCTTGAA
>DATBDF010000351.1:0-4035 GCA_036270075.1 Nocardioides sp.
CACGACTGCGGGCACTGATGACCAGCGACCGCGACACGGCCGCGGGCCTGGTCAACGACCTGCTCAGTGAGGAGCACGCACTCCCCCAGCTCGTGCGGCACCACGAGCACGACTGGCACATCCACGCGGTCGCCCCGGACGCGCCGCTGGCGACGCGGGCCGCCGTCGAGGCGGCGATGGCGATGATCGACGTGATCCGGGCCGACGAGATGTCACGGCTCGACGTCTGCGCCGACCCGGACTGCGACGGGCTGGTCCTGGACCTCTCGCGGAACAGGTCCCGCCGCTTCTGCAGCACGGCGTGCACCAACCGAGCCGCGGTCGCGGCGTACCGCGCCCGGCAACGGTGAGCCGATGACAAGCGTCGCGGTGGTCGGTGCATCGGGGAAGACCGGTCGGGCGATCACCGCAGCACTCGAGGCGCGGGGTGCCTCGGTCGTCGGCATCGGCCGCCGCGAGTGGGCCGGGCTGGCCGAGGCGCTGGACGGTTGTGGGGCCGTGAGCGTCGTCGCTCCGAACTTCCATCCGGACGAGACGGCGTACGTCGCCGACGTGCTGGGCGCGGCCGAGGCGGTCCGGGTCCCCCGGGTCGTGTACCACTCCGTCGCAGCGCCGTACGCCCCCGCGATGCCACACCACCTGGGTAAGGCGCGCGCCGAGGACCTGGTCCGCCGTTCGCCGCTGGACTGGACGATCCTCCAGCCGTGCGCCTACGTGCAGAACCTCGTGCCCGCGCTGCGCTCGGCGCACAGCGTGCTCGAGGTGCCGTACGACGTGCACCGTCGGTTCGGTCTCGTCGACCTCGTCGACGTCGCCGAGGCAACCTCCCACGTCCTGCTGGACGACGGACATCTGGGCGCGACCTACGAGCTGGGTGGGCCCGCGCTGGTGTCGGTGTCCGACGTGGCGTCGGCGGCGAGTGCCGTGCTGGGCCGTCCGGTCGTGGCCGCTCGCACCGATCCCGCGGCGTGGGCCGAGGCCGGTGCCGCTTGGGAGCCGGGCGAGCGCGACGGCCTGCTCGCGATGTACGAGTACTACGACCGGCACGGGTTGCCTGCCGGCGGTCGCGTCCTGTGCGACCTGCTCGGCGGGCGGTCGACCACGCTGCGGGAGACGCTCGAACGCGAGCTCGCGGGCCACGACTGAGATCCGGAAGGCCAACGTCCGGAAACCCTTCTAGGGTGCCGACCATGGCTATCGCACGCTTCCCGGCGGTCGTGCTCGACTGCCCCGACCCGAGAGCTCTCGCCACCTTCTACGGCGCCCTGCTGGACTGGAAGGTGGAGGTCCCGGACGACGACTGGGCCCACGCCCGCGCCGACTACGGCGACTCCCTGGGCTTCCAGAAGGTCGACGGCTACACCCCGCCGCAGTGGCCCGGCCAGGTGGTGCCGCAGCAGATGCACATCGACGTGGTCGTCGACGATCTGGACGCCGCGGAGGCCGCGGTGCTCGAGCTCGGCGCGACCAAGCACGAGCACCAGCCAGGGACGACGTTCCGGGTGTTCCTCGACCCGGCCGGTCACCCGTTCTGTCTCTGCATCGACTAGCAGCCGCCTGGAGTCGCCCTCGTCGGCGTAGGACCATCCCAGAGGCTGGGGCGTTTGCCCCACGCGAGCGACCACGGCCCGTTCCTACGGTGCGGGACACACGAGCGGACCAGTCGCTCGCCGTACCGAGGAGGCACCGATGCCGGCAACCGCTCCCGACTCCGTCGAGCGGGTGGACTACGGCCCGATCGAGGTCGGGACCGTCGAGCTCGACGGCTACACGTCAGACTTCCTGCACATCAAGCAGCCGATCGACATGCACCTCATGCTGCAGGGGCTCCCGGATGACAGGTGCCCGTGCCCGCACTGGGGGATCGTCACCGAGGGTCGGATGACCGTCACCTACGCCGACCACGAGGAGGTCGTGAGCGCCGGCGACGTGTTCTACATGGCCCCGGGCCATGTTCCGGAGTACCAGCCGGGCACGCGGATCATCCAGTTCAGCCCGACCGACCAGCTACAGGTGGTCACCGAGGCGATCATGCGCAACCAGCAGCACCTTCAGCCCTCCTGAACCCGCGCGTACGATCGGGCTGACACGCAGCGTGGGGTGGGCCTGTGACGACGACGTCGGCCTCGGGTACCTCGGGGACCGAGGTGTGCCTCGCCGACCTCCTCGGAGCCCTGTCTCTCGGCGTCGATCTCGGGTTCGGGCAGCCGATGGAGCACGTGCTCCGGCAGACGGTGATCGCGCTTCGCCTGGGCGATCACCTCGCCCTGGAGCGCGACGAGCGCTCGACGATCTACTTCACCTCGCTCCTGGTCAACGTCGCGTGCCACACCGACGCGCACGAGCAGGTGAAGTGGTTCGGTGACGATATCGCGCTGCGGAGCACGAAGTACCGTCACGACTTCCGCAGTGCCCGGGGGGCGTTGTCCGGGCTGCGGAGCCTCGGGGCCGGGAACCCACCCCTCCACCGCCTGCGGGTCGCCGTGCTCTTCGCGGCGGGCGGTCACCGTGAGCTCGACGGGTCCGTCGAGCGGCATGCGGAGCTCGCGGCGGCCCTGGCCCTGCGACTCGGTCTCGGCGCGCGCGTGGAGGCCGCGGTGGCGGCGGCGTACGAACGATGGGACGGCCGCGGCTGGCCGGGCCGGCTGCGTGGCGGCGACATCCCGATCGCCGCCCGCATCTGCCAGCTCGCCGAGTACGTCGAGGTCGCGCACCGCACCGGCGGGGTCGGGGCCGCCGTCGCCCTGGCGAGGGACCGCGCCGCCGGTCAGTTCGACCCCCGGCTCACGGCCATCCTGGAGATCGATGCCCCTGGGGTGCTGGCGGGGCTCGAGACGCAGCCCGTGTGGGAGACGGTGATCGGGCGCGAGCCCGAGCTCAACCGGCCGCTGCGAGGCGCGAGCGCGGACGTCGCGCTGCGCGGGATCGCCGACTACGTCGACCTGAAGTCGCCGTACACACTCGGGCACTCGGGGGCGGTGGCCGACCTGGCCGAGGGCGCGGGACGGGCTCTGGCTCTCTCGGAGCCAGAGGTCGAGCAGCTCCGCCGGGCCGCCCTCCTCCACGACCTCGGTCGACTCGGGGTGTCGACCGCGATCTGGGACAAGACCACCCCGCTGGGCACCGGTGAGTGGGAGCGGATCCGGATGTACCCGTACCTCACCGATCGGATCCTGCGGCAGTCCACCTCGCTCGCGCCCCTCCGCCGCGTCGCGGCCTCGCATCGTGAGCGACTCGACGGCTCGGGCTATCCGCACGGGCTCACCGGATCGGACCTGACGCTGCTGCCCCGAGTCCTGGCCGCGGCCGACGCGTACCAGACCTGGCGCGAGCCGCGTCCGCACCGCGCCATGTTGACGGCCGAGCAAGGGGCCGCCCGGCTGCGGACCGAAGCACGCGCCGGGCGTCTCGATGGCGACGCGGTCGAGGCAGTGCTGAGCGCAGCCGGGCATCGGACCGACCGCCGCCACAGCCGTCCGGCCGGGCTGTCGCGTCGTGAGATAGACGTCCTCCGGTTGATCGCCCGCGGGATGTCGAGCCGTGAGATCGCTGCCGACCTCGCTCTGTCACCCAAGACCGTGCGCAACCACACCGAGCACATCTACGCCAAGACCGGCGCCGGGAACCGGGTCGCCGCCAGCCTCTTCGCCGTCGAGCACGGGCTGCTGCCGGTCGAGTGAGGCCCGGCGCGGCACACCGTCGAGGCGGGACGCCCTCTCGCAGAACCACGGACCGGTGGGCTCCGGTGCGGGTTCAGGCGGTGACGCCTCCACCGGCTCCGGCCGGGTCGAGGAAACGTCGGAGCACCTCCACGAAGACGTCCGGCTGCTCGGAGTGCACCCAGTGGCCGGCGTCCTTGACCGTCACCAGTCGGTTGCCGGGGAACCAGCGGTCCATGGCCTGTGAGTACGCCGGCGTCACGTACTCGGATCGCGCACCGCGGATCCACAGCACCGGACCCCGGTACGGCGCGGCGTCGGCCAGCTGGTCGGCCGGCCAGCCGCCGATCACGGGGAGCGAGGCGCCGAGCACGTC
>DATBDF010000352.1:0-1807 GCA_036270075.1 Nocardioides sp.
CTGGGTCGCCGCCGCCCTGGCCGCGGTCGCGATCCTGGTCGTGGCGGGTCTGACCCGACGTTCGCCCCAGGCGTCGGAGCCGGGCAGGCTGGACCATGACCAGACGCGTGACCAGCAAGGAGCACCGCGATGACTGTCGAGCTCAACCACACGATCGTCCACGTCTCCGACAAGGACTCCGCGGCCGAGGGTCTCGCCGAGATCCTCGGCGTGGCCCCACCCACGTCGTACGGACCGTTCCGGGTCCTCGCCCTCGCCAACGGGGTGTCGCTGGACTTCGCCGACGACCACGGGGGGCCCGACGGGCAGCACTATGCGTTCCTGGTGAGTGCGGAGGAGTTCGAGGCGATCCGGCAGCGGATCGTCGACCGGGGCTGGCCGTACTGGGCCGACCCGTTCCACCGCCGCGAGGGTGAGATCAACACCAACGACGGCGGCCGCGGGCTCTACTGGGAGGGCCCGGACGGGCACAACCTCGAGATCATCACCGTTCCGTACGGCGGCTGAGGCGACCCAGAACGGTCGCCAGCCGGGCTTCGAACCTCACCCGTTCCTCCGGATCGACGACGTACTCCTGCCGGCCCGGGGCCGGCAGGAAGGCGACCAGGTCCATCACCTCGAAGTACGGCTGCGGAGCCCGGCCGGTCCGGTCGACGTACGCCGCGGCAAAAGCGTCCGCGGCGTCGCTGCCGTGCCACAGCACCAGGCTGGTGAGGCAGTGGGCGACGTCCAGCCAGGCGGGGCCGATCGAGGTCTCCACCCAGTCCACGACACCCGAGATCCCACCGCCGTCCCAGAGCACGTTGCGCGGCTGGAAGTCGCGATGGATGAACGTCGGCGCGAAGGCGGGAGGCTCGGACCGGAGCACGTCGAACGCCGCCTCCCACGTCACCGCGTCGGTGGCCCAGCTCGGCACGCGGTACTTCGCCTCGAACGCCCAGGACTCGTAGGGCCGCACCGCCGGCGACGGCTCGGTCTCGTGGATGCTCGCGAGGAGGTCGGCCAGCCCGGCCAGCGAGTCGTCGTCGTGCCGCCGGACCTGCACGGAGCCCGGAAGGAGCGACATCAGGTGTGCCGGATCACCGCAGTGCCGTCCGTCGGCATCGAGCGCCAGGGACGTGGCGATCGGGAGTCCGGAGCCGGCCAGCATCTCCAGCGTGAGGTGCTCGCGCGCGGTCAGCGCCGGCCCGTGCGAGCGCCACGGCTCCCGGTTCATCAGCCGGAGCACCGAGGCCTCTCCGTCGGTGGCGGTGAGTGCCAGCATCGTGGAGGTCCAGCCGCCGCTGAGCCGGCGTACGCCGGTGACGGGGCCGATCGTCTCGGCTGCCCAGGCCAGAGCGGCGCGCGGGTCTGCGTTCGGAACGGACGTCATGGAGTGGTGGAGCCTAGGGGACTCGAACCCCTAACCCCCTGCTTGCAAAGCAGGTGCGCTACCAATTGCGCCAAGGCCCCGCGTCACAGAATCAGTGCCGGAACCCCGGCAGTGGGTCGGTGGACGGTCAGTCGTTGTCGACCTTGTCGGTCGCCTCGGCCCAGAGGGCCTGCTCGCGCTGACCCTCGTCCATCTTCTTCTTGGCGAAGAGGACGCCGGCAGCGGCGATGGCGATCAGCAGCAGCTTCTTCATCGTGTCTCCCGGGTTCGTCGTGAGGTGCATGAACCGGTGGGCCTAACAGGACTTGAACCTGTGACCTCTTCCTTATCAGGGAAGCGCTCTAACCGTCTGAGCTATAGGCCCGGGGTCGGTCGGAAAGACCGGACGGCCTTCCCACGTGATCGGGGAGCGGCCGCTGCGGAACATTACCGCAG
>DATBDF010000353.1:0-4437 GCA_036270075.1 Nocardioides sp.
CCACAGCCAGCTCAGGAGGTTGGTGTTGTCGCTGTATCCGAGGAACGGCTTCGGGTCGGCGCGCACCAGCTCCGGGGCGAGGTGGGGGATGACGGTGATCTGGTCGTCGCCGCCGATGGTCGCGAGCACAGCGCGGATCTCGGGGTCGCCGAAGGCGGTGTTCAGGTCCGCCGCCCGGGCCTCTGGCGACGCGTCGAGTCGCCGGGTGGTCGGATACTCGACCGGCTCGAGCCCGAGCACCTCCCGGATGCGGGTCAGTGCCTGCTCGTGCACGGCCGGCGCGACCGCGGGCGCCGCGAACGCCGCGGAGACGATCGCGACCTTGTCGCCCGGAGACGCCTTGGGTGGGTGCACGAGCGCGGAGGACACGCCGCCATCCAACCCGCGGCGTCGCTCGGGCGACAGCGGTTTACGCAGGGTCGACGGAGTCGACCACGGCCACGGCCCGGTGCAGCGCGTCCAGGGACCGGCGTACGTCGTCGTCGGTCGTGCTCCAGTTGCTCACCGAGATGCGGACGATCGCCCGGCCGTGCCAGCGGGAGCCGGACATCCAGGTGGTCCCGTCGGCCAGCAGTGCCGCCGCCACGGCGCGCGTGCGCTCGTCGTCGCCGAACGCCAGGCACACCTGGGTGAACACGACGTCGTTGAGCACCTCGCAGCCCGGGATGTCACGCGCACCGTCGGCCAGGGCCCGCGCGTGACGAGCCAGGCGCTCGACGAGGTCGACGACGCCCGAGCGGCCCAGGCTGCGTAGGGCTGCCCACGTCGTGAAGCCGCGACCGCGGCGCGAGAGCTCCGGCGTCCTCTCCTGCGGGTCCCCGGATGCCTGCATCAGGTAGTCGCCGTGCATCGCCATCGACGAGGCCAACGCATCGGCGTCGCGCACGATGGCGAAGCCGGAGTCGTAGGGCACGTTGAGCGTCTTGTGCGCGTCGGTGGCCCACGAGTCGGCGTCGGCGAGCCCCACGACCGACTCCTGCCACCGCGGGGAAGCCGCAGCCCACAACCCGAACGCGCCGTCGACGTGCACCCAGGCGCCGTGCTCTCGGGCCGCACGGACGCACGCGGCGAACGGGTCGAAGTCGCCGGAGTGGATGTTGCCTGCCTGGAGCACCACGATCACCGGCCCGTCATCGTCGGCCAGGGCGCTCGCCAGCGCGTCCGCCCGCACCCGACCCCGCTCGTCGGCCGGTACGACGTCCGGGTCGCCGAGGCCGAGGAACCGCAGCGGCAAATCGACCGACGGATGGCGCTCGGCCCCGACCAGGACGCGCACCCGAGGGACGGCGCTCAGCCCGAGTCGTACGTCGTGCCCTGCGCGACGCAGCACCGCGTCACGAGCCGCTGCCAGGCAGGTGAAGTTGGCCATCGTCGCGCCCGTCACGAAACCCACGGCCGATCCGCCCGGGAGCCCGAGCAGGTCGACGAGCCAGCGGCCGGCCACCTCCTCGACGGCCGAGGCCGCCGGGGTCAGGGCACGCAGCCCGACGTTCTGGTCCCAGGCCGAGGTCAGCCAGTCGGCGCCGAGCGCGGCCGGGAGCGAACCGCCGATGACCATGCCGAAGAACCGTCCGGACGGGATCGCGACCAGGCCCGGTTCGCAGGCCTCGGCGAGCAGGTCGACCACCTCGGCCGCCGGTGTCGGGTCGTCGGGCAGATCACCGAGCCGGCGCACCATCTCGTCCGCGTCGACGCTCGGCGGCACGCGGCGTTCGTCCAGCGAGTCCAACCAGGTCATGGCATGCTCCCGAGCGCGGTCCAGGGCAGCGGATCTGGCTTCCATGGCTTCACTCTGCCCGCACCCACGCAGGGCGGCGACAACCTGTCCGGGCCACGGGCCGTCACAGCGAGCACGAGGAAGGAGCGACCGATGCTGCACTTCGCCTACGGAGCCGCCTCGCACGTGGGACTCGTGCGGGAGCACAACGAGGACGCGGGTTTCGCCGGGCCTTACCTCCAGCTCGTCGCCGACGGCGTGGGTGGGGCCGCCGCGGGTGAGGTCGCCTCCGCCACGACGACGTACGTCGTGACCGCGCTGGCCATGGGCCGACCGGACGTGGACGGCGCCACCCTGCTGGCCGAGGCGGTGGTGACCGCGCACCAGCAGCTCGGGCGCGGTTCTCGCCAGGACGAGGCCCGGAAGGGGATGGCGACGACGCTCACCGCCCTGCTGGCCCGCGACGATCGGGTGACACTGGTGCACGTCGGCGACTCCCGCGCGTACCTGTTGCGCGACGGAGAGCTCGGCCGACTCTCCACCGACCAGACGCTCGTGCAGCTGCTCGTCGACCGCGGCGACCTCAGACCCGAACAGGTCGCGGCGCACCCGTTCCGCAACGTCGTCCTGCGCTCGGTCAACGGCGATGAACCGGTCGCGCCGGCCCTCGAGGAGCTCGACCTGAGCGAGGGCGACCGGGTGCTCCTGTGCAGCGACGGGCTCACCGACTTCGTGTCCGAGGCCGAGATCGTCCGCGCCCTGGCGGTCGCGGACCAGGACGACGCGGCACGCGCACTGGTCGACCTCGCGATCGCGGCGGGTGGACGTGACAACGTCACCTGCCTGGTGGCCGACCTACGACACGGTCCGGAGATGAAGACCGACGGACGACTGCTGGGTTCCATGCAGGACCCGAGACTCGTCGTCGACCCGGTCGCCATCCGTGCGACCGTGCCGTGAGGGAGGGGTGACCCGATCTCCGCGCGCCGACAACTCCGAGAGCTCCTCAACCGTCACAGTGGCGTGGTGAGTCCGGACCTGCGATCGCGCCTGAGATCGCCGTTGTCGTTGGCGCTCGTCGGACTCGTCGTACTCGTGCTGCTGGCCGGCATCATCGGGCACCTCGGCGACAGCGCGCCGGCGGCCGATGCCGCGACCGGCGGGTCAGAGGAGTCCCCGTCGTCCACGACCCCACCGCCGTCCACGCCGTCCTCGGGGGAGCAGGTCAGCCCGTCGAGTGCTACGCCGACCCAGCCGTCGACCCAGCCGTCGACCCAGCCGTCGACCCAGCCGCCGACTGCGGAGGGGACGCCCGGCACCGATGGCGCGCTCACCACCGACCCTCCGTCGTACGTCGTGCCGGCCGGACCCGCGATCTCGCCGATGCCGCAGCTTCCCGGAGGCGGCTACCGGATCTTCGGCGGCCACCGGTTCCTGGTGGCCTACTACGGAACCGCGCAGACCGGGGCGATGGGGGTGCTCGGCACGGCCGACCCCGACACGATGCAGCGTCGCCTGATGCGAGCGGCCCGACCGTTCCGCGAACCGGGCGAGCACATCCAGCCGGTCTACGAGCTGATCGTCACCATTGCCGACCGGTCTCCAGGTCCTGACCACGACTACAGCCACGACATCCCGCGCGCCCTGGTCCAGCGCTACGTCGACGCCGCCCACCGCCACGGCGCCCTGCTGCTCCTCGACCTCCAGACCGGGCGCTCTGCGTTCCCGGTCGTCGCCCGACGGTGGGCCTGGGCCCTGGAGAAGCCGTGGGTCGGCCTCGCCCTCGACCCCGAGTGGCGGATGGGGCCGCACCAGGTGCCGGCGAGCGTCGTCGGCTCGGTGCGCGCGGCCGAGGTGAACCGCACGTCGCTCTGGCTCTCGCGGCTGGTGCGACGCGAGGGCCTCCCGCAGAAGCTCTTCGTGCTCCACCAGTTCCGGCTGACGATGCTGCCCGACATCGGCGAGATCGTGCACCGGCCCGGCCTGGCCATGGTGCAGCACGCGGACGGCTTCGGGACCCAGCACGAGAAGCTCGCGACGTACCACGCGATCACGCGGCCGCACCAGTTCCGTCAGGGGTTCAAGCTCTTCTACCACTGGGACATCCACCGCTTCACGCCGCGCGAGGTACGCCGCATCCGCCCCGGCGTCAGCTTCGTCAGCTTCCAGTAGCGGGCGCTGAGGCCCGCGGCGCCGGAGCCATGCGCCGGTCGTAGGCCTGCAGGGCGAACAGCAGCGCGAACCACAGCACGAAGATCCCGGCGCAGACGACCACGACGTGGGGCCAGTCGTCCTCGCGATGGTCGAGGAACGGGTAGGGGTACCAGCCGGTCAGCCCACCCTGGACCAGGATCACCACCAGCCAGGCCAGCGGCCAGACCGTGGCCGCCCGGGTCGTCGGCCACGTCATGGCCGGCCGGGGTCCGAAGACCAGCCAGCCGACAGAGGCCAGGACCGTAACCGCCAGGTGCAGGAGCTTGTCGGCGACCAGGTCGGCTCCGTGGAGGTGCAGGAGGGGGCGCAGCAGGAACCAGTGCACGAGCCCGGTCACGATGATCCCCGTCATCGCCGCGGTCCTCACGACTCGGAACGCTCCCTCGGCCCGGAGCGGGTCGCGGGCGAGCACGGCGGTCGAGACGAGGACCAGAACGTTGCTCTGGACCGTGAAGTAGGACGCGAACCGCAGGAGGCGCAGCCACATCGACGGTGGGTGCGACTCC
>DATBDF010000354.1:0-2651 GCA_036270075.1 Nocardioides sp.
CCCGGCCGAGACCACCATCGGGATGAGCAGGACCCACCAGCGCTGCTGGTCGGCGAAGGGTGCTGTCTTTTCCAACCAGCCCAGCGGTGACAGCCACACCCAGAACGTGTCGTTCACGTCACCCACACCGCGCAGCACGTAGGACAGGGCGACGACGACGAAGCCGAGCGCGTAGACGCCGCGGCTGTGGCGCACGACCTGGGCGAAGACGGCAGCTAGCGCGGCGAAGACGACGGTGACCATGCCGAGGGCGAGGGCATAGAGGACGGCCGGCCCGACAGCGATTCCGGCCACCCTTAGCGACACCACGAACCCCAGGTCCATCACGACCACCGACCCGACCACGAGCAGGAGCGCACCCGCCACGGGCGCGCGACGGTCGAGCCGGCCCGCGAGCAGCGCCTCCAGACGACCGGAGTCCTCCTCGGCGCGCGTCATGCCTGCCACCAGGGCCAGCCCCATCAACGGCATCAGGAACGAGGCGATGAAGCCGAACTCGTCCTGGATGATGCCGCCGAGGGAGTCGATGCCCTCCACGTGACCGTTGATCGCGATCAGGGCCTCGCTGACCACGGCCTCGCCGTAGGAGGCGACCTTCTCGGGAGTGTCGTAGAGCTGAGCTACGGAGATCGCCGTGAAGGCGAGCGTCCCAACCGTCGCGAGCAACCACACCAGCAGCCGCCGACGCTGGGCGCGCCACATGATGCCCAACCAGGCTCCCGTCCCGGTCATACCGGCACCCCCGACGTGTCGTCTTCGCTGTAGCTTCTGAGGAACAACGCGTCCAGGCTGGGCGGTTCGACGGTGAGGCCGCGGATGCCCGAGTCGTGAATCAGTCCGATCGCTTGGTCGAGCGCATCAGGGCTGACGGTGAACCGCGTCTCGACCTGGCCGTCGACCTTCCCGACCGTGAGGCCCTCGACGCCGCTGACTGCGTCCAGCGAGATGACGTCGCGTCCGGTCAACGCGCGGACGCTCGTGCGGGTGTGACGGCGCAGCTCGGCCAGGGTCCCCGATATCACCGTCTTGCCACGCCGGATGATGCTGACCCGGTCGGCCAGAGCCTCCACCTCCGAGAGGATGTGGCTGGACAGGAGCACCGTCGCCCCCTGGTCGCAGCGCTCCCGGATGACTTCTTGGAACACCTGCTCCATCAGCGGGTCCAGCCCGGAAGTCGGCTCGTCGAGCACGATCAGCCCGACCTCGCTGGCCAGCGCCGCGACCAGCGCGACCTTCTGCCGGTTGCCCTTGGAGTAGTCCCGCGCCCGCTTGCTCGGGTCGAGGTCGAAGCGCTCGATCAGCGCGGCACGCCGATCGGGATTCAGCCCGCCGTGCACCCCGGCGAGGATGTCCAGGCACTCCCCCCCGGTGAGACCGGCCCACAGCGACACGTCGCCGGGCACGTACGAAAGGTCACCCCTCAGCTTCGTGCCCTCGCGCCAGGGGTCGCGGCCGAAGAGCTCGATCCGCCCCCCGTCGTGGCGCATGAGTCCGAGAAGGATCCGGATGGTGGTGGACTTCCCGGCGCCGTTGGGACCCAGGAACCCGTGCACCTCGCCACGGTGTACGTCGAGGTCGAGGCCGTCCAGCGCACGAAAGCCGCCGAACTGCTTGCCAAGGCCCTCGATACGGACGATGTCGTCGTTCATGATTCTCCCTTGTCCCGGGCGCGGAAGGCGCCCTGGGCGTACACGTCAACCGCCTCGCTGCTCCAGACGGCCATACCGGCGGGTGTCTGCACGTCTATCCCCACCGCGTCCCTGAGCTGGCGGGCAAGCAGCACCGTTGCCAGGTCGTTGACAAGCAGGAACGCGGCGCGAACCCGCCGGTCCTTGCTTGGCCGGGCGATGCCGGCCTCTTCCAACGACACAAGCACCCGTACGCACTCGGCGAACCACCGGGCAAACACCCGGTCACCGGTGGGGTCGTTGGTCAGAAGCAGCCGACGCAGGTAGTCCGGCAACGGAGACCCGGGCGGCAAGGCGGCGACGAATGCCTCGGCCAGCGACGTCGAGTCGCCCCCGGTGAGCGCGTCGCCGAGCTCGTCCTCGGTCAGCGCGTCCAGCACGGCGTCGAAGCTGTGCGCGACGTACTCGTCCACTGCTGCGTGCAGCCCCGCCTTGCTGCCGAAGTGATGCATGACCAGCGCGGGCGAGACAGCCGCCGCGATCGCGACCTCACGCACGGTGACGGCATCGGGACCGCGGTCCGCGAAGAGGCGCAGCGCTGCGTTGCGGATCGTTGCCTTCGCGGTCAAGTCGCCCCGGGGTGTCGACGGGTCTGAACGCATGTACAGCATATTAACCAGATGTTCAGTCATGGGCAATTGCCGGCGCCACCGGACGGTCTGCGTGCTGATCGCTGAAGGGGAGTGACGCGTCGCATGCAGTCGTCGACGTCGTGATGGGAAGTGAGAGTTGGCGGCCACGCCTCTGGGAAGAGCATGGGAGGCGACTGCGACGAGTACGGCTTATGTACGGCCTCCGCGGGCGATCGAGGGCATCAACGTTCGGTGGCCGACCACTCTCGAGTCATGCCCGATCGCCGTGGGTGTCGACATCCTCGATGACCGATGCCCCCGCTGGTCATCCCGGAGCTGATGGTCGGAACCGATCGCTTCACCGAGATCCATCGAGGGATCCCTGGCATGA
>DATBDF010000355.1:0-6628 GCA_036270075.1 Nocardioides sp.
CGGGCCCTCAACGAGCGCATCGGTCGCAGCACCCGCGCCAACCCGCGGTACGACGCGCTCATCCTCGGCATGCTCGCCGACGAGACCCTCGGCGGCCAGGATCAGTCGCGGCCGATCCTGCTTCCGCCGAAGTTCCACGCATGGGCTCGCACGAGCGGCGAGGGGTGGATCGAGTGGCTCGAGCAGAGCGGCGTCGACCTGATCGGAGACACGGCGGACCTGCTGCCCGAGCCGGTGGCACAGCAGCAGGGCTATCGCCACCCCGACCGCGTCCCGAGCGAGGAGCAGCTGACCGCCGCCCTCGACGCGCTGGCCGCGATGACGGAGGAGGCGGCGTCCCGACCCGATCCGGACGCGTCGGTGCTCGGCAGGCTGCGGCGTGCGCGAGAGGCCTACCGCCGGTGAGTCGTTCGACGTTCGAGGACCACTCTGACCGGGCACAGCACGAGCGCGAGGCCCGGGCCTGGGGCTGGGTCGCCCACCTCCGGGACGGAGGTACGACGCCCTGGTCGGCCTGGGCGACCCTCGCCGGCGCCGACGAGCAGGCCGGCCGGTTCCTCCCCGGTGCCCAGCAGCTCGAGCTCCTCCGCCGGCTCAACCTGCTGAGCCTGCCGTCGCCCGAGCTCGCCGACCGGGTCCTGCGGGCGAGCGCTCCCGGTCGTGGCCGCCCCGACCTGGGCCTGGTCGGCGTCCTGCCGGACTCCGCCTTCGGACCTCCGCCCGTCGACCCGGGCGACCTCCCGGCCGCGGAGCTGGTCCGTGTCGCGACCGCCCTGATCGCCGAGGACGTCGTCGCCGCGGGCGACCCGGACGCACCGCGATCGCCCCGGCTCCTGCGCCGCCGTTACCGGCTGCTCGGCGACCCCGAGGTCGCGGACCCGCTCCGCGACGCGCTGGTGGCCGACGGTCGTCCACCGGGAGGCCCGCGGCCCACCGTGGTGGTGGCGGGGAGCGACCTCTCGTCGATGCTCGTCCACCTCTGGTCCGCCCAGTCGCTGCGCGGCGGCGCGAAGCCCTGGCCGGAGTGGCTCTCCGCACGTGCACGTCGTGGAGGTGTTCCTCACCAGGTCGACGTCGCCCGGGTGGCCGAGACCTGGGTCGGCCGGGTCGGCACCCGACGCGTGCACGTCGTGCTGGACGACCCCGGCCAGGCGATGCGGCTGGCGGGAGCCCGACGCCGTCTCCCGGCATCGACGTCGTTGTCCGCCGACGCCTCGGAGCTCGCGCGGCGTACGGCGCCCGCCCTCGGGACGCTCGTCACGCCCGAGCGCCGGAGCATGCTGATGCGTCGCCGCCTCCGCCCGGTCCTCGCCGCCCATCTCGGCCCACAGCTCCGCATCCCGCGCCGTCACGGGGCCTGGCTCCTCGCGTGCACCCACGACCTCCGCCGACGGCTGGCCACCGGTGACTACGCTGTTCACGGCGCTCTGCCCGAGCCGGTGGACCGACGCGGGGTGACGGCGCCGGACGAGGAGCGGGTGCTCGCGCTGGCCGTTCAGGTGCTGCTCGGACCACGGATCGGCACACCGCAGGCCGAGCAGCCCAGGGAACGGGAGGCGATGTGACCAGGAAGGTCAGCCTCCACGTCGGCACGCCCAAGACCGGCACGTCGTACCTCCAGCACGTGCTGTTCCACAACCGACGGCTGCTCCGTCGCCACGGCATCATCTACCCCGCCAACCGGTTCGACGGCCACTTCCTGGCGGCCCTCGACCTGATGCGCATGCCGTGGGGTGGTCTGGAAGCGCAGGCGATCGGCTCCTGGGACCGCCTCGCCACCTCGGTCCGCCGCGCACCCGGCGACGCGATCATCAGCCACGAGATCCTGGCCACCGCCTCGCGTGCGCAGGTCGGCCGCGCTCTGGAGAGCTTGGGGCACGGGCGCGGCACCGAGATCCACCTCGTCCTGTCCGTGCGCGACCTGGTCCGGCAGATCCCCGCCGAGTGGCAGGAGAACGTCAAGCACCGCGCGGCCCTCTCCTACGGCGACTTCCTCCGGCGGATCCAGGACCCCCGTCGCGAGGGGCGGATCCCGACCTGGTTCTGGGGCGTCCAGGAGATCCCCGACATCCTCGATCGATGGGGGCGCGACCTCCCGCCGGAGCACATCCACGTGGTCACCGTGCCGCCTGCCGGCGGCTCGCCCGAGCTGCTCTGGAAGCGCTTCGTGGAGGCCTTCGGGCTCGACGGCATCGACCTCCAGCTCGACGGCGAACGGGTGAACCCGTCGCTCGGCTCAGCCGAGACCACCCTGATCCGGCGGATCAACCGGGCGGCCAACGAGTCGCTGGAACCGACCTACTACCGCCCACTCGTCCGCGAGCTGCTGGCCCACCAGACCCTGTCGCGGCGCACCCGCACTCCCAGGCTCGCGCTGCCGCCCGACGTCCACCCGTGGGCGACGCACCTGCAGGAGTCGTGGACCGAGGAGATCCGGCGCCGGGGCTACGACGTGATCGGCGACCTCGACGACCTGCGCGGTGCCCCACCGGTCACCGACTACGCCGACCCCGACCATCCCGACGAGGCGCTGGTCTCGGGTGCCGCGGTCGACGCCCTCAAGGCCGTGCTGCTCGACCATGCCCGACTTCAGCGCGAGCTCGCCCACCGCGACGCCGAGCTGGGCGACACGCAGCGGGCCCTGGAGAAGTCCTATCTGCGACCGACGTACCGGTGGCGGGAGAAGGTCGTCCGACGCCTCGAGAGCGGAGGCACGGGACGTCGCGTGATGAGCGCCTACCGCCGGGCCAGGGGCAGGAGCTCGCGCTCCGCGTAGCGGCCGTTCTTCCAGGTCAGGTAGCCGTCCGCGCCCATGCCGACCAGACCGCCGATGAGGGGGACGCGGCGGGCGGCCGTCCCGGCCAGCTTCTTGCCGGCCACCCTCTGCACGAGGTGGCCGGCCACCTCGGTCGAGATGACGAGGTCGTTGGTCGGGTCGTAGACGGGCGCGGTGGCCAGGGCCATCGGGGGCGCCGGGATCTTCTTGGCCCGCACCAGCTCGGCCACCGACTCCTCGCCGAGCATGCAGACGAGAACGCCGTTGCGTACGCGGGGGTCGTCCAGGTCGTAGCCCCGCAGATGCGCGACGGCGGCGATCATCCGGCACTGGACCAGCGCAAGGCCGGTGACGTTCGTCGGGATGGCGACCGGGAGCGTGGCCAGTCCACCCAGGTTGGTCACGAAGCCCTGGGCACCGGCGTACCGCACGTGGTTGTCGATCACCCCGTGGATCGCACGCGTGACGCGGCCTCGATGCTCCGCCAGCTGCTTCTCGGCGGCCACGCGGGCGGGGGTGAGCGGCCCGATGCCGTCGATCGCGCGGTGCAGCGCCTCGCGCACGAAGGCGGCGGTCAGCCCGGGGGAGAAGTCCGTGATCCGCTGCGGCACGCGGGAGGTGCTCGTGGGCGTGCTCCCGCTGGCGGCCATGCCCCGATCCTACGGACGTTCCGGGCACACGGCTTACCGTTGCACCGTGCCGGTCGAACCTCCCCCGACCATCTGGGAGTTCCCGGCACCCGCGCGCTTCCATCCCGACGACGACCTGGTCGCCACCGGCGCCGACCTCGAGCCGGGCACGATCCTGGAGGCGTATCGCCGGGGGATCTTTCCCATGCCGTTGGGTGGCCGGCGCACGCCGATGGCCTGGTTCAGCCCGGTACGCCGCGGCATCCTGCGCCCGCGCGACCTGCACGTGTCGCGCTCGCTGGCGCGCTCCGCGCGGCGGTTCGAGATCCGGGTCGACACGGCCTGCGCCGACGTCATCGACGCGTGCGCCGACCCGCGTCGTCCCTCGGGCTGGATCGACGACCAGATCCGCGAGGCCTACCTCCGGCTGCACGCGCTGGGATGGGTGCACTCGGTCGAGACCTGGCGCACCGGCCGCCTCGTGGGCGGGTTGTACGGCGTGGCCATCGGCGGCCTGTTCGCGGGGGAGTCGATGTTCCACCACGAGACCGACGCGTCGAAGGCGGCGTTGGTCGGTCTCGCGCGGATGCTGGACGACGGACAGGACCGGTTGATCGACACCCAGTGGCAGACACCGCACCTGTCGTCCCTCGGGGTCTCGGAGGTGCCCCGCGCCGAGTACCTCCACCTCCTCACCGAGGTCCTGGCGACGCCGGACCTCGACGTCGAACGCTTCCGCCTCGGCGTGCGTACACCCGGGCGAGGCACAGTGGAGGACGACATCGCCGATCGTTGAGGAGTCACATGCCCGTGGCACGAATCCTGGTCCCGGCACTGGGGATGGTGCTGGCCGGCTGTCTCGCCGGCTGCGGGAACGGCGACTCGTCGTCGTCCGAGGGGGCGTCGAAGGCGGACTTCTGCCGCACCTTCAACCAGCTCGGCGCCGACACGTCGCCGCAGCGCGCGGCCGACGAGCTGAGCCGGGTCGGGACGCCGAGCGACATCGGGGCCGGCGCTCGGCGCGGCTTCGACGTCCTGGTGGACCACCTGCGCCAGTTGCGACCCGGTGCGGACCCCGGTGAGGTGACCACGATGGTCAAGGGGCTCCACGCGCAGGACGCGGCTGACGTCCGGGCGTTCATCACCTACTACGCCACCGAGTGCCAAGGGCTGTCCGGCGACTCCTCGTCCTAGCTCGAAGCCGGCTAGAGGACCATCGGCGGCTGGTCGTCGTCGGCCACCAGAGCGCGCCCCGCGGCCTCCCACGCGGCCAGGCCACCCTCGAGGTTCACCGCGGCGATGCCCTGCTGGATCAGGAACGCCGCCGCGTACGCCGACCGGTTGCCGACGCGGCACACCACCAACGTCTGCTCGGACTCCGGGAGCTCGGTGTACCGGTTGCCGAGCTGCATCAGGGGCACGTGCACGGATCCCTCGACGTGACCGGCCCGCCACTCGTCGTCCTCGCGGACGTCGATCACGAGCAGGCCGTCGGGCAACGGGTCGGGGACGCCGGAGACCGTCGCAGTGGGGATGTCCATGGTGGCTACTTGAGCAGTCGGGACAGCCGGCGGTCGGCAAGCGGCTTGCCGCCGGTCTGGCACGTGGGGCAGTACTGCAGCGACGAGTCGGCGAAGCTGACCTCGCGCACCACGTCGCCGCACACGGGGCACTTCTCACCGGCGCGCCCGTGCACCGCCATGTTGGTCTTCTTCTCGCCCTTGAGCTCGCTGGCGGCGAGTCCGCGCGACCGCGCGACCGCGTCGCCGAGCTCGTCCTTGATCGCGGCGAACAGCTGGTCGAGCTCGTCCGCCGTCAGGCTGTTGGCCGGCTTGAAGGGTGACATCTTCGCGGCGTGCAGGATCTCGTCGCTGTAGGCGTTGCCGATGCCGGCGATGGTGCCCTGGTGGCGCAGTACGCCCTTGATCTGGGAGCGTCCGGCGTCCTCGAGGATGTTCGCGAGCACCTCGCGGGTGAAGGCGTCGTCCAGCGGGTCGGGCCCGAGGGTGGCGATGCCGGGGACGTCCTGCGGGGAGCGCACGACGTAGGCCGCGAGGCTCTTCTTGGTGCCGGCCTCGGTGACGTCGAGACCGCTCTGGTCGTCCAGGACCACCCGGACCGCGAGCCCGGACTTGCTGTTGGGACGAGGCGGCACCGCCGGCAGCTCGTCGCGCCAGCGGATCCAGCCGGCGCGCGCCAGGTGGAACACCAGGTGCAGCCCACTGGCCTCGATGTCGAGGAACTTGCCGTGCCGGCTGACGTCGTCGACCAGCGTGCCCTCGAGCGCCTGTACCGGCGGGTCGAAGGTCTTCAGGGCACTGAAGGCTGCGACGTGGATCTTGGCGATGGCATGACCGTCCAGCCGGCCCTTGAGGTCGAGGGCCAGCGCCTCCACCTCGGGCAGCTCCGGCATGCCCACGAGCGTAGCCGTGCCGTCGCGTCGAGACCGGCGGCCGATCGGGTTCCGATGACAGATCACCGCACCGGAGGGAGAATCGATCATGGCCACCGCGCGCCCGTTGCCCGCGACCGGGGAGATCTTCCTCGACGCCCGCGGCGACGATCGCGCCCTCCGGGTCTCCTGGCACTACGACACCGATCTGGTGGTGCTCTCCCTCTGGCGGGAGAACGTCTGCACCGGATCGTTCCGGCTCACCGTGGACGAGGTCCCCGAGCTGATCGACCTGCTGCGCCAGGGCTTGGACACGGCGTACGCCGTCGCCCGCTCGCGCCGGCACGAGGTTTCCTGACCGGGCTGGTGTGGGACCGGCGATCGCCCGGCGATGCCGGCGATCCAGCCGCTCAACCGTCCAGGTGCCGGTCGGCCAGCTTGCGCAGCACGGGTACGGCGGCGGCGAGGGCCGCGCGCTCGTCGTCGCTGAGGTCGGCGAGCTCCTCGCTGAGCTGGGTGGCGGCCTCGTCGCGCAGGGTCTCGATCGTCTTCCGTCCGACCGGGGACAGCACGAGCAGCAGGCAGCGCTGGTCGGCCGGGTCGCGGCGACGCTCGACCCAGCCCGCCTCCTCGAGGATCTCGACCAGGCGGGTCATGCTCGGCGCGGACATGAACATCCGCTCGGCGAGGTCGCCCTGGCGCACGCCGTCGGGGTAGCGGGTCAGCGCCGAGAGGGCGGCCAGCCGCGTCGGCGTGATGCCGGAGCGGGTCGCCGGCGTCCGCAGGTGGTAGGCCAGCCGCCCCACCTCGGTCCGGACCTCGCCGGCCAGC
>DATBDF010000356.1:0-18060 GCA_036270075.1 Nocardioides sp.
TTCGGCACGCTGATGGGCGCGATGTTCATCGGCCAGCAGTTCCTGCAGAACGTCCAGGGCTACTCGACGTTGGAGGCCGGAGCCTCGATCCTCCCCGCCGCGGTGTTCATGGTGCTGGTCGCGCCGCGTTCGGCGATCCTGGTCGAGCGGGTCGGCGCCCGGGTCACCCTGCTCATCGGCTACGCGTGCTGCCTGCTGGGGTTCCTGGTCATGCTCCTGCTCTGGAACGAGGGTGTCGGCTACTGGGCGATCGGTCTCGGCTACGCGTTGGTGGGCGCCGGCGTCGGCTTCGCGGGCACGCCGGCGTCCCACTCCCTGACCGGGTCGGTCCCGGTCAACAAGGCCGGGATGGCCTCCGGCACCGCCGACCTCCAGCGCGACCTCGGCGGCGCCATCATGCAGTCCGTCCTCGGCGCCCTCCTCGCCGCGGGCTACGCCTCGGCGTTCGCCACGAAGATCGCCGGTTCCCCGCAGTCCGGCGACATCAGCGACGCCACCCAGAACGCCCTGATGAAGTCGTTCTCGTCCGCGGAGACCCTCGCCCAGCAGTACCCGTCGCAGTCGAGTGCGATCACGGCCGCCGCCAAGTCGTCCTTCCTGGACGGGGCCGACTGGGCCTACACCGCCGGCATCGTCGCCATCCTGCTCGGCGCGGCCATCGTCTTCTTCCTGTTCCCGAACCGCGACGACGAGAAACGGCTGCTCGCCGAGTACCACGAGCAGGACTCCGGGCCCGGCACCGAGACCGACACGCAGGCGGACGCCGACGCGGCCTGAGTCACCCGCTGGCGCGACCCTCCGCCGGGACCTGGTGGTAGGGGTGCCTCGCCGGCTGACCGCGAGCCACCAGGAAGCTGAGGACGGTGAGGACGGCCGCGACGACGGCGGCCCACCGGTAGAGGTCGACCAGGCTCGTCCCGTGGGCCAGCAGCGGGCCGACACCGAACGCCGCCACACCGTAGCCGACCTGGTACGCCGCGATGACGCCGCCGGCGACCGCGGCGGACATCGAGGGGAGGGCGCTCTGGCCCAGGCTGATCGTGAGCGGCAGCAGTGCCGAGCAGCCCAGGCCCGCCAGCCCGAAGACCAGGATGCCCACCCCCGGCTTGCCGTGCGGGAGCTCGGCGGTCAGCAGGAACGTCGCGACCAGCACGATCGGGAGGACGTGGTACACGACCCGGGAAGGCACCCATCGTCCCAGGGCCGCGAAGAGCAGCCGACCCACGGTCACCATCGCCCAGAACGCCGTCAGGGCCAGCGAGGCCTGGGTCGTGGACGCACCCACCTGCGAGGTCATGTCGAGCTGGGACCAGTTGCCGTTCATGGTCTCGCAGACGCCGTACAGCACCGCGAAGGCCGCGAACAGCCAGAACCGGGCCGGGACCCCTGCCCGAGCCCGCGCGGGTGCCGCGCTCGGGGCGTCCGCACGCAACGGCAGTCGTGAGGCGGCGCCGATCAGCAGCACCAGCAGGGCCGCCGACAGGACCGGAAGCCCCCACCAGAAGCCGAGGCCGTCGAACACGGCCACGAACAGCGGGGCAGTCGCCGTGCCCAGGCCGAGCAGGGCGTTCAGGATCAGGACCACGCGGTCCGCGCGGTCGGGGTTGAAGGCCACGACGTAGGTGTTGACCACCGGGACGGTGAGCCCGAAGCCCGCACCGAGGAACGCCGTCGCGACGAGCAGCAACGGGAACGCGACCGCGGTGTCCGTGCTGACGGTTGCACTCAGGATCAGCACGATCATCGACGCCAGGTTGGCGCCCAGACCCAGCAGCAGCACCCGCTTCGCGGTCAGCCGCGCCGCGAGGCGCGACCCCAGCAGGGAGCCGGAGATCGCAGTGAGCACCTGGGGCAGGAACATCGCGCCGTACTGCGTGCTGCTGAGGTCGTAGCGCGAGGGATCGGTGAAGATCGAGGCCGCCGCCGGGAAGGTGACCAGGGTGATGCCCTGCACCAGGCCCGCCAGGTTGACGACCCGGTTCTCGGCCGCCGACCCGGGCGGACCCGCGCGACCCGTCGCATCGCTCACTCGGAGACCGCCGTGAGCGGCTTGGTCACCGTCTCCAGCGACTGGCCCTCGGCCTTGATCCCGATCAGCAGCTCGACCACCCCGCCGCCGACCATGATCAGGCCACCGATGACGTACCCCCAGACCATGCCGGTGCGGCTCGTGCCGGTGCCGATCAGAGCGCCGTAGAACAGGGGGCCGAGCGCGCCGAAGATCTGCGCGATCGCGAAGAACACCGCGATCGCCTCGGCTCTGATCTCGATCGGCCAGGTCTCGCTCACCGTGAGGTACGCCGCGCTGGCGCCGGCGGAGGCGAAGAAGAAGATCACCACCCAGACGAACGTCTGGGTCGTCGCGTTCAGCTTGTCGGCCCCGAACATCCAGGCGCTGACCATCAGCAGCCCGCCGGAGAGCAGATAGGTGCCGCCGATCATCGGCTTGCGGCCGACCGTGTCGAACAACGGCCCGAGGATCATCGGACCCAGCAGGTTGCCGACGGAGAAAGCCAGGCCGTAGAT
The DNA here is from genome assembly GCA_036270075.1 of Nocardioides sp. Taxonomy (GTDB): domain Bacteria; phylum Actinomycetota; class Actinomycetes; order Propionibacteriales; family Nocardioidaceae; genus Nocardioides. The sequence goes on from DATBDF010000356.1 coordinate 2,527, forward strand.
CGGCACGTGCTTGGCGGGAACGTCGTAGAAGTTGACCAGCACCAAGGCGTAGGTGAAGAAGATCGCGTTGTAGAGGAACGACTGGGTGATCATGAGCGAGGCCCCGAGAATCGCCCGTTTCGGGTATTGCCGGAACACCAGCCGGAGGAACACCAGGTAGCCGTACTGCTTCTCCGGCACCAGGCTGATCGCCTGGCTGTCGTCGACCGGAGTCAGCTCGCCACCGGACTTGCGGACGGCGTCCTCGATCTTCGCGAGCTCGTGCTCGGCCTCCTCCACACGCCCGTGCGTCATCAGCCACCGCGGGCTCTCCGGGAGGGTCCGACCGACGACGATGACCACCAGCGCCAGCACCGGCCCCATCAGGAAGGCGAGCCGCCACCCCACGTTGACGGCGAAGGCGTTGAGGAAGACCAACGACGCGAACGAGCCGATGATCGCGCCGGCCCAGTAGGTGCCGTTGATCCAGATGTCGACGCGGCCGCGGTACTTCGAAGGCATCATCTCGTCGATCGCGGAGTTGATCGCGGCGTACTGCCCGCCGATGCCCATGCCCGCGATGAACCTGGTGGCGTAGAAGAACACCAGCCACCCGGTGTGATGACCCGTGACGAAGGCCGCCAGGCCCGTGCCCAGCAGGTAGAGCAGCAGCGTCACGATCAGCAGCCGCTTGCGGCCCAACCGGTCCGACATCCGCCCGAACACCAGCGCACCGACCATCTCGCCGACCAGGTAGATCGAGGCGATCGCGCCGATCTGGCTCGAGGTCATGCCCAGGGTCTGCGGGCTTTGGAGCACCCCCGTCACCGAGCTGGAGATCGTGATCTGCAGCCCGTCCAGGATCCAGGCCGCCCCGAGGCCGGCGACCATCCGGGTGTGGAAGGGACTCCAGCTCAACCTGTCCAGCCGTGCCGGGATGGTGGACCTCAGCGGTGACGTCTCGGCGACGCTCATGGGATGCTCCTGACCTCGGGCCTCGCGCGAGCATCGATCTCCCCGACGTGACGGTCATCACCCGCAGCAGATGAATGGGGCGAGGACCTCTCGTATCACCCCAATGGGGCGATGACCCGCTCATCCGCGCAGGACGACAGTCGAGGTGTACGGGGGCCGCAGGAGCTCCGGACACGGTCCGGGCGCCTACGAGAGCGTCCCACCCAACGGGGAGATGGTGACGGATGAGTCTTGACTCCATGCCACGGCGGCACCAGGGCCGCCCGATGCGGGAGGACTCGGGCCCGGCGCTGCATGCGCCAGACGGGCTGGTGCCGCCGCCGGTGAGCCAGGCGCGGCCGCCACGTCCGGCGTTCGGCGTCGTCGAGCGACGCTCCCTGCTCCGCCGCCTCACGCGGTCGGTCGAGGCCGTGCCGCTCACGCTCGTGCGGGCACCCGCGGGATCCGGCAAGACGGTACTGGTGGCCGACTGGGCCCAGCGCCGCACCAGCAAGCGTCCGGTCGCCTGGTTGACGATGACCGAGCGCGACGAGCAGCCCGGCGTCTTCTGGGCCCATCTCCAGCTCGGGCTCGTGCTGGCCGGCGCGCTGGCCGCTGACGCCGTGCAACCACTGTTCCCCGACACCGCCGACGTGGACGCGCTGTCCGACCAGCTGCTTCAGCTCGTCCTGCCGGTCGTGCTCGTCATCGACGCAGCGGACCGCCTCCCGGGCCGCGGGGTGTTCGCCCCGCTGGCCCGTCTCCTGGAGGACGCCGGTGAGCGGCTGCGCGTCATCATGACGACCCGGACCGAGCCCCCCTTGCCGCTCCACCGCTACCGGGTGGAGAACCGGCTCACCGAGATCGACGCGCAGGACCTCGCCTTCAGCCGTGCAGACGCCGGGAAGCTCCTCGCGCACCACGGTCTCCGGCTCCCCGACGGGGTGACCGACGACGTGCTGCGCAGCACGGAGGGGTGGGCGGCCGGCGTGCGCCTCGCCGCGCTGCGCCTGGAGACGGCGGGTCCGCAGGCATCCCTGGACGGGTTCGCCACGGCGTACCTGCAAGCCGAGGTCCTTGACCGCCTCGGGTCCGCGGAGCGCGAGGTCCTGGCGCGGACCAGCGTCGTGGACGAGCTACCGCCCGGCCTGGCCCCAGCGCTGACCGGTCGACCCGACGCGGACGACCTGCTGCGACGCCTGGCCGCGGGCAATGCCTTCGTCGTCCCGGCCGAGGGCCGCCCCGGCGTCCTCCGCGTGCACCGGCTGGTCCGTGACCTGCTCGGGGAGGAGCTCGAGACGAGCGCCCCGGGCTCCACCGAGACCCTGCACCGTGACGCGGCGGAGTGGTTCGGCACGGAGGGGCTGGTCGAGGCCGCGGTCCGCCACGCCGCGGCTGCCGGAAGCTGGGAGTACGCCGCCACCTTGGTGGTCGACGGCGACGGGCTCGGCGACGTCCTCATGGGGACGACCCGGGGAGCCGCCCTGGTCGAGCACCTGACCGACCTCCCGGCGTACGACACGACGGACGTCCGCCTGCTGCGCGCGGCGCTCGCCCTCGAGCACGGTGACCTGGGCAGCGCGGAGGACGAGCTCGCACGTGTCGTCCCCGACCTCCGGGACAGTCGCCGGGCCCTGGCGACCGCCGTCCTCCGAACCTCGCTGAACGGCGCGGCCGGGCGCCCGGCGCAGACCGTTGCCACCGCCCGTCAAGCGCGGTCACACCTCGACGATCTCGACTCGCCGCCGCGCCTGCTCGTGGCGGCCTTGGCCAGCACCGAAGGTGCGGCCCACCTGCGCGCCGGCGATCTCGACTCGGCCTGTGTCGCCCTGAGCTCCGGCCTGTCGGCCGCCGCAGCGACGGACGGCCCCTTCCGCCTGAGGTGTCTGGCCGAGCTCTCGCTCGCGGAGGCCGGCCGCGGGCGTCTCACCCGGGCGCTGGCTCTGGCCGGGGCGGCGGAGCGCGAAGCGACGGACCAGGCGGTTCCCCCCGCGTCTCGTCCGGCGGCCGCCGAGCTGAGCAGGGTGTGGGTGGCGCTGGAGCGCCAGGACCTCGCCCAGGCTCAGCGCTCCCTGGACCAGATCCAGCGCCTGCGGCAGGTCCGGAGCGACGCCACCTTGCAGACGGTGGCGGCACTCCTGCGGGCTCGACTGATGCGGGACCGCGGCGAGAACGGCAGCGCGCGCCGCGTGCTCGAACAGTCGGCACCCTCGTCGGGATGGCTGCGGGGCCACTTCCACGACGAGGCCCGGGCCATCGGCGCGCAGGGGCCGGGGTCCGAGCACGCGTCCTCGCCCTCGCTCGAGGCTCCGGGGTCGCGGAAGAACGGGTCGTCCCGTCGCATCGACGACCTGCTCGAGCGAGCCGACGCCCGCTGCCGGGCCGGCAACTCAGGATCGGCCAAGATCGATGTGGCACGCGCGCTGGCGTTGGCCCAGAAGGAGCACCTGCGGCGACCCTTCGCGCACACCTCCCCACGCATCCGGGCGATGGTCCGCAACGACCCGGCCCTGAACTCCCGAGCCGGATGGCTGCGTCCGGCGCAGCTCGGTGGCACGCGTCCCGTCGCATCGACCTCGGAGACGCCCGAGGAAGCGGTGGCCGCGAACCTGTCGGGGCGCGAGCTGGAGGTGCTGCGTCACCTGTCGGGGCTGCTCACGACCGACGAGATCGCCGCGGAGATGTTCATCTCCGTCAACACCGTCCGGACACACGTGCGCAGGATCCTCGAGAAGCTCGCGGTGTCGCGGCGTCACGAGGCGGTACGCCGCGGCCGAGAGCTCGGGCTCGTGTGACCTGACCCGAAACCCAGCGAGCGGTCCGGCCTGCGTCGTCTCCCCCGAGCGGGTCTCGTCCTCTCCGGGTGATGTATCAACCGGCCGTGTCCGGAGAGGCTCGAGGGAGAGCGCGAGAAGCTCGCAAGTCGGCAACCACGAGGAGGACCCAGTGGTCGTGAGCGGGACGGTCAGCGACCTGCTGGCCGTGGCGGCGGTCAACCCGGTGCCCTGGGCGCGCGCCCAGATGGCCTTCACGCTCGCCTTCCACATCATCCTGGTGCCGCTCGGGGTCTCCTGGTCGGTGATGACTCTCATCGCCAACTACCGCGCCGTGAAGCACGACGACCGCGATGCGCTGCTGCTGGCCCAGCGCTGGTCGAAGTACATGGCGGTCACCTTCGCCGTGGGCGCGGTGACCGGGACCGTGCTCAGCTTCGAGTTCGGACTGCTGTGGCCTCGCTTCATGGGTCGCTGGGGCGAGGCCTTCGGCGTGCCGTTCGCCTTCGAGGGCCTCTTCTTCTTCACCGAGGCGATCTTCATCGCGATCTACATCTTCGGCTGGCGCCGGCTGAAGCCGTGGGCCCACTTCTGGACCGGCATCCCGATCGCCGTGGCGGGTGTCTTCGGCGCCATCTCGGTGGTGGCCGCGAACGCCTGGATGAACTCGCCGTCCGGGTTCACGCTGGACTCCCAGGGCAACGTCGTCGACGTCGACCCCTGGGAAGTGATCTTCAACAAGGCGATGCCGCTGCAGTCCGCCCACATGGTCGTGGCGGCGTACCTCGTCGGCGGATTCCTGATCGCCTCGGTGTACGCCGTCGGCATGCTGCGCGGCCGCAACGACCGCTACCACCGGCTGGGCTTCATCATCCCCTTCACGGTCGCCGCGATCATGACCCCGGTGCAGATGGCGGTGGGCGACACGCTGGCCCGCTGGGTCTACAACGAGCAGCCGACCAAGTTCGCGGCCATCGAGCTGGTGCCCCAGACGAAGTCCGACGTCCCCGAGACGCTGCTCGGCCATCTCAACTCGGAGGGCACGGCGGTCGTGGGCGGGATCCCCATCCCCGGGTTGGCGTCGTGGCTGTCCGACCCGAGCACCGGCAAGAACACGGTCGTGCAGGGGCTGGACAGCGTGCCCGCCGACGACCGGCCCACCGACTCCGAGGCCAACGTCGTCCACCTCGCGTGGGACGTCATGGTCGGTCTCGGCACCGCGCTGTTCCTGCTGGCTGTGTGGTACGGCGCGACCCTGCTGTTCCGTCGCCGGATCCCGCGGAGCCCGTGGTTCTTCCGGGCTGCCGCCTGCGCAGGTGTGCTGGCGGTCGTCACGATGGAGGCCGGGTGGGTCGTCACCGAGGTGGGCCGGCAACCCTGGATCGTCTACAACCGGATGAGGGTGGAGGACGCGGCGACCGGGAACAGCGGTGTGTGGATCACCTTCGTCGCCGTGGTCCTGCTCTACGGCGCCCTGGGCGTGACCACGATCCTGGTGCTGCGGGCGATGAGCCGGAGGTTCCGCCGCCGGGGCGGCTTCATCGAGCACGACGTGCCGTACGGACCCCCAGCTGATGCCCCCACCGCCGAGCCGGCGGAGCCGGTGTCATGAGCACGCTGATCGCCGTCGTGCTGCTGCTGGCCATCGCGGCGTACGCCGTGTTCGGTGGGGCGGACTTCGGGGCCGGGTTCTGGGACCTGACCGCCGGAAGCCCCGAGCAGGGAGCCGAGCCGCGCGGCCTGATCGAGCGTTCGATCGGTCCGGTGTGGGAGGCCAACCACGTCTGGCTGATCTTCATCTTCGTGGTGACGTGGACGGCGTTCCCCGAGGCCTACGAGTCCATCTGGCTGACGATGTTCGTGCCGCTCACGATCGCGGCCTTCGGCATCGTCCTGCGCGGCGCGAGCTTCGCGTTCCGCAAGTCGGTCACCGAGCTCCGCTACCGCCGGATCTTCGGAGGCGGGTTCGCCATCGCGTCGGTCCTGGTCCCCTTCTGCATGGGCGCCGTCGCCGGCGGGATCGCGTCCGGCCACGTACCGTCCGGTGGCGAGGCCGGCGACCCGGTCGACAGCTGGCTCAACCCGACGTCGCTGGTGACCGGGGTGCTGGCCATCGCCGCCACGGCGTACGTCGCGTCCGTGTACCTGGTGTGGGACGCGCGGCGTTCCGACGATGCTCGCTTGGTCGAGTACTTCAGGCGTCGTGCTGTGGCGTCCGCCGCGGTGTCGGCCGTGCTGGCCGCGGTCGGGCTGGTGGTCATGCACAGCAAGGCCCCGCACGTGTTCGACGGGCTCACGTCGCGCGCCCTGCCCGTGGTCCTGGTGAGCGTCCTGAGCGGCATCGGCGCGCTGGTGCTGCTGCTCCGGGACGCGGCACGTGGCGCCCGGGTGCTGGCCGTGGTGGCCGTGGCCGGCACCGTCATCGCCTGGGGTGTCGCACAGTGGCCCTACCTGCTGCCGGAGACGTTGACCGTCAAGGAGGCGGCGGCACCGTCCGGCACCCTGACGACGCTGGTCGTGGTCGTGGTCCTGGCCCTGCTCATCGTGCTCCCGGGTCTGCTGCTGCTCTACACGCTGGCGCAACGCCAGCTGCTGCCCGAGGAAGGCGTCGAGGACCTCGGTGACGGCCCACTCGGGAACCCCGCACCCTGAACCACCGGAGGCAAATACATGACCGCTGCACTCGTGCTCTTCTCGACCGCTCTCGTGCTCTTCTCCATCCCGCTCGTCGCACTCGTCACGGGCCGGATGGTTCCCGCGGAGACCGCCGAATCATCTGCGCAGGGTGATGCGACTCCCGGCCCCGGAGTCGATGGTGGAAGGGCCACCCAGCCGGCTACCCGCGAAGGAGCCTCTACGTGAGCGCCTCGTCGTCCCCCTTCCCGCCGATCGCGGACTACGCGTTCCTGTCGAACTGCCACACCGGCGCTCTGGTTGCTCCCGACGGCTCCGTCGACTGGCTCTGCATCCCGGCGTTCGACTCCCCCAGCGCGTTCGGAAACCTGCTCGACCGCGGTGCGGGCTCGTTCCGGTTCGGCCCGTACGGCATCGGCGTGCCGACCGCGCGCGCGTACGTCCCCGGTACGAACGTGCTGACGACGACGTGGCACACGCCCGGTGGGTGGGTTCGGGTGTACGACGCCTTGACCATGGGCTCACGGCAGGGCCCGGACACCGTCACCCCCCACACCCGCCCGCCGGCGGACGACGACGCGGAACACATGCTGGTCCGGACGGTCGAGTGCGTGGACGGCTCGGTGGAGGTCGAGCTGGTCTGCGAGCCGATGTTCAACTACGGCCGCGAGTCTGCTGACTGGAGCCAGGTCGACGAGCACAGCGCTGACGCCACCGGCGCTGGTCAGACGTTCCGTCTGGCGACGGACATGCTGATCGGGATCGAAGGTCCGTCGGCACGGGCCCGCCACGTGCTGCAGCGGGGCGAGAGGGCGTTCTGTGCGCTCTCGTGGGCCGAGGGCCTGAGGACGCCGGAGGACGACGAGGACGCCGTACGCCGGATCCGGGCCACGTCTGAGTTCTGGCGGGACTGGCTGTCCCGGGCCCGCATCCCCGACCACCCGCTCCGTCCCTACATCGAGCGCTCGGCCTTGACCATCAAGGGCCTGACCTACATGCCGACCGGCGCCACGGTCGCAGCGCTCACGACCTCGCTGCCGGAGACCCCGGGGGGTGAGCGCAACTGGGACTACCGCTACACGTGGATCCGGGACACGACGTTTACGCTGCAGGCGCTGCACTACCTGAACCTGGACTGGGAGGCCAACGACTTCATGCAGTTCGTCGCCGACCTCGAGCCGAACACCGACGGGTCGCTCCAGATCATGTACGGGATCGACGGCCGTCGCGACCTCACGGAGTCGACCCGCGAGGACCTCTCGGGGTACGAGGGCGCTCGGCCCGTCCGGATCGGAAACGGTGCCTTCGACCAGCGGCAGAACGACGTGTTCGGCGCCGTCCTGGACGCCGTCCTGCTGCAGGCGACCCGGAGCAAGCACCTGCCACCGCGGCTGTGGCCGCTGGTGCAGACGCAGGCCGACGGCGCCATGGCCGCGTGGCAGAAGCCCGACCAGGGCATCTGGGAGGCGCGCGGCGAACCCCAGCACTACGTCTCCTCGAAGCTGATGGGCTGGGTCGCCCTGGACCGCGCCGCGAAGCTGGCCGACATTCGCGACGACGACGAGCGCGCGAAGACCTGGCGAGCCACCGCCGACGAGATCCGTGAGGACATCCTCACCCACGGCGTGAGCGACAGCGGGGTCCTCCGGCAGCACTACGACACGGATGCCCTCGACGCCTCGACCCTCCTGGCGGCCCTGTTCGGCTTCCTGCCGGGTACCGACGAACGGCTCCGCAACACGGTCGACGCGATCGACAAGGACCTGACCGAGAACGGCTTCGTGCTCCGCTACCGCACGGACGAGACCGATGACGGCCTGTCGGGCAAGGAGGGCACGTTCCTCATCTGCTCGTTCTGGCTGGTCTCGGCGCTGGCGGTCATCGGTGAGATGGAGCGGGCGCACAACCTCATGGAGCGGCTGCTGCGGATCGCCTCGCCGCTCGGGCTGTACGCCGAGGAGTTCGAGGTCGACCGCGCACGACACCTCGGGAACTTCCCGCAGGCGTTCTCCCACCTGGCGCTGATCCAGGCTGCTGGCCGCATCGTCCTCCAGGACTTCCGGGAGGCGTTGTCGCTGTGACCCCGGTACCCGACGCAACTCCGCACGTCATCGTCCTGGGGGGTGGCCTCGCCGGGGTCGCCTGCGCCCACCGCCTCGGGGACGAGGGAGTCCGCGTCACGCTCGTGGACCGCAACGACTACCACCAGTTCCAGCCCCTGCTCTACCAGGTGGCCACTTCACAGCTTCCGGCCGAGGACGTCGCGCGTCCGCACAGCGCCATCTTCCGTGAGCACCCCACCGTCGCGGCCCTCACCCAGGAGGTCACGGCCCTGGATCCGGCCGGTCGGAGCCTCACTCTGGCCGACGGGCAGACGCTGACCGGGTCGCACCTGGTCGTCGCCGCCGGGGGCCGGGCGGAGTACTTCGGGGTGCCGGGCGCCGAGGAACATGCCTTCCCCCTGTACTCGGTGGCCGACGCGGAACGGCTGCGGGTGCACTTCCGCGACCTGCTGAAGAACGCCGGCGACGACCCGCGGGCCATCGACGACGCCCTCGACGTCGTGGTCGTCGGTGGCGGGCCGACGGGTGTCGAGGTGGCGGGGGCGTTCGCGGAGCTGACCCACGCGCTCGCCACGCTCGGTGCGATCCCCCGGCCGGGACGGATCATCGTCGTGGACCGCGGGAAGGTCCTGCTCGGAGCCTTCTCCGACAAGTCCCACCGCTACGCGAGGAAGAGGCTGGACAAGCAGGGCGCCGAGACCCGGCTCGAGACCGGCGTGGCCTCCGTCCATCCTGACCGCGTCGAGCTCGACGACGGGTCGACCATCCGCACCAAGACGGTGATCTGGGGGGGCGGGGAGTCGGCGGCGCCGATCACCGCGTCGGCGTCCCTGCCCACGGGACGAGGTGGGCGCGTGGACACGCGTCCGGATCTCACCGTCGAAGGCCTCCCCGGCGTGTACGCCGTGGGCGACGTGGCGAACATCCCGACGACCGAGGAGCCCGGCGTGCTGCCTCAGCTCGGCTCCGTCGCGCAGCAGTCCGGGCGCTGGGCCGCCGACAACATCCTGCGGGAGCTCGCCGGCAAGCCGACCGAGCCCTTCCACTACAAGGACAAGGGCATCATGGCGATGATCGGCCGGAACGCGGCCGTCGCCGAGGTCGGCAAGCACCGGCACCAGGTCGAGGGTCCGGTCGCCTTCGCGGCCTGGCTCGGCGTCCACGCCATGCTGCTCAGCGGCGCCCACAGCAAGACGGATGCGTTCCTCTCGTGGGCTTGGGACTACTTCGACCGCGACCACGCGGCCGTCGTCGAGAGCTCGACGACACCGCAGCGCATCGCCTGGGGCGACGAGGCCTCGGACGTGCCCCACATCTTGGTCCCGAGCGAACCCTCGACCACCGCCCCCGCTGCCAACACCTAGGAGAGCTGCATGTCCGACCACTACGACGTGATCATCGTCGGATCCGGTGCCGGCGGCGGCACCTTGGCACATCGGTTGGCGCCGACCGGGAAGCGGGTGCTCGTCCTGGAGCGAGGCGACTGGCTGCCCCGTGAGATCGAGAACTGGGACGCCGAAGCGGTGTTCGTGGACAACCGCTACGTGTCCACCGACACCTGGTACGACGGCGACGGGAAGGCGTTCCAGCCGCAGGTGCACTACTTCGTGGGCGGGGCGACGAAGTTCTACGGAGCCGCGCTCTACCGGTTGCGGGAGCGCGACTTCGGCGAGCTCAAGCACCACGGAGGCATCTCGCCGGCCTGGCCCATCGGCTACGACGTGATGGAGCCGTACTACACAGCGGCCGAGCAGCTGTACCAGGTGCACGGCGCCCGCGGCGAGGACCCGACGGACCCGCCGGCCTCCTCGCCGTACCCCTTCCCCCCGGTCTCCCACGAGCCGCGCATCCAGAAGCTCTTCGACGACATGGCGTCCATCGGGCTGCACCCGTTCCACTCCCCCTGCGGCGTCATGCTCGACGAGAAGCGGCCCGAGCTCAGCGCCTGCATCCGGTGCGCCACGTGTGACGGCTTCGCCTGCCTGGTGCACGCCAAGTCCGACGCGGACGTGATCGCCGTGCGACCGGCACTGCAGCACGACAACCTGACGCTGATCCGCAACGCGCGCGTCCGGCGCCTCGAGACGGACGACGCCGGGCGCACGGTGTCCGCGGTCGTCGCCGAGGTGGAGGGCGAGGAGCAGCGGTTCAGCGCCGACGTCGTCGTGCTGTCCGCGGGGGCCGTGAACTCGGCGGCGATCCTGCTGGCGAGCGCCAACGACCGGCATCCGCACGGTCTGGCCAACGGCTCGGACCAGGTCGGTCGCAACTACGTCTTCCACAACAGCCGCGCCTTCCTGGCCGTCTCGACGGAGAAGAACGACACCCGGTTCCAGAAGACCCTCGGCCTCAACGACTACTACTTCGGGGACGCCGACTTCGACTTCCCGATGGGCAACCTGCAAATGGTCGGCAAGTCGTCGGCGCCGATGTACAAGGGCGAGAAGCCCGTCGAGGCGGGCCTCGCGCCGATGTTCGCGCTCCAGGACGTCGCCGAGCACGCGGTCGACTTCTGGCTGTCGGTCGAGGACCTTCCGGCGGCCGACAACCGGGTCACGCTGAACAGCGACGGCGACGTCTCACTCAGCTACACCCCGAACAACCAGGAGCCGATGGAGCAGCTCTACCACCGGGTCAAGAAGCACCTGGGCCACCTGGGCATGCATCCGCACCACCTGATCCCGCGCAGCGTGTACATGAAGAACGACATACCGGTCGCCGGATGTGCCCACCAGGCGGGCACGGTGCGGTTCGGGCACGACCCGTCCACCTCGGTGCTGGACGTCAACTGCCAGGCTCACGAGGTCGACAACCTCTACGTCGTCGACACCAGCTTCTTCCCCAGCATCGGCGCGGTGAACCCGGCGCTCACCGCGATGGCCAACGCGATGCGCGTGGGCGACCACCTCGTCGAACGCCTCGGCTGAAAGGAGTCACCGACGGTTGAGCTCGGCGAGGAGCTCGACGGCCTCGCTGCGCGAGGACACTCCCAGCTTGCGGTAGATCGACGTCACCTGGGTCTTCACGGTGTGCGGAGAGATGTAGAGCTGTCCGGCGATCTCACGGAACGACAGGTGCGTGGGCAGGAGCGGCAGCAGCCGCAGCTCGGCGGTCGTCAGGGAGGACGTGCCGATCGGTGCCGCGTCGGTGATCTGGTCGAGTCGCTCTCGCAGACGGCGTACCTGGTCGGGCAGCACGCCCAGCCGGCGGCGGTGCCGCAGGATCGCCTCGGCCTGCTCCAGCACGGCCAGCGCGCCGGACGGATCGGTCAGGCCGAGGTAGGCGTGAGCCAGCTCCAGGAGCGCCTGGACCGACACCACCGGGAGCGTGTACGTCAACAGCGGTCGGAGCGACGCCGCGCGCTGGACCAGCCGACGGGCTTCGCGCATCTCGCCGCGGTGCACGGCCGCCCTGGCTGAGGCAGCGAAGACCAGGGCGCTGCTCCAGTACGCGCCGAGGTGACCGGTCTCCACGATCCCGACGGCCTGCTTGAGGAGCGTGTCCGCCTCCGACTGGTTGCCCCGCGCGGTGGCCACCAGTGACTGCTCGGCCAGGATCAGCGCAGCCAGCGGACGTGAGTCGAGCCCGATCGCCAGGTCGTAGGCATCGATGAACAGCTCGTCGGCTCGGGCCACGTCACCCTCCAACAGCCACGACAGCGCCAGCGAGTGCAGCATCGTGGCCCGGTAGGGACTGCTCTGAGTCATCCCCTCGAGAGCCAGCTCCGCGTCGACACGCAGCTGCTCGGACCCCTCGCGACAGAGGTTGACCCGCAGGTAGGCGAGGGTGGCCGCCTCGGTGTTCCCGTCCGGGAGGACGCCGCCGACCGGCGCGCTCTCGGCGAGCCCGACCCATCGCTCCACCTCGCGGACCCGTCCGAGCAGGGCGAAGATCAGCGCGCCGTGCGCGGCGACGGCCGCGTAGTGCGGCACGCTGGTCCGGGACTCGAACAGCTCCATCCAGGCGTGCACCGTCTCGACGCGCCCGCCCGCCCAGACCGGCTGCATGACGTCGAGGACGATGCGCGCCACCCGCACGAAGTCCCCCGCCGCCGCCGCGTGATCGATCGCCGCCTCGGGCCTCCCGTTGTCCTCGTACCACTGCGCCGCCCGGAGATGCAGCTCCTCCACGAGCTCGGGCGTGCTCCGCCGGAGCTCCGCCTGCAACAGCTCGCGGAACAGGTGGTGGTAGCGGAACCACTCGGCGCGGCGGTCGAGGGGGATGACGAGGAGGTTGTGCTGCTCCAGCCCACGCAGCATGCGCGCGGAGGACGTCACGTCCAGGAGCGCGTCGCACAGGGACCCGCACATCGAGTCGAGGATCGAGGTCCGCACCAGGAACCGGACCTCGATGCTGGACAGGTGCGTGAGCAGCTCCGAGCGCAGGTAGTCCTCGACGAACCTGTCCTCCCCGGTGAACGTGAACCCCTGCGCCGGCATCCCGGACTCGATGGCCAGGGCAGCCAGGTAGAGCCCGGCGGGCCAGCCCTCCGTGCGTTCGACGAGCTCGCCGATCTGCTCCGCCGGCACGTGCGCGCCGGTGTGCCGGAGCAGGGCCGTGGCCTCGCCCGTGGCCATGGCGAGATCACTGACTCCGACCTCGAGGACCCGGCGTTCGACCCGCATCCGGGCCAACGGCAGCGGCACCGTGTCACGCGAGGCGATGGCGAGCCGCCAGTGGAGCGGCAGCCGCATGGCCAGCTCGGCGATCGAGGCGAGCGAGTGCGGGCTGGTGATGACCTCGACGTGGTCGAGGACGAGGAGGACGGGCCCCTCCAGTCGGCTGAGCGACGTCACCAGGCGGGGTACCGCGCTGACACCACCGCCGATCGCCGCGACGAGCACTCGGCAGTCGGGAGGCACCGGCTCGACCTGGTCCAGCGCCGTCAGGAGATGGTCCCACAGCGTCACGGGGTCGTTGTCCGAGCGCTCGCACGACGCCCACGCCACCCGGGGGCCCAGGCGCTCGGCCCACTGCGTGAGCAGGGTCGTCTTGCCGTACCCCGGGGGCGCGACGACGCTGACGACGGGTTCCGCGGACCACATGAGGCGTTCCACCAGGGCCGTACGCGGGACCAGACGTTGCCGGGTTGCGGGTACGCCCATCCCCGGCGCCCGCGTGTCCGCCAGGTCCGCGGTCCGCACCCCGGGGCTGGATGCGTCGGCTGTGGCCCCCTCCACGGCAATCGAGACTATCGCGAAGGCGACCGCTGCCCCCGGACCGTCCGCGCCAGCCCGGGTCAGGCCCTGGTCCGAGCCGGGTCAGGGCCCGGCCACGGCCCGGTCAGCCGCTGATCCAAGGGGTCCGCCAACCGCCGAACCCGTCGACGAGTCGGTGCGCACCTTCCGGGCCCCAGGTGCCCGGCTGGTAGGCCTCGATCGGCGAGGGCGCGTCGAGCAGCGGCTGCATGACGCGCCACGTCTCCTCGACGCTGTCCTGTCGAGAGAACCGGGTGCTCTGGCCGTTCATGGCCGCGTGCAGCAGCACCTCGTACGGCGTCGGCCCCTCGCCGCCCTCGTCCGCGAACTCCATGTCGAGCTTGATCGGGGCGATCCGGGCGACGTCGGCGCGATGAGCGTCGACCTGGATCCGGACGCCGGTCGAGGGGTCGAGCTTGACGACGAGCTGGTTGGGCTCGGATTCTCCGGCGAGTCCGAAGCCGAGCTTCGGCGGCCGCTTGAAGACCAGTCGCAGCTCCGTCTGCGTCACCGGCAGCCGCTTCCCGGTCCGGATGAAGAACGGGACGCCCGCCCACCGCCAGTTCTCGATCTCGAGCCGCAGCGCCGCATAGGTCTCGGTGGTCGACCCGTTCGCGACACCGTTGATCGAGCGATACCCGTCGTACTGGCCGCGCACGTAGTGCGCGGGATCCGCCTCGGCGACGGCGCGGAACAACCCGACCTGCGACTCCTTCAGGGTGACCGGGTCGCCGCGGGAGGGTGGTTCCATCGCGGCGGCCGCGACCACCTGCATGAGGTGGTTGACCACGACGTCCCGCAGCGCGCCGACGGGGTCGTAGAAGTGCCCGCGGTCCTCGACGCCGAAGTCCTCGGCCATGGTGATCTGCACACACTCGAGGTACTGCCGGCTCCACAGCGGCTCGAGGATCGCGTTCGCGAACCGGAGGTGCAGGATCTCCTCCAGACCCATCTTCCCGAGGTAGTGATCGATCCGGAACAGCTGTGACTCGTCGATGTACTGGTGGAGCTCGTCGGCGAGGTTCCGGGCGGACTTCTGGTCGTGCCCAAAGGGCTTCTCCACCACGATGGTCGCGTGCTCGGTCAGGCCCGCGCCCTTCAGCTCCCCGACGACCTTGCCGAACAGGAACGGTGGGATCTCCAGGTAGAAGACCGGCCTCTGGGCACCCTTGATCGCGTCACCGACGCGCTGGTAGGTCCCGGGGTCCGTGAAGTCGCCACTGACGTACGAGAGGCGTTCGGCGAAGCGGTCGAAGACCGCCTTGTCGAGCACCTCGCCCGTCCCCTCGATGGAGGTCCGCGCGCGCTCGATGAGCTGGTCCACCGTCCAGTCGTCGACGGCGACACCGACGATGGGACAGGTGAGCAGCCCCCGTTTCTCCAGGCGGTAGAGGGACCGGAACGTCATCACCCGGGCAAGGTCACCGGTGATCCCGAAGACGACCAGCACGTCTCCGGGTCGGGGCTCGTTCGCTTCGACTGTCGGCGTCATCCCTCCACGATGGTGGGTGATGCGAGCACCTGCCTCGCCCGCAACGGATGATTTCGCGGCGGCCCGCCTGCGGCAGACTCCGCGACAGCCCGCTGCGAGGAGCCGAGGAGACCCGTGTCCGACGTTGATGAAGCCCCGGAGGCCGTCCGAGGTGAGGCGCGGTGGCCGATGGCCGCCGCCGTCCTGGTGGCCCTCCTCATGACGCTGATCCGACCGCGGGCCCTCGAGATCGTGCCCAGGGGGTTCCTGCCGGTCGTGCTGCTCGTGCTGCTCGGGGTGCTGATCGCCCGTGACCCCGGACGGATCGACCGTCGTTCGAGGGGGCTCCGCGTGGTGTCCATGGTCGTGGTGGCTCTGCTGGCACTGGACGCGATCGTGGCGACCGGCCATCTGATCGCCGTCCTCATCGAGGGCGGCAAGACGACCTCCTCGGCCGGCAC
>DATBDF010000357.1:0-4107 GCA_036270075.1 Nocardioides sp.
CGCAGCGTCTCGAGCATCGTCGCGTGGTCGCCGCCCGGCAGGTCGGTGCGGCCGATGGAGCCTTCGAAGAGCAGGTCACCGGAGAACATGACATCCGAGACCCCGTCGCCGTCGTACGGCGTACGGAAGGTGACCGAGCCACGGGTGTGGCCGGGCGTGTGATCCACCACGACCTCGAGCCCAGCGAGCTCGAGGCGCTGGCCGTCGGCGAGCTCCGCGACATCGTCGGGCTCGGTGAACTCGTATCGGCCACCCAGCAGCATCGACGCGCTCTCGCGCGAGATCCCGGCCATCGGGTCGGCGAGCAGGTGGCGGTCCTCCGGGTGGATCCAGGCAGTGGCGTCGTAGGTGCCAGCGACCGGCGTCACCGACCACATGTGGTCGACGTGGCCGTGCGTGAGCAGGACCGCGACCGGCTTGAGGCGGTGCTCGCGGACGAGCTCGGCGATCCCGGGCGCGGCGTCCTGGCCCGGGTCCACGACGACGCACTCCGCCCCCGCGGCGGTCGCGACGACGTAGCAGTTCGCGGCCCACGAGCCTGCGGGGAAGCCGGCGATCAGCACCCCGGCAGACTATCCACCGCTCACAGGCGTGATGGAATCGGTGCGCGGGCCGCCGATCCGGGTGTACCGCGCGTGCTGGCTAGCATGGGCGGCGTTGCCCGGTGGGCGAGGCCGCCGATGAGGAACGCGAAGAGGGAACAGTGACGACCAGCGAATGGGGACGCGTCGCCGAGGACGGGACCGTCTACGTGCGCACGGCCGACGGGGAGCGCGAGGTCGGCCAGTACCCCGAGGGGACCCCTGAGGAGGCGCTCGCCTTCTACACCAAGCGGTACGACGAGCTGGCCGGCAGCGTCCACCTGCTCGAGCAGCGGGTCACCGCGGGTGTGGTGTCTCCCGACGAGGCCACCGAGTCCGTGCGCAACCTGCGCACCCAGGTGGTCGACGCGCACGCGGTCGGCGACCTCACCAGCCTGGTCGGCAAGCTCGACTCGTTGCTGCCCGTGATCTCGCAGCATCGTCAGGCCCGGCGGGCGGAGCGCGCCGAGCGGGCCGCCGCCACGAAGTCCGAGAAGGAGCGGCTGGTCGCCGAGGCCGAGAAGCTCGCCGAGAGCAACGACTGGCGCAACGGCGCGAACCGCCTCCGCCAGCTGCTGGACGAGTGGAAGGCGCTGCCCCGGATCGACCGAGCCGCCGACGACCACCTGTGGCGCCGGTTCTCGACCGCGCGGACGGCGTACACCCGGCGCCGGAAGGCGCACTTCGCGGAGCAGAACGAGAGGCGTGAGAGCGCTCGGGTGGTCAAGCAGCGGCTGGTCAAGGAGGCGGAGGCGCTCGCCGGCTCGCGTGAGTGGGGGCCGACCGCCGGTGCCTACCGCGACCTGATGCGGCAGTGGAAGGCCGCCGGTCCCGCCCCCCGCGACGTCGAGGACGACCTCTGGGGCCGGTTCCGGGGAGCCCAGGACACGTTCTTCGGCGCCCGTGACGCGGCGATGGCGGCACAGGACTCGGAGTTCCAGGCGAACGCCGAGGCCAAGAAGAAGCTCCTGGCCGAGGCCGAGACCCTGGTGCCGGTCACCGACGTCGACGCCGCCAAGCGCGCGATCCGCGACATCGCCGAGCGCTGGGACGCCATCGGCAAGGTCCCGCGAGACCAGATCCGTCCCCTCGAGGACCGGATGCGGGCCGTCGAGCAGGCGATCCGCGGCATCGAGGAGGAGAAGTGGCGGCGCACCGACCCCGAGAAGTCCGCCCGCGCCGGTGACATGGTCGTCAAGCTGCAGGAGGCGATCGGCAAGGTCGAGGCCGACCTGGAGAAGGCACGCTCCACCGGCGACACCAAGAAGGTGACCGAGCTCGAGGAGAACCTCGCCTCGCGTCGGGCGTTCCTGGAGATGGCCGAGCGCGCCTCCGCCGACTACTCCTGAGCGGCGGATCTGGGGTGGGCACGGCGAACTGGCTGTCGTCGCGCGCCTCGAGCCCGTGCCGGGTCCCCGCTCACTCCAGCCGATAGGGCCCGGGCCCCGGGGTCCACGCGACGCCCGTCTCGGCCTGGTAGGCCTCGACCGCGGCCCGCACCGTCGGGTGGTAGCGCTCGGCCGTGAGGTGGTCGACCAGCTCGTAGCGCTCGATCTTCTCCCGCACCGCGTCCTTGAGCTCGGCGAACACCAGGCGGGTGCCCGCCTCCGACAGCTCGCCCTCGAGATCGGCGAGCATGTCTGCCGCCGTGGTGTCCACGTCCGTGACCGGCTCCGCGGCGAGCACGATCCAGCGGGGCCGCTCCATCGCGACGAGATGGCGTACCTCCTCGCGGAACGCCCGGGCGTTCACGAACAGCAAGGGTGAGTCGAAGCGGTACAGCAGGAGGCCGGGGAGGTGCTCGGTCTCGTCATGGAAGGCGACGTCGTGGAATCCGTGGACCTCCTCGGTCCTGCCCAGCACCGCCTGGTGCGGCCACCACGCCCGGCGGAACACGTTCAGGATGGACAACGCCACGGCGATCGCGATGCCCGGCAGCACCCCCAGCACGGCGACGCCGAGGAACGCGGCGAGGGCGAGGACGAACTCCGAGGTTCGCAGCCGGCGTAGCCGCCCGAGCCCAGC
Source organism: Nocardioides sp. (assembly GCA_036270075.1). Classification (GTDB taxonomy): domain Bacteria; phylum Actinomycetota; class Actinomycetes; order Propionibacteriales; family Nocardioidaceae; genus Nocardioides. The sequence continues at coordinate 2,607 of DATBDF010000357.1, forward strand.
GAGGTCCGCCAGGGACAGCGACGCCGCGATCACGACCGCCGCGAGGGCCGGCTGGGGCAGGTTCTTCAGCAGGCCGGGCACCACCAGCAGCATGGTGACCACGCCGGCGACGCCGACCAGGGAGGCCAGGGGGCTGCGAGCGCCGTTCTGCACGGCGACGGCCGTCCGAGAACCACTGGTGGACACCGGGAAGCCCTGGAACAGACCGGCAGCCAGGCTGGCGGCCCCCACACCGACCATCTCCCGGTTTCCGTCGATCTCCGCACCGAACCGCTGAGCGAACACGCTCGCGGTCGAGATCGTGTCGGTCAGCGAGACGACCGCGATCCCGAGCGCGCCGGCAGCCAGGAGGGGCAGGTCGTCGGCCGGGACCGTGGGGATCGTGAGGGGTGGGAATCCCTGCGGCATCGCCCCCACCACCGCGACGCCGTGGCTGGTCAGGTCGAGCAGCCGCACCGCTGCGATCGAGAGGACGACGGCGACGAGCACTCCTGGCACGGCTCGGAGGAAGCGCTGGAAGACCAGGATCACGGCCAGGCTGGCCACGCCCACCACCAGGGCGATCGCGACCACGTCGCCGTTCGCGACGCCCTGCACGAACGCGCGAGCCTCCGGGAGCAGCCCGTCGGCGTCGACGGAGAAGCCGCAGAGCTTGGGTAGCTGGCTGACCAGGATCGTCAGGGCGAGTCCGTTCATGTATCCGAGCTGGGTGGGTCGCGAGAGCAGATCGGCGACGAAGCCGAGTCGCAGCAGACCCGCGGCCATGGTCAACCCGCCCACCATGAGGGCCAGGACCGAGGCGTAGGCGACGGCCTGCTGGGCGTTGCCGGCCACGACCAGCGGCGCGATGGTCGCGGCGATGATCGGGCCCAGGGACGAGTCGGGGCCGAGCACGAGCACCCGCGACGGTCCGAAGATCGCGTAGCCGACGAGGCAGGCGATGGTGGTGTAGAGCCCCGTCACCGGCGGGAGCCCCGCGAGCTCGGCGTACGCCATGCCCTGCGGCACCAGGATCGCCGCGAGCACGATCCCCGCGACGATGTCGGCACGCGCCCACGCGCGGCGGTAGGACCGCACCAGGCGGATCCCGGGGACGAATCGGTCCAGCACCGTCGCAGTCTGCCTAGCCGGGCTGGAGCGTGTAGCCGGGCTGGTTGCCTGCATCGGTCAGACGGCCGGCGGCGGACTGGTCGCCCTTGAGGTAGAGGTCGAAGAACGCGACCATCGCGGCCGCGACGTGTTCCTCCCAGGGCGGATCGACGTAGACCTCGAGGTGGGAGCCGCCCTCGACGGTGAGCAGGTACTTGGGCGACTGCGCCTGCCCGAACATCGACGTGCTCGCGTCGTACGGGTTCACCTCGTCGGCGGTGGCGTGCACGAAGAGCACCGGAGGAGTCCCGGGCGGGAACCATTCGCCATCGAATCCGAACGCGCCTCCGGTGAGGATCGAGCTGGCCCTGATCCGCGGATCGATGCAGCACGTGTTGTACGCGGCGGCTGC
>DATBDF010000358.1:0-6142 GCA_036270075.1 Nocardioides sp.
CGCCGGGCACGGGACCGGGCACGGGACCGGGCTCAGGCCCCGGGAGCGGCCCCACCGCGGAGCCGGAATGACCCGGCTCATCCATCTGAACGGCGCACCCGGGGTCGGGAAGTCGACCCTGGCCCGCCGGTACGCCGTCGAGCATCGCGGCGTCCTGCGGTGCGACATCGACGAGCTCCGCACCATGATCGGCGGCTGGCAGGTCGACGACGAGGCCGCGGGGCGTGCCCGCACGGCGGCACTGGCGATGGTCACCGGCTACCTGCGAACGGGACACGACGTCGTGCTCCCCCAGCTGGTGGCACGAGATGACCAGCTGAGCCGGTTCGTCGCGGCAGCCACGGACGCCGGCGCCTCGCACGTCCACGTGATGCTGACCGCCGACCCCGCGACCCTGGTCGAGCGCTTCCGCGACCGGCACGAGGATGCCGTCGACGACGAGTGGACGAGGTACACCACTGCCGTCCTTGACCGGGACGGCGGCGACGAGGCCATCCGGATGTGGGCGGAACGGCTGGACGCCCTGCCCGCTCTGCGGGTTCCGAGCACCGATCCCGAGACGACGTACCGAGACCTGCTGCTGGCGCTCGGCGAGGACCTGTGAGACAAAGTCAGGGATCGATGTCGAAACCCGGATCGGTCGTGCGACGTAGGGGCGAACGATCACTCACCGAGAGGACGCACCGATGCGCTACCTGTGCTTCGTCAAGATGGACGAGTCCAAGGCCAACCCGCCGCAGGCGCTGATGGAGGCCATGGGCGAGCACGTGAACGAGGCGATCGCCAACGGCTCGTTCCTCGACGGCGGCGGCCTCTACGGCGCCAAGGACGCCGTCGAGTTCCGCGTGCGCGGAGGCACCCTGACGGTCACCGACGGGCCGTACGCCGAGGCGAAGGAGGTCATCGGTGGCTGGGCCATCGTCTCCTTCGACTCCGAGGAGGAGGCACGGGCCGAGGGCCAGAAGATGGCGGACCTGCACCTCCAGCACTGGCCGGGCTGGGAGGGCGCCGTCGAGATCCGCCGTATCGCCGAGCCCGATGAGGCCCCGACCGGGACGTGAGCACGACGACGTCGGGCGGTCCCGCCTAGTCTCCTCGTGTGAGCGAAGCCGGGACCGCCGAGGACCCTCATGAGACCGTCCAGCGGGTGTGGCGCGACGAGTCGGCACGGCTCGTCGGGGCCCTCACCCGGATGACCCGCGATCTCTCCCTCGCCGAGGACCTCGCCCAGGACGCGCTCGTCGCCGCCCTGCAGCAGTGGCCACGCGACGGCGTTCCCGACAACCCCGCTGCCTGGCTGATGCAGACCGCCAAGCGGCGTGCCGTCGACGCGTTCCGCCGGGCCGACACCCTGCGCCGACGGACGACCGAGCTCGGCCAGGCCCTGGAACGGGAGGAGGTGGAGATGCCCGACCTCGACGCGTTCGTCGACCACATCGACGACGACGTGCTGCGGCTGATCTTCCTCACCTGCCACCCGGCCCTCTCGCCCGAGAGCCGCGCCGCGCTCACGCTGCGGCTGGTCGGTGGCCTGACGGTGCCCGAGATCGCCCGCGCGTTCCTCACCAAGGACGCCACGGTGGGTCAGCGCATCTCCCGTGCCAAGAAGACGCTCGAGGGTGAGTCGATCGAGCTGCCTGTCGGGCATGAGCGCGAGCAGCGGCTCGACGACGTGATGGGCGTGCTCTACCTGATCTTCAACGAGGGGTACACCGCCACCGCCGGTGACGACTGGACCCGGCCCGACCTGTGCGCCGAGGCGATCCGGGTCACCCGGATGCTCGCCCAGGTGGCACCGAAGGAGCCGGATGTCCACGGCCTGCTCGCCCTGATGGAGCTGCAGGCGTCGCGACTGCACGCGCGGACCGACACGGACGGACGACCGGTCCTGCTGGAGGACCAGGACCGCTCACGGTGGGACGAGCTGATGATCCGCCGGGGGCTGGCCGCGCTGGACCGGGCGATGACCGCGAGCGCCTCCGGCCGCCCGGTCGGTCCCTACGTCATCCAGGCCCAGATCGCCGCCTGCCATGCCCGGGCAGCCACCGCGGCCGACACGGACTGGCGGGCCATCGCGGACTGGTACGACCTGCTGGCGCACCTGGGCGACAACCCCGTGGTGCAGGTCAACCGGGCGGTGGCACACGGACGGGCCTACAGCCCCGAGGAGGGCCTGGCCGTTCTCGACGACGTCGCCGACCATCGCTCCCTCGCCGGGTCCCACCTGGTCGACGCGGTGCGCGGCGACCTGCTCTCGCGCGCCGGCCGCCACGACGAGGCGGCCACGGCCTTCGACCACGCGGCATCCCTCACCGCGAACGAGGCGGAGCGGGCCGTCCTGGCGGCTCGCGCGTCGCAGTCGCGATCACTGCGTTGACGTCGCCGCCCGCCACTCGATGAACCCGGTGGCCCGGACGACGATCCACGCCAGCACCGCTGCCGAGACCAGCTGGCACGTGGTCGTCACGGAGTCGAGGCGTACGTCGAAGGGTGCCCACGGACTGCCTCCGTGCACAGCGTCGAGCAGCCCCATGCATCCGACGACCACGCTGACCAGGAACAGGCCCCACCAGACGAGGATCCGTCGCGGCACCGGGAGCCGATCGACGATGGCCTCCGGCCTCCTGGACGGGTGGCTCGCCGTCCAGACGTCGGCCATCAGCAGGTAGGGGGCGCCGAGGTTCATCGGCGGGATGAACCACCCCGAGACCGCGAACCCGGGGTCCGACCGGTAGAGGTCGCAGTCGTAGGTCTGCACGATCCTGCGTGCCACCGCCATCCACGCGACGACCGCGGCCCCCACGAGCAGGCGCGCCAGCCAGACCGCCCACTCGGTGCCGTGGCGGAGGTGCTCGATCACCGGCACCTGGGCATCGGTCGGCGGCCGGTCCCCCCGCAGGGAGTGGACGTGGGCGAGCATCTCGCGGTCGACACCGAGCCGCACGACCGAGACCGTGACGAGCAGCGCACAGGCGCCGACGAGGAGGTCGCGGCGACGCGTGGGCGAGGTCACGGGCGGCAGAGTATGCGGCGGACGCGACCCGGGCCCGGAGTGACGCCAGAAATCACGGAGTGTGTGTCGAATCCGCCGCTCCCCGCGCGACGCATGGGTGTCCGACCACGAGCGAGGAGACAGCATGTCCGCACGCACCACCCCGAGCGAGGAGACCGTGAACGACACGTCGAGGACCCGGTACGCCGTCTCGGCGGACGGCACCCGGATCGCCTACGAGGTCCACGGGTCCGGGCCGTCGCTGGTCATCGTCGACGGGGCACTCTGCCAGCGCCGCATGGGACCGTCGCGCCCGCTTGCCGAGAGGCTGGCGCCGCAGTTCACCGTCCACGTCTACGACCGACGCGGCCGTGGTGAGAGCGAGCCCGGCAACACGGCGTACCACCCCGACCGGGAGATCGAGGACCTGGCTGCGGTCGTCGCCGCCGCCGGCGGACACGCACACCTGTTCGGCGCTTCCTCCGGCGCCGTGTTGGTGCTCGAGGCAGCGCGAGCAGGACTCCCGATCGACCGGATCGCCGTGTACGAGGCGCCGTTCATCGTCGACGACACCCATGCCCCGAACGACCCCCGGCTCGGCGTGCGGACTCAGGCGCTGGTCGAGGAAGGCCGCCACGGCGATGCCGTGAAGCTGTTCCTGAGGACCGTCGGTGCGCCTGCTTTCATGGTCGGCGTGATGCGTCTGCTGCCGGTCTGGAGGAAGCTGACGGCCGTGGCTCCGACCTTGCCCCACGACTACGCGATCGTCCTCGACCGCCAGCAGGGCACGCCGCTGCCCTTGGGCACGTACGACGCCGTGACGCAGCCCGTCCTGGTGATCGCCGGTGGCAGGAGCCCGGCGTACCTGCAGAACAGCCAGGCCGCGGTCGCCGACGCCCTGGCACACGGACGGCTCGAGACGCTGCCCGGGCAGACCCACCTGATCAAGGCGAAGGTGACCGCTCCGGTCGTCGCCGCCCACCTCTCGTCCGAGTGAACCCTGAAGGAGCGCACATGAGCACCACCGGCGAACCCTGCTGGATCCAGCTGTCCACCGACGACGTCGACACCGCGATCTCGTTCTACGGCGACCTCTTCGGGTGGTCGGCCGGTGAGCCGAGCGAGGAGTACCAGGGCTACCGGATGTTGTTCCGGGGCGACCAGCCGATCGCAGGCCTGGTCCCGACGCCGGACGGGGCCCACCCCACCTGGACGGTCTTCCTCGCCACGCCAGATCTGGCCGGGACGGTCGAGCGGGCGACTGCTGCGGGCGGGCAGGTCCTCGTGGAGCCGATGCCCGTGGCCGACCTCGGATCGTTCGCCGAGCTCGCCGATCCGGCCGGCGCCGCGGTCGGCGCCTGGGAGGCGGACACCTTCCCCGGCTTCGTGACCCGCGCCGCGGACAACGCTCCGAGCTGGTTCGAGACCCTCTCGACCCGGTACGACGACGCCGTCGCGTTCTACCAGCAGGCCTTCGGCTGGGAGACACACGTCATGTCCGACTCCCCGGAGTTCCGCTACACCACGCTCGGCCTGAACGAGGACGCGCGGGCGGGGATCATGGACGCGAGCAGCTTCCTGGGCGACGAGCCGGCGCGGTGGCAGCTCTACCTCCAGACCTCCGACACCGACGAGACGATCGCGAAGGCCGTCTCGACCGGCGGGGAGCTCGTGCGTGCGGCCGAGGACACCCCGTACGGCCGGATCGCGACCCTGATGGACCCCGCGGGCGTCCGGTTCTGCGTGATGCGTCCGAACTGGTGACGTCGGGCGCTCAGCGCGGGCGAGCTCGCTTCATCCGTCGCTGCGGGCGCGTCAAGAAATGCGTGTTCCCCCTGCGTGGCCTCGGCATCTGGTTCACACTTTCCCCGCGGTGACCGAACCGGCACGGGGCTGGGTTCGCGTTCACCCGACGGGGTCGCCGTTTCGGTGACGAAGGGGGAGACATGGTTCTGCGTTACGTGGCGGCTCTCGCCGTCCTGGCGTCCGTGGCGATCCACGGCTGGCTCTGGCTCGACGGGATGCGCGGCGTCCACGTGATCGGTCCGGCGTTCCTGGTCAACGTCGTCTCGGGTGTCGTGATCGCGGGGCTGCTGGTGCGCTGGCGGCACTGGCTGCCAGGCGCTCTGGCCGCCTGCTTCGGGATCGCCACGCTCGGTGCGTTCACCCTGGCGAGCACGATCGGCCTCTTCGGGACCCATGAGAGCTGGGCGGGCTTCTACGTCTTCGGCGCCGCCGTCGCGGAGCTCGTCGCGGTCATCGCCGGCCTCGCCCTCGTGCTCGAGGACCCCGACCCGACCGCGGAGCCGGCGCGCAGGCCGGCCGGGGCTCACGTCAGGGTCGAGGCGTCGGTGAACCGCTCGGACAGCGCGTAGCGCAGGAGGACGACGTCGCCGAGCTGCTGGGTCTCGGCGAGCCTCGCGCGGCGGCCGGGGTTCCACGGGAAGCGGCCTTCGCCGACGAACCGTCGCGCGCCCTTCTCGCCGACGAAGAACGGCGCGACGACCAGCTGCAGCTCGTCGACCAGGTCGTCGGCGAGGAACTGCGTATGGACCGCACCACCGCCCTCGACCATCAGCCGGCGTACGCCGCGGGCGTGCAGGTCCGTGGTCAGGTCGGCCATCCGGACCGGATCACCGCCGTCGACGACCTCGCTCACGCCCCCGAGTCGTCGCTCGACGTCGTCCACCACGCGGGTGCACGCGTAGACCAGCTTGTCGGAGCCGTCGTCGGCGAAGAACCGGTGGGACGTGTCGAGCCGGCCGCGCTGGGTGATCGTGACCTTGACCGGCTGCTCCGGCAGGCCGTGGTCGACCCGCGCGCGCCGTCGACCCGAGTCGCGCACGAGCAGCCTCGGGTCGTCGTTGCGGACGGTGGTCGCTCCCACCAGGATCGCGTCGACACCCGCCCGGACCTGGTCCACGCGGTCGAAGTCCAGGTCGTTGGAGAGCAGCAGGCGTCGTTCGGTCGCCCCGTCGATGTAGCCGTCGATCGACATGCTGCAGCTGAGCAGGGTGTAGGGACGGTCAGCCACGACGCGCTTCCTCCAGCGGGCGCGCGCTCTCCCGGTCGGTGGGAGCGCGACGGCGGAGCACGGGCTCGGCGAGGAGCACGAGCAGCCCGGGGAGAGTGGCGACCGCCGTGAGGACC
>DATBDF010000359.1:0-4211 GCA_036270075.1 Nocardioides sp.
AGGTGCAGCGCGAGTTGGCCCGCGTCCGCCGGGCTGCGGCCGATCTCGGCGACGTCGACCTGCGGCTGCCCGACGTACGCGCGCTGCTCTCCGACCGGCTCGCCGGCCGGCCCACGAGGGCCAACTTCCGCACCGGCACCCTGACCGTCTGCACGATGGTGCCGATGCGCTCGGTGCCGCACCGCGTCGTCTGCCTGCTCGGTCTCGACGACGGCGTGTTCCCGCGTCAGGGCTCGGTCGACGGCGACGACGTGCTCGCCCGCACCCCGATGACCGGCGAGCGCGACGCCCGCAGCGAGGACCGCCAGCTGCTGCTGGACGCGATCTTGGCCGCGACGCAGACACTGGTGATCACCTACACCGGGGCCAACGAGTTCTCCGGCCAGCCGCGACCACCCGCCGTACCCCTGGGCGAGGTGCTCGACGCCCTCGACACGACCGCGTCCACCAGCGACGGTCGTCCGGTCTCCGCGGCGGTGACCGTGCGTCACCCGCTGCAGCCGTTCGACGCACGGAACGTGTCGCCCGGCGCCCTCGTCCCCCACTCGACGTTCTCGTTCGACTCCGCCGCAGCCGCTGGCGCCCGCGCGGCTGCAGGGCCGCGCTCGGCTCCGGTGCCCTTCCTCGACGGACCTCTCGGGCCGTCGGAGTCCCTCGACGTCTCGCTGGCCGACCTCGTCAGGTTCTGGTCCGACCCGATCAAGGGCTTCCTCGGCCGAGACGGGGTCGACGTCGCGCTGCCGGCCGACGAGGACGAGCCCGAGGACGCCCTGCCGGTCGAGATCGACAACCTCGCCCAATGGGCGGTCGGTGACCGGGTGCTCACCGATCTCCTGGCCGGGCTCGACCCGGGCGTCGTCAAGCAGCGCGAGTGGCGACGTGGGGAGCTGCCTCCCGGCCAGCTCGGATGGCGGATGCTCGGGCAGATCCTCGAACGCGCCCACCCACTCCGGGACGCGGCGGCCGACCTGCGGAAGGCGGCACCTCGGGCCGTGGATGTCGCGGTCGATCTCGGCGGGGGTCGACGGCTGGTGGGCACCGTGCCCGAGGTGTACGGCGACCGGCTCGTCCCCGTCACCTACTCCCGACTGGGCGGGAAGCACCGCATCGCGTCGTGGGTCAACCTCCTCGCGCTGACGGTGTCCGACGACGATCGCAACTGGACCGCCCACACCATCGGCCGACCCCACAGCAGGTCCCGCGACGACGTCGCGACCTCGCTCCTCGGGCCGCTCGACCACACGGCCCGCACCGTCCTGCTCGACCTGGTCGCGCTGCGCGACCACGGGCTCCGGGCCCCGCTGCCCCTTCCGCTCAAGGCGTCGCTCGGCTACGCCCGCGCACGTCGGACGCGGGCCGACGTCGCCGACGCTCTGGTCAAGGCCGGCTTCGACTGGAGGGACTCCAAGTTCCCGGGCGAGCAGTCCGAGCCGTCGGTCCTCAAGATCTGGGGCCGGCTCGAGGAGCCGCCGGAGGTCGGAGGCGCGCCGTCCTCGGGCGAGGCGTTCCCCGGGGAGACGGGCCGATTCGGTGCCCTGGCGATGCGCGTGTGGAGCCCGTTGATCGAGGCCGAGCAGGGGAGCTGGTGATCGCGCCCGTGCAGTCCTTCGACCTCACCGGTCCGCTCCCCACCGGTACGACGCTGCTCGAGGCGAGTGCCGGCACGGGCAAGACGTTCACGGTCGCCGCCCTCGTCACCCGGTACGTCGCCGAGGAAGGCGTGCCGCTCGACCAGCTCCTGGTCATCACCTTCGGGCGGGCCGCCAGCCAGGAGCTCCGCGAGCGCGTGCGTGACCAGCTGGTGGCAGCCGAGCGTGCGCTGGCCGACCCGGCGTCGGCCGACCGCGACAACGCCGTCATCGCCACGCTCCTGGAGCGGGACGTGGAGCTCCGCCACCGGCGACTTCGCGACGCACTGGCCTCCTTCGACGCCGCGACCATCGCCACGACGCACCAGTTCTGCCAGACCGTGCTGCGATCGCTCGGGGTCGCGGGCGACACGGACACCGGTGCCACGCTCGTCGAGTCGCTGGACGACCTGGTCGTCGAGGTGGTCGACGACGTGTACCTCCGCTGCTTCGGTCATCTGACCCACGACCCACCCTTCGGGCGAGCGGCAGCTCTGACGCTCGCACGCGTCGTCGTGGGTGACGCCCATGCCGAGCTGGCCGAGGCCGATGACGCCGAGTCGGAGGCCGGGGCGCGCGTGGCGTTCGCGCGCGAGGTCCGCGCCGAGGTCGATCGGCGCAAGCGACGGCTCGGGATCCTGTCGTACGACGACCTCCTCGGCCGTCTTGGGGACGCCCTCGCGCACGAGGACGCGCCGGCACGGCAGCGGATGCGCCGGCGCTGGCGGATCGTGCTCGTCGACGAGTTCCAGGACACCGACCCCAAGCAGTGGGAGGTGCTCGACCGTGCGTTCTCCGGTCGCTCCACCATGGTGCTGATCGGGGATCCGAAGCAGGCCATCTACGCGTTCCGGGGCGGTGACGTCGTCACCTACCTCGCAGCCGCGGCGACCGCCACGACCCGGGCCACGCTCGACGTGAACCGCCGCAGCGACTCCGACCTCGTCCAGCGTCTCCAGGTCGTGCTCCGTGGCGCCGCGCTGGGCGACGAGCGGATCGTCGTCCGCGAGGTCACCGCTGCGCACCCGGGGACCCGGCTGGCCGGTAAGCCGTTCCCTGAGCCGTTCCGTGTGCGGCAGGTGGAGCGGTCGGGTTTCAAGCTCGCTCGGGGACTGATCCGGGCCGATGACGCACGGCGGCACATCGCCGCCGACTGCGCAGCCGACATCGCGCGTCTCCTCGCCTCCGACGCGACGTGGGACCGCGAGCCGATCGCCGCGCGACACGTCGCCGTCCTGGTCGGCGAGTGGTCCCATGCCGAGCTGGTGCGCGCCGAGCTCGCGAAGCGTGGCATCCCAGCCGTCGTCGGTGGTGGCACCAAGCTGCTCACCTCGCCGGCCGGCGACGAGTGGCTGTGCCTGCTCGAGGCTCTCGAGCAGCCGCAGCGGTCGGCGCGAGTCCGAGCCGCCGCGCTCACGTCGTTCCTCGGCCACACCCTCACCGAGCTCGACGCGGGCGGCGACGAGCTCACCGACGGGCTCGGCGACCGGCTGCGTGGATGGGCACTCCTGCTCCGTGGCCGCGGTGTCGCCGCCCTGTTCGAGGCCACCGAGGAGCGTGGACTGACCGCGCGCATGCTCGGCACGGTGGGCGGTGAGCGCCAGCTGACCGACCTGCGCCATCTGGCGCAGACGTTGCACGAGACCGCGCGACGTGAGTCGCTCGGGTTGACCGGTCTGCTCGAGTGGCTCCGCTCCGAGCGCGAGAACGTCGCCTCGGAGCGGGTGCGCCGGCTCGACAGCGACGCCGCCGCCGTCCAGATCACGACGGTCCACCAGAGCAAGGGGCTGCAGTACCCCGTCGTCCATCTGCCCTTCGCCTCGATGAACTTCGTCCGCCCGGTCGACGTCGCTCGCTACCACGACGAGCGCGGCACCCGGATGGTCGACGTCGCCGGCGCCGGCACCGCCTGGCCCGCGCACGAGCGCGCACACCTGACCGAGGAGGCGGGGGAGGAGCTTCGCGACCTCTACGTCGCCCTCACCCGCGCTCAGTCGCAGGTCGTCACGTGGTGGGCTCCGACCCGGAACACCCCCGACGGCGGCCTCCACCGGCTTCTGTTCGGACGTCAGCCGGGGCAGGCGGACGTCCCCGACAGCCAGGCCGTCAAGGACGACGCGTACGCCGCGCGCATCCTCGGCCTGCTCGGCGAGCTCGGCGGACCGTCCCCCGAGGTGTCCGTGGTCGCCGCCGACGTGCCGGGTGTCGTGCGTGGTGCGGACGGCGAGCTTGCAGCCCGGGTCTTCGTGCGTGACGTCGACACCGAGTGGCGGCGCACCTCCTACTCGGGCCTGATCAGGGTGCAGGAGCAGCCCACAGGCGTGGGCTCGGAGCCCGAGGTCCAGCCGACGGACGACGAGTTCGAGACCGCGGAGCCGGCCACCCCGGCGACTGCCGCCGAGGTCGGCGTGCCGTCACCGATGGCCGACCTGCCGTCCGGTGCGACCTTCGGCAGCCTGGTCCACGGCGTCCTGGAGCTGGCCGACCCGGAGTCGGTCGACCTGCGTGCCGAGCTGGTCACGCACACCCGCGAGCAGCTGCAGTGGTGGCCGGTCGGGGTCGGTGCGGAGGAGATCGTCGGGG
>DATBDF010000360.1:0-26258 GCA_036270075.1 Nocardioides sp.
GCGGATCACGTCGCCGTACCTCTTCCGCCAGGTGTAGACGCCGTCGGCGAAGACGGGCACGTGCAGGTGGTTCTCCCAGAACTCCGTCATCGTCTCGAGGAGCTGACGGTTGCTGGTCATCCTCCGCAGCAGCACCCAGCTCTGGTAGTCCTGCATCACCTCCCAGCCGGGCATCCCACCGCTGACCGTCTCGTGCCAGATCCTGCTCGGCGACCAGGCGAGGCCGGGGAACCAGGTGACGATCCGGCTCGTGTCGCGGTCCTCGACGCGCTGTGGCGAGAGCTGCCAGTCGAACCACCTGCGGGCGCCGCCGTGGTTCCGCACCTGCCGGGCCAGGGCGGGTGTCACGCCGTACGCGAACCGCCCGACCAGATGGCGCGACTGGGTGCCGAGCAGGGGCGCGGCCCGGTGCCGCGCTGCGGCGTACGAGCCGGCCTCGGCCGCCTCGGCGGCCTGGGGGAGCAGGGTCGCGCCGGCGGCGACACCAGCGCCGGCGAGCACCGCTCGTCGAGCCGCCCTCCGCGGTTCCGTCGCGCGCGGCGCGCGGGTGGCGTGGGGATCGTCCGGGTCGTCCAGGGCTGGCGTGGCGTCCATACCGGGGGCTCCGCTCGTGCGGCACCGCGGAACCCCCCGGACCGGCGGCGAATGTCAGAGGTCACCAGCAACGTAGGGGAGGGCCGGTGTCCGCGCTGTGATTTCGCGACATTTTGACCCGGTGCCCGGCTCCGCGACTCCCCGCGCGATGCCGTGCCGTCACCGAGCCTTCATCTCGCCGTGACCCGGGCCGGGGTAGGCATCCCGGATCCGTGCGATTACCGTCGTAGTCACGATGAGCGGGGGAATGGGAGATTCTCGGGACATGGCTGAGATCTGGCGAGTGTTGCGCCGCGGACCGGTGCGGGCCGGCCTGGCCACTTGCCTGGTCGCGGTGCTCGCGGCGTACCTCGTCGGCAGCGGTCGGCAGCCGACCCAGGAGGTGCTGGCCGCATCGGCCGATCTCCCGGACACGTCGGCGCCCGCCACCCCGCCCAGCAGCGGCCCCCCGGTCCGGCTGCCCGAGCCGAGCAGCCGACAGGTGCACCAGCCCGCCTCCGTGTCCGGGCCGCCCGTGCAGGTCGTGTCGGCCGGCGCCACCGGCATCCCGGACGTCGCCCTGGCGGCCTACCAGCGGTCGGCGGTCGTGATCGACGCGGCCGATCCCTCCTGCAGCCTGGACTGGGCCCTGCTGGCGGCGATCGGCCAGGTCGAGTCCGACCACGGCCAGTACGGCGGGAGCCACCTGAACAGCCAGGGCGTGGACCACCCCGGCATCGTCGGTCCGCGCCTCGACGGACGCCACGGGACGTCGAAGGTCCTCGACACGGACGCGGGCCGCCTCGACGGTGACCGCACGTTCGACCGGGCGGTCGGTCCCATGCAGTTCCTTCCCTCGACCTGGGCGGCCGTGGCCGTGGACGGCGACAGCGACGGCCGCCGCGACGTCCAGGACATCAACGACGCGTCCCTCGGCTCGGCCGTCTACCTGTGTGCCGACCACGACGACCTGTCGACGAAGGCCGGGCAGCGGTCGGCGCTCCTGCGGTACAACCACAGCAGCGAGTACGCCGCGCGGGTGATGGCCATCGCGGCGCAGCTGCGCACCAGCAGTGTCCTGATCGGCGCGAACCCCATCGCCGTGGACCAGGTCTCCCAGGTGGGCGACCTGGACCTGCGCGGTCCCGAGGGCCCACGCACCCGGCACCAGCACGACGGGGACAAGCCCAGCTCGCAGCAGAACCCACCGTCGGACCCGAACGGCCCGATCGTGTCGTACCCGGACCAGCCCGGCTCGAGCCCCTCGACGCCCTCGTCGCCGAAGCCCACCCCGAGCCCCACGCCGGACCCGACCCCCGACCCGACTCCGGACCCGACCTCCGACCCGACGCCGGACCCGACGCCCGATCCCACGCCGGACCCGACGCCGACCGAGGCGCCCGTCCTCACCGACCCGCTCCCGGACGAGCTCGCGCAGCTGACGCCGGCGCAGGTCGACGCGTACAACGAGGCGTGGGCGACCTGCGACGACGACCTGGCGGCCGGCTGGTCCGCCGACACCGCGGCCCGCGACGCCTTGACCACGTGCCTCGCCGACGAGATCGGCGTACCCACCGACGACGCGGACCTGGTCGCGTTCGTGGACTGGCTGGCCAAGACCGAGGACGGCGCCACCGGGTGACGGGTCCGCGGCCTCGGTGCCGTGGCTGCCGCGTGACCAGGCTCCGGGGACCGATGGCCGCGGTCTGTAGAGTCTGGCGACACACCTCTTCCGAGTCCGAAGGACCCCGACCCGCCCATGGACGGCTCTGACAGTCGCCCCTCACCCTGTTCCTCCCAGCGCTCGGGTGTGGTCCCGTGCTGACGGCCTGGCTGCTGCTCGCCGTCTCGGTGTTCCTGGTGGCGGCCGCGGGGGTCTTCGTCGCCGCCGAGTTCTCCTTCGTCACCGTCGACCGGCCCAAGGTGGCGCAGGCGGCCGAGGAGGGCGACACCCGCTCCGCCGGAGTCGTGAAGGCGCTCCGGTCGCTCTCGACCCAGCTGTCGGGCGCGCAGGTCGGCATCACCATCACCAACCTGGCGATCGGCTTCCTGGCGGAGCCGGCCATCTCTCAGCTCATCGCGGACCCGGTGCGCGCTCTCGGGCTGCCCGAGAACGCGGTGGAACCGGTGGCGGTCGCGATCGCGCTCACCGTCAGCTCGCTGGTGACGATGATCTTCGCCGAGCTGGTGCCCAAGAACCTCGCCATCGCCCGGCCGATGGAGACGGCCCGGGCCACCCAGGGCTTCCAGCGTGCGTTCACGGCCGTGATGCGGATGCCGATCCGGGTCCTGAACGGTTCGGCGAACGCGATCGTCCGCCGCCTGGGCATGGAGCCGCAGGAGGAGCTCCGGTCGGCCCGGTCGTCGACCGAGCTGGCCTCGCTGATCTCCCGCTCGGCCGACGTGGGCACGCTCGACGCCGACACCGCCGAGCTGATGGAGCGATCGGTCGAGTTCGGAACGCGTACCGCCGGCGAGATCATGACGCCCCGCGTGCGCACGATCAGCCTCGAGGCCAACGACCGGGCGTGGTCGGTCATCGAGCTCGCGCGGCAGACCGGCCACTCACGGTTCCCGGTGCTCGACCACGAGGACACGGTGATCGGCACGGTGCACGTCAAGCACGCGGTGGCCCTGCCGATCACCGAGCGGCAGACGACGAAGGTCAAGCACCTGATGTCGCGCCCGATCGTGGTGCCCGAGACGTTGCGGCTGGACCCACTGCTCGCGCTGCTGCGGCAGGAAGGCCAGCTCGCGGTCGTCCTCGACGAGTACGGCGACCAGGCCGGCATCGTGACGATCGAGGACGTGATCGAGGAGATCGTCGGGGACATCGCCGACGAGCACGACCGGCTGGGCGCGCGCGGACGGCGACGCAGTGACGGCTCGTGGTCGTTGTCCGGGCTGCTCCGGCCCGACGAGGTGGAGGACCTCACCGGCATCGAGCTGCCCGACCACGAGGACTACGACACGATCGCGGGTCTGGTCCTCCAGGTGCTGGGCCGGGTGCCCGCGCGTGGGGACGTCGCGGAGGTCCCCGTGCCCGACCGCTCGGACCCGGAGCAGCCGGAACGACAGCGCCTCGCCCTGCTCACCGTGGAGCACATGGACGGGTTGCGCATCGACCGGCTCACCCTCCGGGTGCTGGACCAGCCGTCGGACGACGGGGCGGTTGACCGGGGTGGCCGGGCATGAGCGCCACCACGGCCATCGTGCTGGCGATCGTGCTGCTGTTCGGCAACGCCTTCTTCGTCGCCTCCGAGTTCGCCCTCGTGTCGGCTCGGCGTACCCAGATCGAGCCCCGTGCCGAGGAGGGCTCTCGGCTCGCCCGGACGACGCTGCGGGCGATGGAGAACATGTCGCTGGTGATCGGCGTGAACCAGCTCGGGATCACCGTCTGCTCGCTGGTCCTCGGCGCGGTCGCCGAGCCGGCCGCCGCCGGACTCCTCGAGCCCGTGCTGCACGCGCTGCACGCCCCCGAGTCCCTCGTGCACCCGCTGGCATTCGCGATCGGGCTCGCGATCGTCGTCTACCTGCACGTCGTGCTGGGGGAGATGATCCCGAAGAACATCGCGCTGGCCGGTCCGGACCGCGCCGCCCTGGCGCTCGGGACGCCGATCTGGGCCATCGTGTCGGTGACCCGACCGGTCATCCGGGTCGTCAACGCCATGGCGTCCGCGGTGCTCCGGCTGATGGGCGTGCGGCTGATGGACGAGGTCAGCTCGACGTACACGCGCGAGGAGGTCGCCGCACTCGTCGAGGAGTCCCGCGGGGAGGGTCTGCTCGAGAAGGATGAGTACGACCGGCTGTCCGGAGCGCTCGGCTTCACCGAGAAGACCGTCGAGACGGTCCTCATGCCTCCCAGCACCCTGCACACGGTGCGGCGGGGCTCGACGGGGGCCGACGTCGAGGCGATGTGTGCCGCCACCGGTTTCAGCCGTTTCCCGGTGACCGACGAGGACGGCGAGCTGATCGGCTACCTGCACATCAAGGACGTGCTCGAGACCGACGAGGTCCGGCGCAACCGGCCCGTGGAGGACAAGTGGATCCGGCCGTTCGCGACGGTCCGGAACGACGACCTCCTCCATGACACGCTCGAGAAGCTGCAGCGGCGGGGTGCGCACATGGCCCGGGTCGTCGACGCGGACGGCAGCACGCTGGGCGTGGCCACCTTGGAGGACGTGATCGAGGAGCTGGTCGGTGAGATCCGCGACAGCGCGCACCTCGAGGCGTCGACGTACCGCGGCGTGTCCGCCGAGCGCGGCACCGAGCAGTGATCCGCTGGCACGAGGTGTCGCCGGATAGGGTGTCTGCGGCGGATGGGGGCGGAAACCTGGGCGGCGGGAAGGTGCAGGCGGTAGTGGCGGACGATGCGGCACGCGACAACGCGCGCGTGTGGACCGTCCCCAACGCACTGAGCTTCCTGCGGCTGCTCGGCGTCCCACTGTTCCTGTGGCTCGTGCTCGGTCCCGAGGCGGACGGCTGGGCGCTCGCGGTGCTCGCGGCATCCGGGGTCACCGACTACCTGGACGGGTACCTGGCGCGCCGGCTCGGGCAGACGTCCCGGCTGGGTGAGGTGCTCGACCCGGTGGCCGACCGGCTGTACATCCTCGCCGTGGTCATCGGCCTGGCCATCCGCGACATCGTCCCGTGGTGGTTCGCCATCGTGCTGCCGCTGCGCGACGTCCTCCTCTGGGGGCTGGTGCCGATCCTGCGCACCCGTGGCTACAGCGCGCTGCCCGTGCACTTCCTCGGCAAGGCCGCGACGTTCAACCTCCTGTACGCGTTCCCGCTGCTCCTGCTCGGGGACGGCACGGGGGCGGTCGCGACGCTCGCGAAGGTGTTCGGCTGGGCGTTCGCCGGTTGGGGGATCGGGCTGTACTGGTGGGCCGGGATCCTGTACGCCTACCAGGTCTACAAGCTGGTCAAGTCCACCGATCGACGGGTGGCGGCTCATGGCTGAGGCGCCGACCGCCCCGGTGCCCCGCTCCTCGGGGAACGCGGGCGGACCCCCCGACCACACCGTGCCGCTGCTGACGCTGATCACCCAGCGGTCGCTGGATGCCGACTACGAGCACGTCGCCGCTCGTCGCCGTGAGACCGGCGCCGCGCCTCCAGCGCACCCGCTGACACGCCGTACTGCGGGGCTGGTGCTGCTGGCCTTCGGGCTCCTGGTCACCGTCGCCGCCGTCCAGACGAGCCGCAACGCCTCGGCGTCCGACGCCAGTCGCGAGACCCTGATCGAGCAGGTGAACCTGCGCCGGCAGGGCCTCAGCGATCTCCAGAGCCAGCTGAGCACCGAGGAGTCACGGGTGCTCGCCCTGCAGTCTCGGACCAACGACCTCCAGAGCCAGGAGCAGGCGACCCAGGCCCGGCTACAGCGGCTGGGAGGCCGCACCGGCTTCGGTGCCGTGTCCGGACCTGGTATCCAGGTGACGGTGAACAGTGCTCCGGACAGTGCCCCTGGCCAGCTCGTCCGTGACTCCGACCTCACGCTGCTGACCGACGCGCTCTGGGCATCCGGTGCCGAGGCGATCAGCGTCAACGGGCAGCGCCTCACGGCGCTCGGCGCCTTCCGCAACGTCGGCATCGGGATCCTGGTGAACTCCCAGCCGATCAGCCCGCCCTACGTGTTCGACGTCGTCGGCAACCCCGACACGATGCCCGCGAGCCTCCTCTCGAGCTCGATCGGCGAGAAGTGGTACGCGCTCAAGAACAGCCTGGGGTTCCGGTTCGACGTGCGTGACGGTGGCACCATGACGCTGCCGGCCGCTCCGGTCGAGCCGCTGCGCTCGGCGAGGACCGCCGAGGACGGTCGGACGGACAGGCAGATGGGGGACAGCGGGACATGATCGCGGCACTGGGACTCCTGGTCGGCGTCGTCCTCGGGCTCATCTTCACCCCCGACGTACCGCCCGGTCTCGACCCCTATCTTCCGATCGCCGTCGTCGCCGCCCTCGACGCGGTGTTCGGGGCTCTGCGCGCGTACCTGGAGGGCATCTTCGACGACAAGGTCTTCGTCGTCTCGTTCTTCTCCAACGTCGTGATCGCCGCGGCGATCGTCTACCTCGGCGACAAGCTCGGCGTGGGTGGCCAGCTCTCCACCGGCGTCATCGTGGTGCTCGGGATCCGCATCTTCTCCAACGTCGCCCAGATCAGGCGGTACGTCTTCCATGCCTGATTCCGTGCCCGACTCGGTGCCCGATTCCGTGCCCGATTCCGAGCCCGACTCTGTGCCCGACACTGTCCCCGATCGCATGCCTGATTCCGTGCCGGGCGAGCCACCCACCCGCGACGTCGACGTCGTCGAAGTCCCCGACGTGCACGACACCCCGGCCGAGGTCGGGGGAGAGACGCCTCGTCGGGCGGTCGGCGCCTCCGGCTCGGCGGACGAGGTGGGACTCGAGCGCCTGCGCGCCGCACTCCTGCGACCGTCGCGCGGCCAGGTCATCGTCGGGGTCCTGCTCGCCGTCCTGGGGTTCGCGGCGATCACCCAGGTACGCACCAACAACACCGACAACACCTACGCCGGCTACCGGGAGCAGGACCTGGTCAATGCGTTGTCGGCCCTTTCCGACACGTCGCAGCGCGCCCAGGGCGAGCTCAGCCAGCTCGAGACCTCTCGCCGCCGCCTCGAGCAGAACCGTGCCGCGCAGAGCGCCGCCCTCGAAGCCGCCCAGAAGCAGGCCGAGGAGCTGAGCATCCTGGCCGGGTGGGTCCCCGCCACGGGGCCGGGCATCCGGTTGACGGTGACCGAGGGACCTCGCCCCGTCGACGTGAACACCGTCCTGGACACCATCGAGGAGCTGCGTTCGGCCGGCGCGGAGGCGATGCAGGTCAACGGCAAGGTACGGCTGGTTGCTCAGAGCGCGGTCGAGCCGGCGCAGGGCGGATTGAAGATCGACGGCCAGCTGGTGACCTCGCCGTACGTGATCGACGCGATCGGCGACCCGCACACCCTCAGCGGTGCGCTCGAGCTGGTCGACGGACCGATCGCACAGTTCAAGGACGACGCCGGGGCGACCGTGCAGCTCCAGCAGCGCGACTCCCTCGACATCACCGCCGTACGACAGCCGTCGACACCGCAGTACGCCCAACCCCAGTGACCACGAGTAGCCTGCCGACACGCCCTGTCGACGAAGGAGAGCCGTGTACCCCGATGACCTGAAGTACACCGCGGAGCACGAGTGGGTGCGCACCCCAGGCGACGCCGACGGTTCGGTGCGGATCGGCATCACTCACTACGCCCAGGACCAGCTCGGCGACATCGTGTACGTCTCGCTGCCGGCGGTGGGAGACACCGTCACCGCCGGGGCCGCGTGTGGCGAGCTCGAGTCGACCAAGTCGGTCAGCGACGTGTACGCCCCGGTCGACGGCGAGGTCGTCGCCGTCAACGAGAGCCTGGACACCACCCCGGAGCTGGTCAACAGCGACCCCTACGGCGGGGGCTGGCTCTACGAGCTGGCTCCGTCGCAGGCCGACGCCGTCGACGGTCTGCTGGACGCGACGGCGTACCAGGCCACCCTCGCCGAGTGATCACTGGGTGATCGTCACAGCCACCTGGTGACCGGGTGGGCGCCTCCTGTTCGCCCGTCCGCGAAGTCGTCCGCCGCTCGCGAGGTGCCTGATAGGTTCGCAAGCAACCATCAACCTCAGCCCTTCCCTGAGGGTTGGACAGGAGACGATCACCGATGCCGTACTGCACCAACTGCGGCAGCGCGAACCCCGACGAGGCGCGCTTCTGCTCGCATTGCGGGAAGCCCTTGGTGAACGCCGCACCCCCGGCGACGGGTGGTGACTCCACGGCGACGATCAGCATCGCCGGCACGGATCGTGCCGAGATCTCCTCCGACCGCCAGCTCAACCCGGTGGACGCCGCCGCGGTCGACGCGCTGCCGGTCGGCTCGGCTCTGCTGGTCGTCCAGCGCGGCCCCGGGGCCGGCAGCCGCTTCCTGCTCGACAAGGACGTCACGACCGCCGGCCGGCACGCCGACAGCGAGATCTTCCTGGACGACGTCACGGTGTCGCGCCGACACGCGACGTTCACCCGTGAGGGAGGCACGTTCACCGTCGCCGACGCCGGCAGCCTCAACGGCACGTACGTCAACCGCGACCGCATCGACACCGTGGTCCTCAAGGACACCGACGAGGTCCAGATCGGCAAGTACCGCCTCGTCTTCTTCCAAGGGCACGAGCCCGCCGGCGACCGGCCCGCAGCTCCGCGTCCGTGACGGGAACCGTGGAGGGCAGCGCGGCCGCCTCGGGTCGGGTGCGGCACAACATCGGCGAGGTGCTGGACCTCCTGCGTCCCGACTTCCCGGGGGTGACGATCCCGAAGATCCGGTTCCTGGAGGACAAGGGCCTGGTCAAGCCGGAGCGCACGCCCGCCGGGTACCGGAAGTTCTCCGGCGACGACGTCGACCGGCTCCGCTACGTGCTGCGGATGCAGCGCGACCACTACCTGCCCCTCCGGGTGATCGGCGAGCACCTCGACGCGATCGACCGCGGCATGGAACCGCCGCCGATCGAGCCCGTCGTCCCGACGGTGCCGACCGTGGCGCTGTCGGCGGACGGGGTGCCGTCGCCGGAGTCGTTCCGGCGCCACGACAACCTGCGGCTGTCCCGCAAGGAGCTGCTGAAGCTCGCCGAGGTGTCCGAGGACGTGCTCACCGAGCTCGAGCAGTTCGGGCTGGTGACGCCGCGCACCGGGACGGGTCACTACGACACCGACGCCCTGGTGATCGTGACGACGGCGCGCGAGCTCGCCGAGTTCGGGCTCGAGCCGCGCCACCTCCGGGCGTTCAAGACCTCGGCCGACCGTGAGATCGGCCTCGTGGAGCAGGTGGTCGCGCCGCAGAAGCGGGGACGGGACGCCGCGGCGCGCGGCCGTGCGGAGGAGACGGTCAGCGAGATCGCCGCCCTGTCCGTGCGGCTCCACGCGACCCTGGTGAAGGCCGGGTTGCGCGGTCACTGACCCCGCCCGGGCGCCCCCGGCGCGGGCCTCCGGTGCCCGGGGTGGCCGAGCGGGCCGGGGGTACTGTGGAGACATGCGCGAGGTCGACGTCCTGGGTGTCCGGGTCGAGATGCCGTCGAACAGCCCGATCGTGCTGTTGCGCGAGGTCGAGGGACAGCGGTACCTGCCCATCTGGATCGGGGCCGTGGAGGCCACCGCCATCGCGTTCGCGCAGCAGGGCGTCGTACCCCCGCGTCCGCTCACCCACGACCTGCTCAAGGACGTCCTCGAGTCGACGGGCAACGAGCTCACCGAGGTGCGCATCACCGAGGTGAAGGACGGCATGTTCTTCGCGACGCTCGTCCTGGCCTCCGGCGTCGAGGTGAGCGCCCGGCCGTCGGACTCGATCGCACTCGCCCTGAGGACCGGCAGTCGGATCCTGTGCGCCGACGAGGTGCTGGCCGAGGCCGGCTTGGACGCCCCTGCGGAGCAGGAGGACGAGGTCGAGCGGTTCCGCGAGTTCCTCGACCAGGTCTCGCCCGAGGACTTCGAGACCCGCTGACTGCCGGGCGTCCCGAGGGGCCCCACTGGTCCAGTGGCTGGTCCCGTGGCCCGGTTCGCCCATCAGTCTCAACCTGAGGTTGAGGGTTGCGACACGCCGCCGTGCTCTTTGACGACTCTGTCGCCCGGGCTTACCTTGAACTGTCCTCGTTGTAACTCCACCGATGTGGCTCGAGCCGTACGGTTTCTCTGGAGTCACTGCAGCCGAGGTAGCCGACGGAGGGTCGTAGTGAGCGACAACGAGCAGCACCGGACGCCCACCCCGGGCGACGAGACCGAGGCGGCTCGCGCGGCCGAGGCCGCCGAGGAGCAAGGCCTGCTCTTCACCGACGACGTCTCCCCGCTGCCCAGCGACACCGGCTACCGCGGACCGACCGCGTGCAACGCCGCCGGGATCACCTACCGGCAGCTCGACTACTGGGCCCGCACCGGCCTGGTCGAGCCCTCGGTCCGCAGCGCGACCGGCTCCGGCTCCCAGCGGCTCTACTCGTTCCGCGACATCCTGCTGCTCAAGGTGATCAAGCGCCTCCTGGACGCCGGCATCTCGCTGCAGCAGATCCGCACCGCCGTCCAGCACCTCCGCACGCGTGGCACCGACGACCTCACCCGGGTCACGCTGATGAGCGACGGCGCGTCGGTGTACGAGTGCACGAGCAACGACGAGGTCATCGACCTCCTCCAGGGCGGCCAGGGCGTGTTCGGCATCGCCATCGGCGGTGTGTGGCGCGAGATCGAGGGGACCCTGTCCGAGCTCCCGAGTGAGCGGACCGCCGAGGACGACGACGCCCCGCACGCCAGCGACGAGCTCGCCGCCCGACGGGCCCGCAGGCTCGGCTAGAGCACAGCGCGCATCTCCGCGGCAGCCGCAGGCAGGAGCCTGCGGCTGTGGTGCGTCCGGCCCCAGGTGGTGACGGACGTCGCTCCGGCGGCCGTCTCGACACCGTCGTCCACGTCGACACGGAGTCTGCGGGGAGTCGGGTTAGAGTGGGGGCGCTGACGATCCCGCACGGGAGAGTCTTCGCCCGGGTGGCCCTCACGATCGAGCAGTCACGCGGGACCGGAGCGCCGAAGGGGCAACCCCTCCCCGGAACCTCTCAGGCGCCAGGACCGTGCGGGTCAGGCAACTCTGGAGCACCGCCACCACCCAGGGCGGGACGACAGAGGGGGAGGCGAATCAGACGATCCAGTCGAGGAGCCACCCGTGAGCCAACAGCCCGTGTTCGCCGACCGCCACGTCGGACCCCGCCCGGACGACGTCGCCCGCATGCTGGAGCGAGTCGGGTTCGGCTCGCTGGACGACCTGATGGCGGCCGCGGTCCCGGCCGGCATCGCCTCGCGCACCCTCGACCTGCCCGAGCCCCTCTCGGAGTACGACGCGGCCCGTGAGCTGCGGCGGCTCGCCGGGCTGAACCGGCCGGCGGAGTCCATGATCGGGCTGGGGTACCACGCCACCATCACCCCGGCCGTGATCCGTCGCAACGTGCTCGAGGACCCGAGCTGGTACACCGCCTACACGCCGTACCAGCCGGAGATCTCCCAGGGCCGACTCGAGGCTCTGCTCAACTTCCAGACCGTCGTCGGCGACCTCACCGGCCTACCGACGGCCAACGCCAGCCTCCTCGACGAGGGCACGGCCGCTGCCGAGGCGATGACCGTGGTACGCCGCGCGAAGCGCACGGTCTCCGGGCCGTTCGTGGTGGACGCCGACGCGCTGCCGCAGACCATCGAGGTGGTCCGCACCCGAGCGGACGCGATGGGCATCGAGGTCCTGGTCGCCGACCTGACCGAGGGGCTGCCCGACGGCGACGTGTCGGGCGTCCTGATCCAGTACCCGGGCGCGTCGGGGCGGATCCTCGACCCCCGTCCGGTGATCGACGCCGTTCACGAACGCGGAGCCCTGGCGGTGGTCGCCTCCGACCTGCTCGCCCTGACCCTTCTCGAGGCGCCGGGTGGCCTCGGGGCGGACGTCGTCGTCGGTTCCTCCCAGCGCTTCGGCGTGCCGATGTTCTACGGCGGTCCGCATGCCGGGTTCATGTCGGTCGCGGCCGGCCTGGAGCGGCACCTGCCCGGTCGGCTGGTCGGCGTCTCCGTCGACGCCGAGGGCCGTCCGGCGTACCGCCTGGCGCTGCAGACGCGCGAGCAGCACATCCGGCGGGACAAGGCGACCTCCAACATCTGCACTGCCCAGGTGCTGCTGGCCGTCGTCGCGTCGATGTACGCCGTGTACCACGGCCCCGAGGGGCTGCGTGCCATCGCGGAGCGGGTGATGACCGGGGCTCGCCAGCTGGGCGCCATGCTCCGTCACGGTGGGGTGGAGGTCGTCCACGAGGACTTCTTCGACACCGTGCTCACCCGCGTCCCGGGGCGTGCGGCGGAGGTCGTCGCCGAAGCCCGCGAGCAGGGTGTCCACCTGCGTCAGGTGGACACCGACCACGTGGGCCTGAGCGTCGGTGAGACCTTCGGGCCCGAGGCCTTCGGTGCCGTGCTTCGCGCCTTCGGCGTCTTCGAGCCCGGGAGCCACTCCGTCTCCAGCCGCGACCCGATCCCAGCCACGCTGCGCCGCACGACGTCGTACCTCACCCACGAGGTGTTCTCGAGCCACCACAGCGAGACGCAGATGCTGCGCTACCTCCGCACCCTCTCGGCGCGCGACTACGCGCTCGACCGCGGCATGATCCCGCTCGGCTCGTGCACGATGAAGCTCAACGCGACCACCGAGATGGAGCCGGTCTCGTTGCCGGGCTTCGCCGACCTGCACCCCTTCGCGCCGGCGGCGGACGCCGAGGGCTACCGCGAGCTGATCGGCCAGCTCGAGTCGTGGCTCGCGGAGGCGACCGGCTACGACCGGGTCTCGATCCAGCCGAACGCCGGGTCGCAGGGAGAGCTGGCCGGCCTCCTGGCGATCCGCGGCTACCACCTCGCCAACGGTGGCGGCGACCGCAACGTCTGCCTGATCCCGTCGTCCGCCCACGGCACGAATGCTGCGTCGGCGGTGATGGCGGGCATGCGGGTCGTCGTGGTGAAGGCCGCCGAGGACGGCTCCGTCGACCTCGACGACCTGCGCCGGCTGTGCGCGGAGCACCGCGACTCGCTCGCCGCGATCATGGTCACCTACCCGTCCACCCACGGCGCCTACGAGGACTCGATCACCGAGCTGTGCGCGATCGTGCACGAGGCCGGCGGCCAGGTGTACGTCGACGGCGCGAACCTCAACGCCCTGCTGGGTTACGCGCGGCCGGGTGAGTTCGGCGGCGACGTGTCGCACCTGAACCTGCACAAGACCTTCTGCATCCCGCACGGCGGCGGTGGCCCGGGAGTGGGTCCGGTCGCGGTGCGCGCGCACCTCGCGCCGTACCTGCCGACCCACGCCGGTCACCCCGACCCTTACCAGCGCTCCGGCATCGGTGCGATCAGCGCGGCGCCGTACGGCTCGGCGGGCATCCTGCCGATCTCGTGGGCCTACATCCGGATGATGGGGGCCGAGGGTCTACGCCGCGCGACAGCGACCGCGGTGCTGTCCGCCAATTACGTGGCGGCCCGGCTCGACGACGCGTTCCCGGTGCTCTACAAGGGTCATGGGGGACTGGTGGCGCACGAGTGCATCCTCGACCTCCGCGGCGTGACCAAGGCGTCGGGCGTGACGGTCGACGACGTGGCCAAGCGGCTGATCGACTACGGGTTCCACGCTCCCACGATGTCCTTCCCGGTCGCCGGGACCCTGATGGTCGAGCCGACCGAGTCGGAGGACCTCGGCGAGATCGACCGGTTCTGTGACGCGATGCTGGCGATCCGCAGCGAGATCGACCAGGTCGAGCGGGGGGAGTGGAGCGTCGAGAAGTCGCCGCTGCGCGGTGCTCCGCACACCGCGCGCGCGATCGTCGGCGACTGGGACCGGGCGTACCCGCGCGAGATCGCGGCCTTCCCGACCGGACCCGACCCGGACAAGTACTGGCCACCCGTCGCCCGCATCGACCAGGCGTACGGCGACCGGAACCTGGTCTGCTCGTGCCCGCCCCTGGAGGCCTTCGCCGAGGAGTGACCAGCGACCCCGTGGTCGCCCGGACTGTTCCACTGTTCAGTCAGGAGCGGCATACTCGGGGCCGTGCGCGCATCCCGACTGGTCGGACCGGCCCTGCTGGCGCTCGTCGTCACCGCGAGCGGGCTGCTCGCCGCTCCGTCCGGCGCCGATCCGGGCGGGTCTCACGCCGCGCCGACGGGTGGGGCCGCGGTTGCTCCGACCGCTGGGCCGACATCCGAGCCTGCGCCGGCCCCGCGAGGGAACCCGCCGCGGACGCGGGTCGCGGTGATGACCCAGAACATCTTCTACGGGGGTGACGACTACGACCTGGCCACCGGTGGCTTCTGCCCCGTGTCCAACGGCTGTCCGAAGGCCCTGCACCGACTCGCCCGCATCATCGCCGTCAGCGGCACCGACGTGGTGGGCGTGCAGGAGGCGGAGGAGAACACCCGGCGTCTCGCGCACCTGCTCGGCTGGCACGCCAGCCCGCAGGCACACGTGATCTCCCGCTTCCCGATCCTGGACCCTCCGCACTCCCACGGGCTCTTCACCTACGTGGAGCCCGTGCCCGGCCGGGTCATCGCGGTCGCCAACACCCACCTGCCGTCCACGCCGTACGGGCCCTACCAGGTCCGCCAAGGAGCGTCGAGGCAGCGGGTGCTCCACCTCGAGCGCACCCTCCGCGAGGCGGCGCTCGACCCGGTGCTGGCGCGGCTGCCCCGGCTGGCGGCCCGTGGCATCCCGGTGTTCCTGACCGGCGACTTCAACAGCCCGTCGTACCTCGACTGGACGCGGGCGGTGGCGCGGCACCGGCCCGCGGTGCCGTACGCCGTGAGGTGGCCGGCGAGCCTGGCCCTGGCGAAGGCCGGCTTCCGCGACTCCTACCGGGACGTCCACCCGGACCCGGTGGCCGATCCCGGGTTCACGTGGTCGCCGGGTGGCCCGGAGACGCGGCGGCACGACTTCCCGGACCGGATCGACTGGGTGCTGCACGCCGGGCCGTCCCGCACGCTCTCGAGCCTCCTGGTGGGAGAGGCCGGCAACCGCCAGGTCGACCTGGCGTTCCCGCGGCCCTATCCCACCGACCACCGCGGCGTGGTGTCGACGTTCTCGGTGCGACCGGCGCCGGCGCCGGCCCTGGTCTCGCCCCACGACCGTCGGGTCGTGGTGGGCTCGCGACTGCGGGTCCGGTTCCACGGCAGTGGTCAGGCACACGAGGTGGTCGGGCTGCTGCGCGGCGACCATCTCGGCCCCCCGGCCCGCGCCGTCGGGACCGCGGGCGCTCGAGACGGCGTCGTCTCCCTGCGCACGGCCCACCTGCGTCCCGGGCGGTACCGCGTGGTCCTCATGCGGTCGACCACCATGCGCACCGAGGCGTCAGCACCGATCTGGGTCTACGGCCCTCGAAGCCATCCGCGCCTGACCTCCGACCGGCACACGTATCGGGTCGGCCAGCCCATCCACGTCAGATTCACCCGCGCCCCGGGCAACAACCTCGACTGGATCGGGCTCTACCGCTGTCGTCGTCACTGCGGGGGAGTGGGCAGCTACCTGATGTACCGGTACACGCACACCGACGTAGAGGGGACCGTGCGGTTCAGCCGGCACGACTGGGTCGGTGAGGGCTCGACGTCGTGGCCGCTGCCGCCCGGGCAGTACATCGCGCGGCTGCTGCTGGACGACGGGTACCACGCGATCGGGAGGTCACCGCGCTTCCGCGTCGTGCGGTGACTCCCGGTCTCACATGGCCTGGGAGACGCTGGACATGTTGAAGTCGGGGACGCGCAGCGCGGGCATCGCGGTCCGGGAGAAGTAGTCGTCGCCCCACTCGCGGCTGAACGCCGGAACCGTCGCGGAGGCATGGCTGAAGCGGCGGAGCAGGTCGACCGGGCTCTCGTTGAACCGGAAGTTGTTGACGGCTCCGGTGATCTCGCCGTTCTCGACCAGGTAGACGCCGTCGCGCGTGAGCCCGGTCAGCAGGAGGGTCTGCGGGTCGACCGCGCGGATGTACCAGAGGCAGGTGAGCAGCAGCCCCCGCTCGGTGCCGGCGACGAGGTCGTCCACGTCGCCCGAGCCGTCGTCGATCTCCAGCACCAGGTTGTCGATGGCCGGCGTCACCGGCTGGTCGGTGAGCGTGGCGGTCTCGCGGGTCTGCAGCAGGGACGCCAGTGTGCCGTTGCGGATCCACTCGGTCCGGGTCAGCGGGAGTCCGTTGTCGAACACCGACCGGTCGTCCCCGGAGGACCCGACCACCACATGGGGCGAGCACTCCAGCCCGGGGTACGACGGCTCGGAGGCGAGCGTGACACCCGCGCGCACCAGCTGCTCGCCGATCCGGGTCCCGCCACCACGACGGCTGTAGACGGAGTGACCGTCGTGGGCGTCCCGGGCCCCGGCGTACCAGTACGCGTCGATCATCAGGTCGGCGACGGCGGTCGGCGGCAGGACCGTGTCGTAGCGCCCGGCCGGCAGGTCGACGCGGCGGGAGCCCCAGGCGAGCCGGCGCTCGAGCTCCGCCTCGAGCGCCAAGGCGTCGACGCCGACGAAGTCACGGGTCGCGCCGCCGACCCAGGCGCTGTTGGTGAGGTCGCCGGTCTTGCCGGTGCACCCGTAGTGCCCGGTCGGTTGGACGTGCCGGAGCCGGAGCCCGGTCGACGAGGCGAGGTACGTCGTCGTGACGCCGTGGTTCACGAACCCGTAGAGGACCCGCCCGCCCGCCCGGGCACGGCCGAAGGCCTCACCCAGGGCCGGCGCGAACGCGTCGAAGACGTGGATGTCGGTCTCCTCCGGCGGCTCGTCCCAGTCGGCTGCGGCGTCGCCGTTCACCAGCTCCTGCGCGTCGGTCGCCGGGTCGGCCGCGCGCGCCGCAGCGTCCGCGGCCTCGACGAGGTCCCGGACCTGCTCGACCGTGCTCGCGCTCCCGGACATGGACGCCACGGACGGCCCGCCGGCGTGTCGCACGAACGAGATCACCGTGACGTCGACGCCTTGCATCGCGCCGTTGGTCGTCAGGGTGTTGTTGGCCCAGCGCAGGTTGGCACCCGTGTGGTGGTGGGCGATCGCGATGCAGTCGTCGGCGGCGGACGACGCGAGCGCATGGTCGACCAGCTGCTGCACGGTCGCGGTCGTGGTGACGGTCATCGGTGGGCCCCCTCCTCGTCGGTGTTGAGGATCCGCACGTCCCGGAAGAGCGCGGTCGGACAGCCGTGGCTGACCGCAGCCACCTGCCCCGGCTGCGCCTTGCCGCAGTTGAAAGCCCCGCCGAGCACCCAGGTGCCCGGTCCGCCGACCGCCTCCATGGAGCCCCAGAACTCCGTGGTCGTCGCCTGGTACGCCGCGTCGCGGACCTGGCCGGCGAGCTCGCCGTCCCGGATCGCGTAGAACCGCTGCCCGGTGAACTGGAAGTTGAAGCGCTGCATGTCGATCGACCACGACTTGTCGCCCACGACGTACAGCCCGTGCTCCACCCGCCCGATCAGGTCGTCCGTCGACAGGTCTTCGACGCCGGGCTGCAGCGAGACGTTCGCCATCCGCTGGATCGGGATGTGGCCGGGGGAGTCGGCGAAGGCGCAGCCGTTCGACCGACCGCCGTTGAGCTCGGGATGGAGGTGCGCCATCGGCCGGTCGAGCTGGTAACCCACGAGGACGCCGTCGCGGACGATGTCCCAGCTCTGGGTGGCGACTCCCTCGTCGTCGTAGCCGATCGTCGACAGGCCGTGCTCGACCGTGCGGTCACCGGTGACGTGCATGACCTTCGAGCCGTACTGCAGCGACCCGAGCTTGTCGATGGTCGCGAACGACGTGCCGGCGTAGTTGGCCTCGTAGCCGAGCGCGCGGTCCAGCTCGGTGGCGTGGCCGATCGACTCGTGGATCGTCAGCCAGAGGTTCGAGGGGTGGACGACCAGGTCGTAGGTGCCGGCCCCGACCGTCGGGGCCGCGAGCTTCTCGGCGAGCAGCTCGGGCACCTCGGCCAGCTCCGCCTCCCAGTCCCACGCGCCGTCGCCCGGCGACCCGACGACGTACTCCCACCCGCGGCCGACCGGGGGCGCGATGGAGGTCATGTCGTCGAAAACGCCGCGGTCGTCGTCGGCGCCCATCGCGGTGAACGTGGGCAGCAACCGCACGCGCTGCTGGGTCGTGCGCGTGCCGGCGAGGTCGGCGTAGTACTTGTTCTCGTGGACCTGGAGGACCTCGGCGGTCGCGTGCTGCACCGCCGCGTGTCGGCGTAGGCGCTGGGTCCAGCCGATGAGCACTGCCGCCTTGTCGTGCACCGAGACCTGGAAGGGGTCGTGGACGTACGACGAGACCCAGGTGACGTCGTCGTACACCGGCTCGGGCGCGATCTCGACCGGGACGGTGGTCAGCGCGGACGAGACCTTGGCGACCTCGACGGCGGCCTCGGCCACGCGCACCGCCTCGTCCACGGTGAGGTGCACGCCCGAGGCGAAGCCCCAGGCGCCCTCGTGGACGACCCGCACGGCGAACCCCAGGTCAGCGTCGTCGGCGGCCCCCTGCAGGGCCTCGTCACGCACTCGGACGTCCTGCCAGCGCACCCGCTCGAACCGGAAGTCGGCGTGACTGGCGCCGAGATCCCGGGCGCGCTGCAGGGCGGCGTCGCCGAGCGCACGGTAGGGGAGTGCGGTGAATCCGGGGTCGAGACCGAGCATGGTCCGAACCTAACGGGCTCAGCCGGCGACCCGCAGCGTGGACCCCGATCGGGACTTGCCGACCACCAGCTGCGTGGGGATGCGGTCGCGCATCTCGGCGACGTGGCTGACTACACCGACGGCACGGCCGTTCTCGCGGAGCGAGTCGAGGATGTCCAGCACGTCGTCGAGGGTCTCGGCATCGAGCGAGCCGAAGCCCTCGTCGACGAACAGAGTCTGGAGGTCGGCTCCTCCGGCTTCGTGAGTCACGACGTCGGCGAGCCCGAGCGCCAGGGCCAGCGACACCACGAAGGTCTCTCCACCCGACAAGGTCGCCGGGTCGCGCGACTCGCCCGACCAGTCGTCACGGACCACCAGGCTCAGCCCACCCCGGAGCTCCCGGGCGCCGCGACGGCCCACGTGCTCGAGCGAGTAGCGCTGGTCGCTCATGCCGGCCAGACGCGCGTTGGCGGCAGCCACCACCTGGGACAGGCGGAACGCGAGGACGTACGCCGAGAGGCGCATCTGCCACCGGTTGTCCGGTGCCTTGCCCTCCGCGAACGCGGACACGGTCGTCGCCACAGCGAGGTCGCGGCGTACCGGCGACCACGCGGCGAGCGCGGCGGCGAGCTGCTCGGCTAGGCCCTGCACACGTGCGTCGGTCTGTCGTGCGACCTCGTCGGCGGCACGGCACCGCTCGAGTGCCTCGGCGGCGGCACGGGCCGCGGCGTCGAGGGCGTCGACGTCCGGAGGTGGGGTCGTGAGCAGGCTCCAGGCCTCGGGCTCGTCGAGAACCTCGCGGGCGGACCTCATCGCCGTCCGGTGGTCGAGGACCCGCGCATCGAGCTCGGCGACGGCGTCCGGGCGGAGCTCGGCGGCACGGGCGTCAGCGGGGCTCGCGAACCCGGCTTCGAGGGCGGCGTGCACGAGCGCCGTCTCGGCCTCGGCGGAGGACCTGCGGGCCGCGTCGGCCGCCGCCAGGTCGGCCTGCACCGAGCGCAGGGCCTCACGGCGGGTCTCGAGCTCGGCCACGACGGCCCCGAGCTCCGGATGCTCGCCGCGAGCGGCCGCGACGCTCGTCTCGAGCTCGGCAGCCTGGTGCCGGACGTGGGCCAGGCCGGTGGTGAGCTCGGTCGTCCGCACCTGACGTCGGACACGTTCATCGGCGAGCGCGGCCGTGCGTGCGCGCGCCTCGGCCAGCCGCGCGTGCGTCGCGTCCCGTGCGGAAGCAGCGGCCCTGAGCCCGGCGAGCTCGAGCTCGGCCGCGTCGAGCTCGAGAGCCGCGTGCTGCGGGTCGGAGTCGGCGGTCTCGGCACGGGCGGCCGTGAAGGCGGCATCGAGCTCGCGGACGCGGAGGTGCAGCGCGAGCTCGACCGCCTGTGCGTCGTCGACCGCGCGCTGGGCTCGGCGTTCGGCCGCGCCGTCGGGGTGGAGGGCCGCCGGCCGCGCGGGGTGCGGGTGGTCGGTGGAGCCGCAGACCGGGCAGTCGTCGCCCACGGCCAGGGAGCCGGCGAGCTCGGCCGCCATCCCGGCGATCCGCCGCTCACGCAGGTCGAGGAGCTCCTCGCGGAGATCGACGACCTGTGCCCGCGCGGCGGCGTGCTCGACGTGCACGGCGTCGCGGTCCGCGACCACGGCGGCGAGCGAGGCGTGCGCGTCGAGAGCCCGGCGGAGTCCGGCGGCCACGGCCTCCGCGGCCGGAAGATCGCGCACGGCTGCATCGGCAGCCACGGCGGCGTTCTCAAGCTCGTGCACGACGGAGGTCAGTGACTCCTCCTCGGCGGCCGCCAGCTCGGCATCGGCCGCCAGCGACCGGAGCCGGCCGGCGTCCGCAGCGGCCTGCTCGCGCAGCTCGGCGAGCCGGCGTTCGGCCGGGAGGAGCGAGGTGAGTGAGGCGGCCTGGTCCGTCAGACGTCGGATCTCCGCTGCGAGGTCGTCGGCATCGAACCCGCCGGGCGCCGCCGCCGCCGACGACGCCGCCGCGCGGCTCTCCGCGTGTGCGAGGAGCTCCGCGCGCTCGTCCGCCAGCCGGGCGAGGGGACGGACTCCGTCGGCGAGACGGGCCCGCTCGAGGCGGGCGACGTCCGCGGCATGGGCGGCCTGCCGACGCTCGAGCTGCTCGATCGTCTCCGCCGCGGCGACGACACGGCTGCGCGCGGCGGCCAGCTCGCGGGCTGCCACGGCGCCTGCGCGCGCCTGTACGTCGGCGGCGGTCGCGGCGACGACTTCGGTGGCGGCCGCGCGACACCGGGCCTCGGCCTCGTCGCGGACGCAGCGCGCCCACGGGGCCAGCGTGCCCTCGGCGGTGGTCGCGAGGCCGGAGAGCTCGTCGGGAGCGGGTCGGCCGGCGGCCTCGGACAGCCGGCTGACCAGGTCGCCGACGGTCGTCGCGTGCGCGTCGGAGGTGCGCCGCAGGGCGAGCCGGTGGTCTCGCAGCCACGCCTCGACCCGCTCGAACCGGCCGGTGCGGAACAGCTTGGCCAGGAGTCGCTGCCGCTCGTCCGGCTTGGCGCGCAGGAAGGCCTGGAAGTGTCCCTGGGGGAGCAGCGCCACCTGGCAGAACTGGTCGAGGTTCATCCCGAGCAGCCCCGAGAGCAGGTCGCCGGCCTCGTCGAGCCGGCTCGTCAGGTGGATCCACTCGTCTCCGGCTCGCTCGCTGACCGCGACCCGCGCCTGCTCGCGGGTCATCCCGTCACCCCGCTTCTTGGGACGGTCCCAGGCCGGCGACCGGACGATCCGGAAGCGTCGCCCGGACAGGCTCACGTCCAGCGTCGCCTGAGGGACCAGCCCGGCCGGAGCCTGGTCGGAGCGCAGTCTCCCGGCGTCCTGCCGGTCGCCGGGCACCGCGCCGTACAGCGCGAAGCAGACGGCGTCGAGCACGCTGGACTTCCCGGAACCGGTGGCACCGGACAAGAGGAAAAGCCCGGCGTCCGACAACGCGTCGAAGTCGACCTCGGCGGTGTCGACGAACGGCCCGAACGCGGTCACCGAGAGATGGTGCAGCCGCATCAGCTGCCCCTGGCACCGGCAGACACCAGCACGTCGGCCCCGGGATCGTCGGCGCACCCGTCGCAGGCGTCGAGCAGGAGGCTGGACTCCTCCGGGGTGGCGGGTGCGCCGCGCATGGCCGTGACGAAGTCGAGCGCCACCTGGTGGTCGTTGCGACCGCGCGCCGGCTCGGCCACCACGGAGGGCACCGGGTCGCCCGCGGGCGCGAAGGACAGCACCAAGGCGTGGGGGAAACGCGCCCGCAGCCGCTCCATCGGGCGCTCGGGGCGGACGGGATCAGTGAGGGTCGCCTGCACCCACGACTGCTCGGCCGAGGCGAGCGTCGGGTCGGTCAGCAAGAAGTCGAGGTCACCGGCGATGACCGAGAGGCGACGTGGCACGGGCGCCTCGACGAAGGAGGTCCCGGTCACGCCGCCGGCATCGAGGTCGACCAGCCAGCTGCCCTTGGTGTGGCGGGCCTCGGAGAACGAGTACGCCAGCGGGGACCCGCTGTAGCGCAGGGTGTCCGCGAGGACGGCGCGCCCGTGCAGGTGGCCGAGCGCGGTGTAGGAGATCCCCTCGAAGAGCTCGCTCGACACCACGGACACGCCACCGACGCTGATGTCGCGCTCGGACTCGCTGGGCAGCCCCCCGGCGACGAACGCATGGGCGAGGACCACGGACCGGGCGTCCCGCGTCCGGAGGTCGGCTCGCACGCGCCGCATCGCTTCGGCGAGTGCAGCCTCGTGGGTGCGCGACGAGAGGCGCCAGGGCTCGGAGAGTGCGAGGGGGTCGAGGTACGGCAGGCCGTAGACGACGACCGTGCCATGGGCGTCCTCGAGGAGCACCGGGGACCCGACCGTCGAGGCATCGGTGCGGACGTGCACGCCGGCCGCGTCGAAGAGCCGCGCACCGAAGCCGAGCCGCTGCGCGGAGTCGTGGTTGCCCGAGGTGAGCACGACGCGGGCGCGCGACGCGGCCAGTCGTGCCAACGCCTCGTCGGCGAGCCGTACGGCGTCGACGTGGGGGAGTGCGCGGTCGTAGACGTCACCCGCGACCACGACCAGGTCCACGGCCTCCGAGGCGACCACCTCGAGCAGGTGGTCGACGTACGCCGCCTGATGCTCGAGCATGCCGACGCGGTGGAACGAGCGTCCCAGGTGCCAGTCGGAGGTGTGGAGGATCCGCACAGGTCGAACCTAGGTTCGAACGCCGACAGGACGTCGATCCCACGCCGTCCCCTGGGGACAACGCCCGGCCACGGGCTTCAGGCGTACCGGACGGTGCGCTCCTCACGCGTGAAGCCGAAGAGCCCCAGGCCGGCCTCGCGGGCCAGGTGGACCGCCAACGAGGTCGGTGCGCCGACCGCGACCAGCGACCCGACCCCGGCCGCGACGGCCTTCTGCACCAGCTCGAACCCGGCGCGACCACTGACGACGAGGTGCGCCTCGGCCGGCGACGCGTCGGCCAGCAACCGGGCGCCGGCCACCTTGTCGACCGCGTTGTGGCGCCCCACGTCCTCGCGTACGACGAGACGCTCACCGTCGGCTGTGAAGAGCCCGGCGGCGTGCACGCCACCCGTGCGCGAGAAGACCGACTGGTCCTCGCGGAGCAGCGCCGGCAGCCGGCGTACGACGTCGGGTCGGGCATCGGGACCGGTCCACCGTGCTCCGCGGACCGTCGACAGCGCGGCCTCGATGCTGTCCTTGCCGCACACCCCGCAGGCCGACGACCCGGCGGACATCGCGTCGTGACGATGGCCGAGGTCGACCGGGCGCGACGACCGCAGCGTCACGACGTTGAACTCCTGCTCGGGGGTGAGGTCCTCGTCGGTGCAGTAGGCGACCTCGGCGAGTGCCTGCGCGGCGACCAGTCCTTCGTGGAAGGCCCAGCCGGCCGCGAGCTCGAAGTCGTGTCCCGGCGTCCGCATGGTCACCCACGCCCGTTGCGGCTCCGCCCCCGGCCAGGCCATGCGGATCTCGAGAGGCTCCTCGGCGGCGACCTGGTCCTCTCGCGTGCGCTCGCCCTCGGGGGTCTGCTCGGATACCCGTACCCGGGAAACGGGCCCCGTCCGGCGCGCGAGTTCGGTCACGCACCCAGCCTAGTTGTCCGCCTGGAGGATGACCTTTCGTTCCGCGTGCAACCAAAGCCTCGGCCGGCGCGTCCATTCGGCAACAGCGCCGACCACGCGGGGCGGCGACCAAGGGAGGAACATCATGCGATCACCTACTTCTCGGGCCCGGCTGGCCGTCTCCGCGGCGGTCACGGCGGGCCTCTGCCTGACCGGCACGGCGGCGCTCGCCACGCCCTCCCAGGCCGCCACCGGCAGCTGCGACACGGCGTTCGCCGTCGCGGACCTCAGCGCGGGCCAGCTCGTCAGCGGCAAGACCGTCACGGCGGGCAAGATTCCGGGAGACTTCGACGGCACCGTCATCGGCGTCCTCAAGGACGGCATCGAGCCGGGCGTGGACATGGTGATGGCCAAGCTCGACTCACCGGCGATCGAGGAGAACGGGATCTGGGCCGGCATGTCCGGGTCGCCCGTCTACGACCAGAGCACCGGCGAGCTGATCGGAGCCGTCGCCTACACCTTGGCCTGGGGAGAGACCCAGGTCGCGGGCATCACTCCGTGGGAGGACATGCAGACCTACTCGGGCAATCCCGCGCCCCAGACCGTGAAGGTCCCTGCGTACGCCGCCCGCGCGATCGCCCGGCGTACGACGGTCACGACCGCGCAGGCCTCGCAGGGCTTCGCCGAGGTCGCGGCGCCACGGCTCGTGTCCGGTGTGCCCCAGCGGATCCTCGACCGGGCGGCGAACAACAAGCACGGCAAGGCGTTCCTCTCCGGAGGTGTCTCGGCTGCGGGCCAGACGGACGCGGGTGACGTGACGCCCTCGGACATGATCGCCGGCGGCAACCTCGTCGCCACCCTCTCGACCGGCGACATCGTGCA
Source organism: Nocardioides sp. (assembly GCA_036270075.1). Lineage (GTDB taxonomy): Bacteria > Actinomycetota > Actinomycetes > Propionibacteriales > Nocardioidaceae > Nocardioides. The sequence goes on from DATBDF010000360.1 coordinate 24,693, forward strand.
GGGCGGTCTCGGCACGATCACGTCGGTCTGCAACAACCGCGTCGTCGGCTTCGGGCACCCGATGAACTTCGTCGGCAAGTCGACGTACGGCCTCGCCGGGGCGGACACCCTGTACATCCAGGGCGACCCCGCCGGCGGCTCGTACAAGCTGGCGAACATCGGCGACGTCCTCGGCACCATCGACCAGGACCGGATGACCGGGATCTCCGGCCAGCTCGGGGACCTTCCGGACTCCACCCCGATCACCTCGAAGCTGTCCTACACACCCGACGGAGGCTCGGCACGCAGTCGTACCGGTACCTCCGACGTCCAGCTGCCCGACGCGGACGCGCAGACCGCGTTCTACCAGCTGATCGCGAACCACCAGGCCGTACTGGACGCCTTCCAGCCGGGCTCGGAGCAGCAGTCGTGGACCGTGAAGGGCCACCACGGCAACACGCCGTTCACCTTCACCGGCGGGAACCTCTACGCCGACACCTACGACATCGCCTTCGGCTCGTCCTACGACCTGCCGGACCTGCTCTGGCTGCTGACGAACATCGACGGGGTCACCATCGACGCGGTGCACGTGAGCTCCGACGTCGACGACAGCACCGCCACCCTCAAGATCCGGGGCCTGCAGCAGCGTCGCGGGGGCCAGTGGGTCGCCCTCGGCAAGGGCCACCCGGCGCTGGCGACGGCGGGTCACGCGATGACGTTGCGCCTGGCGTTCGCCGGCGGGACGACCGGCAAGACGTTCACGGTGAACGTCCCGACCAAGTCGACCGGCCTGCACTCCCGGATGTACGTGTTCCCGGCGGAGTCGTACCCGTTCGAGCGTGGGTACCCGCACCGTCTGAGCGGTGTGAAGAAGCTGGTCGACAACATGCAGCGCAACGACCAGGCCCAGGTGTTCTTCGAGGCCTACGGCAAGCGGCACGCGACGCGCTCGACGACGCTGACCCACCCCCAGGGGACGGTGATCGAGGGTCGGACCGAGGTCAACGTGACGATCAGCTGAGCTGGCGCCAACCGCGGTCTCGACGGCCGCGTTCCACTGCTCGGGGGGTGGGGCGCGGCCGTTACCGTGTCGGCATGAGCGAGGAGACCCTGCGGCAGCTGGACCTGACGCAGATCGGTGAGGGTCGGTACAAGGCGGTCAACGTGCGCGGGGGAGTGCTCCCCGTAGGTTCGGGCGACGACCCGGACTTCACGCCGGTCGAGCTCATGCTGGCCTCCCTGGCCGGTTGTACGGCGATCGACGTCGGGCTGATCACGGGCAAACGGGCGGCGCCGGAGGTGTTCGACATCCACGTCGAGGGGCACAAGGTGCGCGACGACGACGGGTCGCACCTGGTGGACGTCTCCGTGACGGTCTCGATCCGCTTCCCCGAGGGAGAGGCGGGCGACCGGGCCCGTGAGGTGCTGCCGCGCGCCATCCGGCAGACGGCCGACCGGCTGTGCACCGTGGGGCGGACCATACAGCTCGGGACGACCATCGACTACCACCAGACGGTACCCTGACCAGCCGCCTCAACGGCCGTGAGCCGTCGTCAGCCGTCGTCAGCCGTCGTCAGCCGGCGGTGA
>DATBDF010000361.1:0-46171 GCA_036270075.1 Nocardioides sp.
GCCAAGGTCGACGACGTCGAATCCGTTGCACTGCAGCACGACGCCGACGATGTTCTTGCCGATGTCGTGCACGTCGCCCTTGACGGTCGCCATCACGATCTTGCCCGCGGTCTCGGCCGCGGTGCGCTCCTCCTCCATGAACGGCTCGAGGTGCGCGACGGCCTGCTTCATCACGCGCGCGGACTTCACGACCTGGGGCAGGAACATCTTGCCCTCGCCGAACAGGTCGCCGACGACGTTCATCCCGTCCATCAGCGGACCCTCGATCACCTCGATCGGACGCCCGCCGGCGATGGCGATCTCCTGGCGGAGGTCCTCGGTGTCGGACTCGACGTAGGTGTCGATCCCCTTGACCAGGGAGTGCGTGATGCGCTCGCGGAGCGGCAGCTCGCGCCACTCCTCGGTGGCCTCGTCGGTCTCGCCCGCCGCGACGTTGTAGCGCTCGGCGATCTCGAGCAGGCGCTCCGCCGCGTCCGGTCGGCGGTTGAGGACGACGTCCTCGATCCGCTCCCGGAGCTCCGGGTCGACCTGGTCGTACACCACGAGCGCCCCGGCGTTCACGATGCCCATGTCGAGACCGGCCTCGATCGCGTGGAACAGGAACACGGAGTGGATCGCCTCGCGCACAGGGTTGTTCCCCCGGAACGAGAAGCTGACGTTGGAGATGCCGCCGGACACGAGCGCGCCGGGGAGGTTCTGCTTGATCCACCGGGTCGCCTCGATGAAGTCCCGGCCGTACGACGCGTGCTCCTCGATGCCGGTCGCCACCGCGAACACGTTGGGGTCGAAGATGATGTCCTCGGGCGGGAAGCCCACCTGCTCGGTGAGGATCCGGTACGCCCGCCGGCAGACGGCGGTACGACGCTCGAGGTTGTCCGCCTGGCCGTCCTCGTCGAAGGCCATCACGACCGCGGCCGCGCCGTACCGTCGGCACAGCGTGGCGTGGTGGACGAACCTCTCCTCCCCCTCCTTCAGGGAGATGGAGTTGACGATCGCCTTGCCCTGCACGCACTTGAGCCCGGCCTCGATGACGTCCCACTTCGAGGAGTCGACCATCACCGGCACGCGCGAGATGTCCGGCTCGGAGGCGATCAGCTTGAGGAACCGGTCCATCGCGGCGACGCCGTCGAGCATGCCCTCGTCCATGTTGACGTCGATGACCTGGGCCCCGGACTCGACCTGCTGCGCGGCGACCGAGAGGGCCGTGTCGTAGTCGCCCTCCTTGATCAGCTTGCGGAAGCGCGCCGACCCGGTGATGTTCGTGCGCTCGCCGACGTTGACGAAGAGGCTCTCCTCGGTGATCGTCACCGGCTCCAGCCCGGACAGCCGCATCGCCGGCTCGATCGTCGGCACCGCGCGCGGTGCGACCCCCTTGGCGGCGTCGGCGATGGCCTCGATGTGCTCCGCGGTGGTGCCGCAGCACCCGCCGACGATGTTCAGCAGGCCGCTGGTCGCGAACTCGCCCAACACGTCGGCCATGTGGTCGGGCGTCTCGTCGTACTCGCCGAACGCGTTCGGCAGCCCGGCGTTCGGATGCGCCGAGACGAAGCAGTCGGCGACACGTGACAGCTCGGCGACGTAGGGACGGAGGTCCTCGGCGCCGAGGGCGCAGTTGAGCCCGATCGCGAGAGGGCGGACGTGCCGCACGGAGTTCCAGAACGCCTCGGTCACCTGGCCGGACAGGGTGCGGCCGCTGGCGTCGGTGATCGTGCCGGAGACGATGACCGGCCAGCGCCTGCCGCTCTCGTCGAAGAGCTGCTCGACGGCGTAGATCGCGGCCTTGGCGTTCAACGTGTCGAAGATGGTCTCGATGAGGAGGATGTCGGCACCGCCGTCGACCAGCCCACGCGCCTCCTCGTGGTACGCCGCGACCAGCTCGTCGAAGGTCACGTTGCGCGCGCCCGGGTCGTTCACGTCGGGCGAGATGGACGCGGTCCTCGACGTGGGGCCGAGGGACCCCGCCACGAACCGGGGCCGGTCGGCCGTCGCGACCTCGTCGGCGGCCTCGCGGGCCAGCGCCGCTGCGGCGAGGTTCATCTCGTAGGACAGGTCCTCGAGGCCGTAGTCGGCCTGGGAGATGCGTGTGCCGTTGAACGTGTTCGTGCAGATGATGTCGGCGCCCGCGTCGAGATACGCGTGGTGGATCGAGCGGATCACGTCCGGGTTGCTCAGCGAGAGCAGGTCGTTGTCGCCCATCAGGTCGCCGGCGTACGACGCGAAGCGCTCGCCGCGGTACGCCGCCTCGTCGAGGCGGTGCCCCTGGATCATCGTGCCCATCGCGCCGTCGAGCACCAGGATCCGCTCGCGGAGCAGGTCCGCGAGCTCCTCGGTCGCGTCGGGACGATGCGTCCCCGTCGGCGCAGTCACGGAACTCCTCGCTTCGGTCGACCACCAGCCTAGGAAGGCTGTCCCGACTGATGGACCAGATTCCCGCATGGTGACACCGCACGCGACCAGGGCGAAATCCCCAGAAGTGGTCATCGCGTCGGCTGGTGCCGCGATCGGCTGGTCGCGATGACTACTGTTGTCGAGTGATCGAGATCGAGGAGATCGACGACCTGGTGGACCCGGTCGTCATCGCGGCCTTCGAAGGGTGGAACGACGCGGCGGACGCTGCCTCTGCGGTCATCGACCACCTCCTCAAGGTCTGGGACGCCCGGATCATCGGCGCGATCGACCCCGAGGAGTTCTACGACTTCCAGGTGAACCGCCCCGTGGTCGGCTCCGACGAGCTCGGGCACCGTCGCATCACGTGGCCGAGCACCCAGCTCGCGGTCGCCTCTCCCCCGGAGCTCGACCGCGACGTGATCCTGATCCGCGGCATCGAGCCGAACATGCGCTGGCGGCAGTTCTGCGCGGAGCTGCTGGCGGCGTGCGACGACCTCGGCGGCGAGCTCGTGGTCACCCTGGGTGCCCTGTTGGCGGACACGCCCCACACCCGCCCCATCCCGGTCTCCGGCACGGCGACCGAGCCCGACCTGGTCGACCGCCTGAAGCTCGAGCAGTCGACGTACGAGGGCCCGACCGGCATCGTCGGCGTCTTCCAGGACGCCTGCGTCCGGCTCGACGTCCCGGCGGTGTCGTACTGGGCAGCGGTCCCGCACTACGTCGCCCAGCCGCCGTGCCCGAAGGCGACCCTGGCGCTGCTCGGCCAGCTCGAGGACCTGCTCGAGTGCAGCATCCCGCTGGGCGAGCTGCCGGAGGACGCCCGCGCGTGGGAGCGCGGTGTCGACGAGCTCGCCGAGGAGGACGAGGACGTCGCGGACTACGTCCGCGCCCTCGAGGAGACCCGCGACACCACCGACCTGCCCGAGGCGAGTGGCGAGGCCATCGCCCGCGAGTTCGAGCGCTACCTGAAGCGGCGCGGCGAGGAACCCTAGAGGGCGAGGCCCAGGGCGGCGTCCAGCACCGCGTGGATGGTCGCACCGGCGTCGCTGTCCGACCCGTCCGCGAGGCCGTTGGTGCCCAGCGTCGCGTCGGCCCAGGCATCGACGGCCGCCACCGCCGTGGGCGCGTCGAGGTCGTCGGCCAGCGCGGTCAGCACGGAGTCGACGACCGGGGCCGACGCCGCCCCCGAGCCGACGGAGACGGCGCGCCGCCACTTGTCGAGCAGGTCGACCGACGCCCACAGCTGGTCGTCGGTCCACTCCCAATCCGACCGGTAGTGGTGACGCAGCAGCGTGAGCCGGATCGCCATCGGGTCCACGTCGCTGTTGCGGAGCTGCGAGACGAAGACCAGGTTGCCCTTGGACTTCGACATCTTCTCCCCGTCGTAGGCGACCATCCCGGCGTGCACGTAGGCGCGGGCGTACGGCGTACCGGTGAGCGCCTGGGCCTCGGAGGCGCACATCTCGTGGTGGGGGAAGACCAGGTCCGAGCCACCTCCCTGCACGTCGAACGACTCGCCCAGCAGGTCGAGCGCCATCGCCGTGCACTCGACGTGCCAGCCCGGCCGCCCGCGGCCGATCGCGCTGTCCAGCGACGGCTCGCCCGGTCGTTCGGCCCGCCAGACCAGGCAGTCGAGCGGGTCCTTCTTGCCGGGCCGGTCGGGGTCGCCACCGCGGTCACCGAAGACCGCGAGCATCCGGGCGCGGTCCCACCCGGACTCCTCGCCGAACGCGGGATCCGCGGACACCGAGAAGTAGAGATCGTCCTCCACTGCGTAGATCGCGCCTGCGTCCTGCAGCCGCAGGATCAGCGCGACGATCAGGTCGAGCGACTCCTCGGCCCCCGGGAAGTGGTCGGGCGGAATGATCCGCAGTGCCGCCATGTCCTGGCGGAACAGCTCGGTCTCACGAGCCGCGAGCGCCCGCCAGTCGATCCCGACCTTGTCCGCACGCTCGAACAGCGGGTCGTCGACGTCGGTCACGTTCTGCACGTAGACCACGTCGTGGCCGGCGTTGCGCCAGGCCCGGTGGAGCAGGTCGAAGGCGACGTACGTCGCGGCGTGCCCGATGTGGGTGGCGTCGTACGGCGTGATGCCGCAGACGTACAGCCGCGCGGGTCCTGCGGGGCGCGTCTCGACGAGCCCGCCCGACGCGGTGTCGTGCACGCGGACCTGCGGTGCCGTCACCGCGAGGGCAGGCAGGTCCGGAGTGGGCCAGGCGCGCATATGCGGAGACTACGACAGCGCGGGACGAGCCTCGTGCGGGCGTCCATCACTCCCGGAGTGGTCCTCGTGGCGGCCGTCAGAACGGCGGCCAGGGGATGGCGCGCCACCCCTGACCGGGCTCCGGCAGCGTGCCCACGCGCAGCAGCCGCTTCACCCGGCGCCGGGTGGCCTCGACCTCGTGCGGCGTGAGCAGCTCGAGCAGGCACGCACCCAGGTCGTCCTCGAGGCGGTCCGACAGGACCTGGAGGCCCAGCCGGTCCGGGTCGCTCAGCATCTCGCCGGCCCATCCCCAGAGCACAGTCCTGAGCTTGTGCTCGACGTGGAAGGTGAGTCCGTGGTCGACGCCGTACCGGTGTCCGTCCGGCATGGCCAGCACGTGCCCGCCCTTGCGGTCGGCGTTGTTGACGACGGCGTCGAACACGGCCATCCGTCGCAGCTCGGGGGTGTCCTCGTGCACCAGGGAGACGACCTGGTCGCGGTCGTCGAGGCCCTCGAAGACGTACAGGTATCCGTCCGGCACGTCCGTGTCGCGCACGACGGTGACGGCTTCCTGGACCGGGTCGGGCTCCTGCCACAGCTGCACCATCCCCGGCCCATAGGGGCCGTCGCGCCGGAACGTCTCCGGGACGACGTTCCATCCCAGCGCCTCCGAGACCAGGTACGCCGCCTCCTCCCGCTCGGCCAGGGTCCCGTCCGGGAAGTCCCACAGCGGACGCTCGCCCGCCACGGGCTTGTAGACGACGCGGCGCTCGGCGATCTCGCCGACGAAGGTCGCGTTGGACGCCGGCATGACTCGTCCGTGGAGCGTCAGCTCGCCGTTGAGGAGGGCGTGCTCCGTCACGGGAGGCCCATCAGGCGGCGACCACCACGCGACCCATCAGGCCGGGTCGCGCCGACGGAACCCGTTCGCGCGGACGCACAGGTGGCCGTCGGGGTCGATCGGGTTCCCGCAGAACGGGCAGTCCGGGCGCCCGGCCTCGATCACGAGCTCGGCCCGCTTCACGAAGGCACGCGCCGGACCGGCCTCCAGCCGGACCAGGAACACCTCGGCCGGCTCTGCCTCCTCGTCCTCCTCCTCGGGCGCTTCGGTGAGGGGGAAGACCTCGATGACCACGCGTGCGATCCCGGGATCCCACGACAGCGTCATGGTGCCGGCCCGGAACTGCTCGTCGATCGGCTGCTCGAGGGGCTCGGCGTCGTCGAGAACCATGGGTGCCACCGCCGGGATCAGGGTCTCGTTGCCGGAGCTGGCCATCACCTCGTCGAGGAGCTCGTCGATGCGCTCGGCCAGCACGGCCACCTGCTGCTTCTCCAGCGCGACGCTGACCATCCGCGGACCCGAGCGCGCCTGCAGGAAGAAGGTGCGCGCACCCGGCTCACCGACCGTGCCCGCGACGAACCGCTCCGGGGGGTCGAACTCGTGCATCACGGGCATGGCTCCACCTTATGCAGCCTCGCCTCACGCGAGACCGGCCCCACCGCCGACGGCGCCGAGGTCGGGCCGTTTCCTGGTCGCCGTCCGCTTGCCCCCCTTCGAGCCCTTGCTCGGGGCGGACGGCGCGAGCCAGGAGAGGTCACCCTCGTGGGTGTTGGAGGCCAGGACGTAGGGGCGTGCGTCGGTGTAGCGGATGACCGAGATCGCCGCCGGGTCCACCTGGATCCGCTGGAACAGGTCGAGGTGCATGCCGAGTGCGTCGGCGATCACCGACTTGATCACGTCCCCGTGGCTGACGGCCAGCCAGACCGCGTCCGCGCCGTGGGCGGCGGTGACCACCGCGTCCCGACGGCGTACGGCGTCGACAGCCCGGGCCTGCATCTGGGCCAGGGACTCCCCGCCGGGGAAGGTCGCTGCCGAGGGGTTGGTCTGCACGGTCTTCCACAGGGCCAACCGGGCGAGCTCGCGGAGCTTGCGCCCCTGCCACTCGCCGTAGTCGCACTCGGTCAGCGCCTTGTCGCTGTGCACCCGTGGCTTGGCACCCTGCCGGCCGGCCACCGCCCTCGCGGTCTCCTTGCAGCGCTCCAGCGGGCTGCTGACCAGCTCGACCAGCGGCACCACCGCCAGCCGCTCCCCCGCCCGCTCGGCCTGGTTGCGTCCCACGTCGTCCAGGTGGACGCCGGGGCTGCGTCCGGCCAGGGTGCCGGAGGCGTTCGCCGAGGTGCGCCCGTGCCGGAGCAGGATCACCGTGGCCATGTGCCGAGAGTAGGGGGTCGGCTACCGCCCTCTGCGCGGCCCTCTGCGCGGCCCTCTGCGCGGCCCTCTGCGCGGCGCTGCGTCGCGCCGCACGCGGGGCACTAGCGTGGTGGCGTGATCGTGGACAGCGCGGTGTACCGGGACGGTCGGCGGATCGTCGACGACCTCCCGCCGGGCGAGCTCGGCCGGATCCGGAAGCTCGCGACCGAGCCCCACGACTTCATCTGGGTCGGCCTCCACGAGCCGACCGAGCAGGAGCTCGCGACGGTCGAGGAGGAGTTCGGCCTGCACCCGCTCGCGGTCGAGGACGCCTTCACCGCCCACCAGCGCCCGAAGCTCGAGAGATACGAGCACACGCTCTTCCTGACCCTGAAGTCGCTCTGGTACGTCGACGCCGATGACGCGGTCGAGACCGGCGAGATCAACATGTTCGTCGGCGACGACTTCGTGATCACCGTGCGCCACGGGTCCGGCTCGGAGCTCCACAGCGCGCGTCGCGACCTCGAGGCCAAGTCGGCGGTGCTCACCCACGGCCCGTCGGCCGTGGTGTACGCCGTGTGCGACCGCGTCGTCGACGGCTACCTGGCCGTGATGTCCTCCCTCGAGGAGGACGTCGACGAGGTCGAGACCTCGGTGTTCTCGCCCCAGCGCACCAACGACTCCGCCCGCATCTACACCCTGAAGCGGGAGATCGCCGAGGCCCGCCGCGCGGTCCTTCCCCTGCGTGAGCCGATGCGCCGGTTCGCCACCGGCGCCGTACCCGGGATCGAGGAGGGCTCCGCACCGTTCTTCCGCGACGTCCTCGATCACCTCAACCAGTCGGCCGAGATCGTCGACGGCCTGGACCAGCTGCTGTCCTCGGCGTTCGACGCGCACCTGGCCCAGATCTCGGTCCAGCAGAACGAGGACATGCGCCGGATCTCGGCCGGTGCGGCGATCGTCGTGGTGCCGACGCTGATCGCCGGCATCTACGGCATGAACTTCCACCACATGCCGGAGCTCGCGTGGACCTACGGGTACGCGTACGCCGTCGCCCTGATGGTGGGCGTGGCGCTCGTGCTCCTGGTGTGGTTCAAGCGCTCGGGGTGGCTCTGACGCCGTCCCCGTGGGTGCCTCGACCGAGCCACCTGGGTGCTCGGCTCGGCGGCGTCAGGTCGCCGTCATCACGCCGGTGGCGAGCAGCACGATCAGGAGCCCGCCCAACGCCAGCCGGTACGGCACGAACCACGTGATCGGGTGGTCGGCGACGAACTTCAGCAACCACGCGATCGTCGCGTAGGCGACGATGAACGAGACCACGGTCCCGACGATGGTCTCCCCCACGCCGATGTCGCCACCGAGGGCGTCCTTGAGCTCGAAGAGGCCGGCCGCGAGCAGCGCCGGGATCGACAGGAAGAAGGACACCCGGGTCGCGGTGACCCGGTCCAGCCCCCGGAAGAGTCCGGCCGAGATCGTCGCGCCCGACCGCGACACCCCGGGGATGAGGGCGAAGCACTGGACCAGCCCGATCACGATGGCGTCGGTGAGGTTCAGCCGCTTCTCCGAGCGGTCCTGCGTCGCCGATCGCTCGGCCGCCCACATCACCCCGCTCCAGGCGATGAGGGCGAACGCCACGACCCACAGGCTCCGCAGCTCGTCCTTGATCACGCCCTTGAACAGCAGACCGACAATCCCCACCGGGATGGTGCCGACGATGACGTACCAGCCCATGCGGAAGTCGCGGTGCCCGCGGTACTCCGGCTTCACCAGCCCGAGCACCCAGGTGCGTGCGATGTTCCAGATGTCGCGCGCGAAGTAGAGGATCACCGCGGCGATCGCGCCCATCTGGATGACCGCCGTGAACCCGGTGACCGCCGGGTCGTCGACCTCGAGCCCGAGCACCTTCTCGGCGATCGTGAGGTGACCCGTGCTGGAGATCGGGAGGAACTCGGTGAGGCCTTCCACGATGCCGAGGATGATCGCGTCGAAGTAGTTCATGGGTGCTTTCCGGCGTCGGAGGATGTCGGCCGGACCCAGGCTAGAGGGACAGGCGCGGCACGCGGATGCGCCACCCCGGCGCAGGACGAGGGGCTACGTTTGTCCCCATGCAACAGCGGGCGGTCGGTGCCACGGGGCTCACGGTCTCGCGGCTCGGCCTGGGGACGATGTCGTGGGGTCGGGAGACCGACGAGCACGAGGCCCGTGACCAGCTGATCGCCTTCGCTGAGGCGGGCGGCACGCTCGTGGACACCGCGGCGGGGTACGCCGACGGGGCCGCCGAGGAGCTGGTCGGCCGCCTGGTCGGGGACGTGGTCGCCCGGGACGAGATCGTGATCGCAACGAAGGGCGGGATCTCGCGCCGTCGGGGAGAGCGCGAGACGTACGCCTCACGAGGTCGGCTGCTGGCCGACCTCGACGCATCTCTGCAGCGACTCGGCGTCGACCACGTCGATCTCTGGCAGGTGCACACCTGGGTCGACGGCGTGCCGATCGAGGAGACCATGTCCGCGCTGGACCACGCCGTGTCGTCGGGGCGGGCGTCGTACGTCGGTATCTCGAACTACACCGGCTGGCAGACCGCCCAGGCCGCCACGTGGCAGCGCGCGGTACCCGGTCGGGCGGTGCTGGCGTCCACCCAGATGGAGTACTCCCTGGTCAACCGCCGGATCGAGAACGACGTCGTCCCGGCCGCCGCGGCTCTCGGCCTGGGCATCCTGCCGTGGTCACCGCTCGGTCACGGCGTCCTGACCGGCAAGTACCGCAGCGGCATCCCGTCCGACTCGCGGGGCGCCTCGGAGTCGTTCGGCCGCGTCATCGAGCGCTACCTCGACCCCCGTTGCCAGAGCATCATCGAGGGCGTCGCCAAGGCCGCCGAGGGGCTCGGCTGGTCGATGGCCGAGGTGTCCCTGGCCTGGGTGCGCGACCGGCCCGGCGTCACCGCCCCGATCGTCGGCGCCCGCACCGCCAAGCAGCTGCTCGGTGCGCTGGCCGTCGAGGACCTGACCCTGCCCCCGGAGATCGTCGAGGCGCTCGACGACGTGTCGGAGGACTGATCGTTGCCCACCGCCCCCGCCACCCAGCCGGCCTGGCGCCGTCCGCCGTCGCGCGGGGTGGAGTGGGAGTTCGCCAGGCTCACGATCGCCCGCGACTTCTCGCGGAACGTCGTGACCAAGATGCTCGTCGAGCGTGCCGAGCACGGTGGCTGGGAGCTCGACCGGATCCACGTCGCTCCCGACGGCACCCGGCGCGTGGTCCTGCGACGCAAGATCATCCGCATGCGCCCCACCCTCACCTGACCGGCGGGCGCGAGGGCGTGCCTCCTCAGACCTCGTCGAAGAAGCGGTCGAGGACGCGCGCGCCGAACTCCAGGGAGTCCACCGGCACCCGCTCGTCGACACCGTGGAACAGGGCCGCGAAGTCGAGGTCCTCGGGCAGCCGCAGCGGCACGAAGCCGTAGCTGCGGAGTCCCAACCGGCGGAAGTGCTTGGCGTCGGTGCCCGCACCCATCAGGTAGGGCGCGACCTTCGCACCGGGGTCCTCGGCCAGGATGCACCGGGCCATCGCATCGACGAGCTCGCCGTCGTACGGCGTCTCCCACGGCTGCTGGTGCGACACGATCGAGCGCTCGACCCCCTCGCCGCACAGCTCGGCGATCGTCGCGAAGAACTCGTCCTCGTACCCCGGCAGGAACCGTCCGTCGACATGGGCGGTGGCCTCCGTCGGGACGACGTTCACCTTGTAGCCGGCCTGGAGCATGGTCGGGTTGCACGTGTTGCGGATGACGGCGCTGATCATCCGCGCCCCGTCGCCGAACTCCGCCGCCAGGTCCTGGACGTTGTCCGGTTTCACCTCCGTGCCCGCCATCTCGGCCACGGTCGCCAGCAGGGTCTCCATCGCCGGCGTCAGCCGCACCGGCCACCGGTGCGACCCGATGCGTGCGACTGCCTCGGTGAGCCGGCTGACGGCGTTCTCGGTGTTGATCATCGAGCCGTGCCCGGCGCGCCCGCGCGCGGTGAGCTTCAGCCAGGCCATGCCCTTCTCGGCCGCCTCGATCAGGTACAGCCGCTGACCCCGGATGGTCGCGCTGAAGCCACCCACCTCTCCGATCGCCTCGGTGCAGTGGGCCAGGTGCTCGCGGTGCTCGTCCACCAGCACCCGAGCGCCGTGCATGCCGCCGGCCTCCTCGTCGGCGGTGAAGCAGAGCACGATCGGGCGTTCGGGCACCGATCCGGCACGGGTGCGGGCCCTGACGACCGAGAGCATCATGGCGTCGAAGTCCTTCATGTCGACCGCACCACGGCCCCAGAGGTACCCGTCGCGGATCTCACCGGAGAACGGGTCGACCTGCCAGTCCTCGGCGACCGCCGGGACGACGTCGAGGTGTCCGTGGACCAGGAGAGCGCCCTCTCCGCCCGGCGTGCCGCCCCACTGCGCCACCAGCGACGTGCGTCCCGACTCGAGCTCGAACAGCTCGGAGCCGATCCCGACCTCGTCGAGCAGCGTCGCGACGTGCTCGGCCGCCTTCCGCTCCCCCGGCCCGGAGTCGTCGCCGTAGTTCGAGGTGTCCATCCGGATCAGGTCCCGGCAGAGCTCCACCACCTCGCCCGCAGGGTCGTAGGTGGGCCGGTACGACGAGGGCTCGCGGTCGGCTGCCATGTCCCTCATCCTGGCACCCGTGGGGACTGTTGCCGATGTGAGCATCGGGTCCTCCGGTTGCTAGAGTTCCACCGCACTCGTCCGGGTGGCGGAATTGGCAGACGCGCTAGCTTGAGGTGCTAGTGCCCGTATTAGGGCGTGGGGGTTCAAGTCCCCCCTCGGACACCGATCTCTCGGTCCTCGTCTCGCCACGCGGACACCTCGAACCGGCAATCCGCGTGTCAACTCGGGCATCACGCTAGATTTTGCACATCACCGACCCCACGGGTCACACGCGTGACTGCGATCCGTCGGAGTCGTTGTATTCACGAGGAGCACGGGTCACTCTTGGCGAGGGGAACTGTGGGGAACTTTCGCAACGGGGGTAGCGAAAATGGGGGAACGCGCGCTCACGGCGTCGTTGGAAGAGACTGAAGACGTGGCACGAGGGCACCGGAGGGAAGATCCGGCACCGGGGGGCAGCCCGGCCATCGGTCTGCTCGACGCCATGCGCGCCGGCGACGACATGGGGATCCTCGCGGTCTGCGGTGAGACGACCGTGGTGTCCGCGGACAACATGGGCTGGTCGTGCCGCGGCCGGGACGAGATCCACGAGATGCTCATCGAGATCCGCCGTCGCTTCCCCGGCATCACCTTCGAGTCGCGGACCCGTCACGTGGGCTTCGGTCTGGTCATCGACGAGGCCCGGGTCCAGGACGAGAGCGACGTCGAGGTCGACCCGGATACGGCCGAGGACGTCCAGCAGGAGATCGAGCCGGTCGTCGCGAAGCACGTGGCGGAGCCGGACCCCGACGTGCACCCGATGTGGGACCAGCCGACCACCGAGGAGCGCAACGGCCTGGCCGTCTGGCGCGAGACCTCCTTCGACGACCTTCCGCCCGCACCGTTGAACATGCCGGTCCGCGTGACGGTGCGTCACGACGACCTCCAGGTCCACGAGGTGAGCCTGAGCTTCCCCGCCGCGCTGCTCAAGCGCGCCCTCGGGATGCACGTCGACCCGCTCGAGATGTCGCTGAGCGAGGTCCAGTCGGCCTTCATCGCACCCGTCGGCGCGGGATTCACGTCGTACACCCTGGCGCGGCCCGCACTCGAGGTCGTCCCACCTCCGCCCGAGCCGGAGAAGTGGGCGCCCACCGGGGACGACGAGCCACCGCGACGACGTCGCCGGTTGCTCGTGCCGGTGCTCGTGGCGCTGGTCGCAGTGATCGCGGCGGGCGGCTGGTGGGCCGTGCAGGGCAGGGACAGCAACGCGACGGCGGGCGCTCCCACGCCGTCGCCGTCGCACCAGCCGTCGACCGGGCCGAGCGCCTCGGCCTCACCCTCGGCGTCCGCGTCGTCCTCGAAGAGCCCGACCCTGACCCACGCGCAGCCGTCGGACACGCCTTCTCGCAAGCCGAACATCACCCTGAAGTCCGACCTAGCCTTCTCCATCAACAGCGCGACCCTGTCGTCCGCGGCCAAGGCGAGGATCGACCAGATCGCACGGCAGGTGCGCGATGCCGGCCTCGAGGGAGACATCTACGTCGACGGCTACACCGACAGCCTCGGCTCCGCGGCCTCCGGCATGCGCCTGTCGAAGGCCCGCGCCACCGCGGTCTCGGAGTACCTCGGGTCGCAGCTCGTCGGCGTGCCGGTCACGATCGTGATCGTCGCGCACGGTGAGGCGGACCCGATCGCGGACAACTCCACGGCCGCGGGTCGGCAGGCCAACCGGCGGGTCACGATCACCCTCCCCAAGCCCTGATCCGAACGGAGGACTCGCCTCCGTAGGGTGGTCGGCGTGCCCGCAGCCCTGCTCCTGATGGACTTCCAGAACGGTGTCGTCGAGCGCTTCGGGGGCTCCTCCGACGTCGTCCGCACCGCGCGGACCGCGCTGGAGGCCGCACGGAGCCACGGCGTACCCGTCGTCTTCGTCCGCGTCGGCTTCCGCGACGGTGCTCCCGAGGCGAGCCCGCGCAACAAGGCGTTCTCCGCGATCGCCGAGCGCGACCTGGGTGAGGCCACGCCGGCGACCCAGGTCGTGAACGACCTCGCGCCGGAGCCCGGCGAGACGATCGTCGTCAAGCGCCGGGTCAGCGCGTTCACCGGCAGCGACCTCCAGGTCGTGCTCCGCGCCGCCGGCGTCGACCACCTCGTCCTCGGCGGGATCGCGACGAGCGGCGTCGTGCTCTCCACGGTGCGAGAGGCGGCCGATCGCGACTACCGGCTGACCGTCCTGGCGGACGCCTGCCGGGACGGCGACCCGGAGGTGCACCGGGTCCTGACCGAGAAGGTCTTCCCCCGCCAGGCCGAGGTCACGACGGTCGACGCGTGGGTCTCCGGGCTCGGCTGACCGGGATCGACTGAGCGGGGATCCCTACGGTGTGAGCATGGCGGATACGCGGGCGGGGACCCGGGCGGAGCTGCGGGTGGCCTTCGTGACCGGGACGACGCCGGACAAGTGGGCACGGGCCTGGCGCGAGCGCCGTCGCGAACGCCTGGTCCTGGTGCCCGTCACCGAGGACGAGCAGGGGGCCGTCGTCCGCCGGGGTGAGGTCGACCTCGCTCTCGTGCGGCTGCCCGTCGACACCGACGGGCTCCACCGTGTGCGGCTGTACGACGAGCTCCCGGTCGTGGTCGCCGGGCACGAGCACCTCGTCGCGGCGGCCCACACCGTCACGCTCGCCGACCTCGCCGACGAGCAGCTCGTGCGGCCGCACGCCTCGGGCTGGCGGCCCGAGGCCGAGCAGCTGCCGTGGCCCCCGATGTCCGAGCGCGAGGCCATCGAGACGGTCGCCGCCGGCACCGGAGTCGTGCTCGTGCCCATGTCGGTGGCCCGGCTGTACCACCGCGAGGACGTGGTCCAGCGGGAGGTCACCGACCTGGCGCCGAGCACCATCGCCCTGGTCTGGCGGCAGGCCCGCGACGACGACGTGACCCAGGCCTTCGTGGGCGTCGTCAAGGGTCGCACCGCCAACACCTCGCGTGGCTAGGCTGCCCCCATGCCAGCCCTGGTGGCCTCGGCCCCCGGTCGGGTCAACCTGATCGGTGAGCACACCGACTACAACGGCGGACTCTGCCTGCCGGTGGCACTCCCCCAGCGCACGACGATCTCCCTCGTCCCCCGCACCGACCGCGTCCTGCGTCTGACCAGCGTCCAGCAGGAGGTCGACTGGGAGGGCTCCGTCGAGGACCGTCCGGACGGCTGGGCGGCCTTCGTCGCCGGAGTCGTCGCCGTGCTGCGCGAGACCGGGTACGACGTACCCGGCTTCGACGCCTCGATCGACTCCGACGTCCCGGTCGGTGCCGGGCTGTCCAGCTCGGCCGCGCTCGAGTGCGCGGTGGCCACCGCGGTGGCCGAGCTGCTCGAGCTCGACCTGTCGGACCGCGCCGAGCGTCGCCGTCTCGCCGCCGCCTGCATCCGTGCCGAGACGGAGTACGTCGGCGCCCCGACCGGCGGGATGGACCAGACCATCGCCATGCTGGCGCAGCCGGGGCACGCCCTGCTGCTCGACTTCGCGGACAGCAGTGCGATCCCGGTCGAGCTCCCGCTCGAGACCGCCGGGCTGGTGCTGCTGGTGATCGACACCCGGGTCAGGCACACGCTGACGGACGGGTCGTACGGCGACCGGCACGGCGAGTGCGCGGCCGCGGCCGAGGCGCTCGGCCGCGCGTCTCTTCGTGACGTGTCGCTGGAGGCCGTCGAGGACCTGCCCGATCCGGTACTGCGCAAGCGCGCACGCCACGTGGTCACCGAGAACCTGCGGGTCCTCTCGTCCGTGGGTGCGATCGGGGACCGCGACTGGGAGGCGCTGGCAGCCGTGCTCGCCGCCTCGCACGCCTCGATGCGCGACGACTTCGAGATCTCGTGCACCGAGCTGGACCTCGCCGTGGAGACCGCAGCGGCCTCGGGAGCACTCGGAGCCCGGATGACCGGCGGCGGGTTCGGAGGGTCCGCCGTGGCGCTGGTGCCACAGGATGCGGTCGAGGGGGTGCGATCGGCGGTCACCGACGCGTTCTCCTCCGGCGGGCACGCTGCCCCGGCGTACCTCGTGGCCATCCCGGGCGATGCCGCCCGGGTGGAGACCGTCAGCTGAGGTGGGCCGGCATGGAGAGCCCGGAGTCGCGTAGCTCCAGCGCGGCGAGGGCGGTGATCACCTCACGGTCGCGGGCACGCCAGGCTCCGGCCGGATCGTCGCTGACCTTGGCCAGCACGTGCATCGGTTGTCGAGCCATCGCCCGGAGCGCGAACAGGTCCAGGTCCTCGGTGGCGTCGATGAACCGCGCGCCCGCGGTCGCCTCACGCGCGAAGCGCCACCTCGCGGGCACGAAGAAGACGCCGACGGTGAGGATGGGGATCAGCGTGATGGAGACGCCGAGGATCCAGGAGAGCCGGTTCACGGCGGTGACCTGGCTGCGTCCCGCCTCCGCCAGCGACTCGGACGCCGACGACATCTGGTCGAACGGCGCGGCCACCCCGCCGCCGACCACCGGCAGGTCGCGCAGCGAGTCGCCGGCGCTCGTCAGTCCCGACGCCAGCGACGTCGCCGACGCGTCGGTCTGCCGCCCGACCCCCGCCAGCTGCGCCGTGCCGTGCTGAACGGCGTGGCCGACCCAGACCCACAGGACCAGCCACAGGAGGAACAGCACGTCGGCCAGGAGCTGCCGGGAACGTCGGACGGGGGCGTCGGCGTAGATCTTCATGAGGGCCATCCGACCAAGGACGGCCCCGCCAGGTCGAGCGCTCGGGCGCCCTCGTTGAGCGATCACCCACTCCGCCGGCCCGGCAACGCCCGGCCGGCCCTGCCAGAATCCCGATCGTGGCCGTGCCCGATCCCGCACTCGTCGTCCTCATCGGCGCCGCGGGGTCGGGCAAGTCCACGTGGGCTCACGACCGCTACCGCCGCGCCGAGGTCGTGTCCTCCGACGACCTGCGCGCCGTCGTCGGCTCCGGACCCGGTGACCTCGACGCCTCCGTCGACGCCTTCGACCTCCTCGAGCGGATCGTCTCCGCGCGCCTCGCGCGCGGGCTCACCACGGTCGTCGACACCCTCGGGCTCGACGCCGAGCGGCGGGTCGCCTGGCGCGAGGCCGGCCGCGCCGCGGGACTCCCGACCGTGGCCGTTCTCCTCGACACCCCCGGTGAGGTGTGCCGTCGTCGCAACGCTCTCCGCGATCGCCCCGTCCCGGCGCCGGTCCTGGCCGACCAGGTACGCCGCGCCGCAGAGGTCGGCGACGCGCTGGCCGCCGAGGGCTGGGACCACGTCGAGGTCGTCCCGGGCGGTGACGCACCCCGTGGTCCGGTCCCGAGCGACGGCCGAGAGGGCCGGTCACGTGTCGTGGGGGCCGATGCCGGACACCTGGCGACCCCCACCGGGCTCCGGGTGGTGCTCCAGCTGTCGCGGTTCCCCTGGGGCGAGGAGCCCGGGAGCTGGGTGAGGTCGATGGCGCTGGCGGCTGCCGAGGCGGGGTTCACCGGGGTCGCCGTGATGGACCACCTCATCCAGATCCCCCAGGTCGACACAGCCTGGCAGCCGATCCCGGAGCCGTGGGTCACCCTCGGGCTGGTGGCCGGCCTCGACACGCACCTCGCGCTGGGCACGCTCTGCACTCCCGTGACCTTCCGCCCGGCCGGCGTGACCGCCAAGGCGGCCGCGACCCTCGACGCACTCTCGGGTGGCCGGGCGTTCCTCGGGATCGGCGCCGGCTGGTGGGACCGCGAGCACGCGGCCTTCGGCGTCCCGTTCCCGTCGGCGCGCGAGCGTCTGGACCTCGTCGAGCGCACCATCGAGACCTGCCGGGCACTGTGGGCGCCGGGCACCAAGGCGTACGACGGTCGGGCCGTCACGCTGCCGGAGACCACGTCGTACCCACGGCCGGTGACGGACATCCCGGTGATCGTGGGTGGCAACGGCGAGCGACGGACGCTCGACATCGCCGCGCGCCTGGGCGACGCGTGCAATCTCCCGGCGAACGAGGACGTGCTCGCGCACAAGCTGGCGGTGCTGGACGGCCACCTGTCACGCGCGGGGCGTACCCGCGACGACGTGGCCGTCACGGTGCTCGACCTGCCGGTCATCGGGCGCGACCGGGAGGATGCGTGGTCCAAGGTCGAGCGCCTGCGCGGCCGCACCGCTGCGGCGGCCTTCGCCGCACGCACCCATGCGGGCACCGTCGACCAGCACCGCGAGCGCTACGCCCGGCTGCGGATCTCGGCGTCGGCACGGTGTTCGTCGGCGTGCGTGGACTCGAACGCCCCGACGAGGTGCTCGACCTGGCCGACCTCAACCGGTGACCAGGTCTTCGCCCTTCAGGTGAGCTGTGCTCGCAGCGCCGCGAGGTCACCGACGACCCACACCTCCACGAGCAGCCCGTCCCGGGCGGCGAAGAACGCGGCCCCGTCGTACCGGAACCGGCGTCCGGTGGGCTCGATCCCGAGCAGTGGCCCGGTGTGGGTGCCGGACCACGCGAGACGAGCTGCCGCGTGCCCCTCGCTGACCACGAGCTCGACGATCTGGTTGTGGAAGTCCGGCGCCGACCGCCGTACGCCGTCCCGGTAGGCGCGCCACTCGGCCAGCCCGGTGGTCTCTCGACCGAGGGAGCCGCGGAACCGCAGCTCGGGGTGCAGGACCTCGGGCACGGCATCGTCGTCCCAGGAGTTCCACAGGCCGTCGTAGAAGCGAAGGACGAGGCTGCCGACGTCGCTCACCTGCGCGAGGCTAGTCACCGCCGCCTGCAGCTACTTGAGCTCGGTGCTGGACAGCCCCAGCACCCGACGCGCCACGATCAGCTGCTGGATCTGCTGGGTGCCCTCGAAGATGTCCAGGATCTTGGAGTCGCGGGCCCACTTCTCGAGCAGCTCGCCCTCGCTGTACCCGACCGAGCCACACAGCTCGACGCACGCCAGCGTGACGTCCGAGGCCATCCGGCCCGCCTTGGCCTTGGCCATCGACGCCTCCATCGCGTTCGCCCGGCGGTTGTCGGCCATCCAGGCTGCCTGCAGCATCAGCAGCCGCGCTGCTTCCCAGTCCGCCTCCATCTGCAGGAACCGTGCGGCAGCAGCACTCTGGGAGAGAGCCGGCCGGTCGTAGTCGATCGTCACGCCCGACTGCTCGAGGAGGTCGCGGGTCAGGTCGAGCGACGCCTGGGCGCAGCCCACGGCCATCGCCGCGACCAACGGCCGGGTGTTGTCGAACGTCGCCATCGCCCCGGCGAAACCCTGGCTGGTGTCGACCTCGGGCGACCCGAGCAGGTTCTCGACCGGGACGCGGCAGTTCTCGAACCGGATCGTGGCGGTGTCGGAGGCCCTGATCCCGAGCTTGTGCTCCAGCCGCTCCACCGTCATGCCCGGAGTGCCCTTGGGCACCACGAAGGACTTGATCGCCGCACGGCCGAGGTCCTTGTCGAGGGTCGCCCAGACGACCACGGCCTCAGAACGCTCGCCCGAGGTCACGAAGATCTTCTCGCCGTTGAGCACGTAGGCGTCACCGTCCAGCACCGCCGTCGTGCGGATGTTGGCGGAGTCCGAGCCGGTGTCGGGCTCCGTGATGGCCATCGAGGCCCACAGGTGGCCGAACCTCTCCTGCTGCTCCGGGGAGGCGACCGACGCGATCGCAGAGTTCCCCAGCCCTTGTCGCGGCAGCGACAGCAGGAGGGCGACGTCGCCCCAGCACATCTCGGCGATGCCGAGCACCGAGGCGAGGTTGGTGCCGTTCCTGACCGTGCTCGCGCCGCGGTCGCCGGCCCCGTCGTCCGCCCCGTCGTCCGCCCCGTCGTCCGCAGCGTTGTCCGTGGGGTCGTCCGGCTCGGCGTCGCGCTTCACACCGGACGCGCCCGCGCCGGAGCTCGCGCCGGATTCCGAGACCCCGTCGATCATCGCGGCGAGCAGGTCGAGCTCGTGCGGGTACTCGTGCTCGGCGCGGTCGTAGGTGCGGCTGATCGGCCGCAGCATGTTCATCGCCAGCTGGTGCGCCTGGTCGCGCAGCGGTCGGAGCTTCTTCGGGTCGTCGAGCGAGATCACGACGTACCTCCATGGTCGGGGTCCTGAGGAGCGAGCCGAGCGAGCGTCTCGAAGGGCATCAGACCAGCACCCCGCCTTCCATGATCGAGATGGCCCGGAGGTCCCGGTACCAGCGCTCGACCGGGTGCTCCTTGACGAAGCCGTGGCCCCCGAGGAGCTGGACGCCGTTCGAGCCGATCTGCATGCCCTTGTCGGCGCACAGCTTCCGTGCCAGGGCGACCTCGCGGGCGACGTCCTCACCCGCGGCCGCTCGTCCCGCCGCCTTCCAGGTGAGCAACCGCATCGCCTCCAGCTCGATCGCGATGTCGGCGACCATGAAGGCCACCGACTGGCGGTGGGCGATCGGCTCGCCGAACGCCTGACGCTCCTTGACGTACGGCGTCACGTAGTCGAGGACGGCCTGGCCGACCCCGACCGACAAGGCGCACCAGGCCAGTCGCGAGAGCCGCACGCACTCGGTGTACGTCGTGCCGTCCCGCGCACCGAGGACCTGGTTCTCCGGCACCCGGACCGCGTCGAGCGTCAGCGTCACGAGCGAGGCGGCCCGGACCCCCATGGCCGGGTCGGCCTCGACGGTGAGTCCGTCGGTGCCGGACTCGACGATCACCAGCACGTTCGCGCCGTCGAGGCGGGCACCGACCACGAAGAGCTCGGCGTCGGCGCCGCGGGGCACCATCGACTTCACCCCGTCGAGCACCAGCTCGCCGCCGTCGTGCACCGCGGTGGTCCGCGGCTCGGTCGCGTCGAACAGCGGCCGGGGCTCGGTGAGCGCCAGCGAGGCCACCGCCACGTCGGTCCCGGTGAACGCCGGCAGGTAGGTCTGCTGCTGCTCGTCCGTCCCCCACGTGGCGATCGCGGTCGCGACGGCTCCGGGTGCCAGCGCAGCCACGGCCAGCCCCAGGTCGCCCTGGGCCAGCGCTGCGGCGACCAGGGTGCCGGCCATCACGGCACGCTCCTCCGAGATCCCGCCCAGCGACTCCGGGACGCCGAGCAGCGGGAGCCCCACCTCGTTCGCCGCTGTCAGGACCTCGGCCGGTGCGGCACACGTGGCATCGGCCTCGGCGGCCGCGGGTCGCAGGACCTCGGTGGCGAGCTCGGTGGCGACCTCGACCAGCATCTGCTCGTCCTCGGTCGGCGTCAGGTCGAACACGCCCCGGGACGAGGTGGTCGTCGCGCGCGCGCCTGGCTTCCCACGCTTCCCGGCCCGTGCGAACACCCGGCCGGCGGTCGTCGCGGTCCGGAAACCGCCGCGGGTCACGGTGAACACAGCCTGCTCGGCCTGCTTGCGCAGACCCAGGCGGTCCAGGAGGTCGCTGTGCGCCAGTCGGTTGACGGCGGCGACGGCGTACCCGAGGGCGTCGCGGGACTCGGTACGGGCGATCCCGTGCCGGCCGCCCGGACGGAGGTTCCTGAGGAACAGCATGCCCACAATGTAACTCCGAGTTACATTTGCCGACCACCGCCGCCCGGGGTGCTCCCGCTCACAGGTCCCGGCGTGCCGATCCCTAGGATCTCCGCATGCCGCTGGACTCCGCCGCGCCCGTGCACGCGCCGTACGGTCCGCTCCCGGACGGCGGGTCGGTGCGGCCGGTCGTCCGCTGGGGCACGCCGGTGATGCATCGTCGGCAGCTCGACGTCACGGCGTA
This sequence comes from Nocardioides sp., assembly GCA_036270075.1. Taxonomy (GTDB): domain Bacteria; phylum Actinomycetota; class Actinomycetes; order Propionibacteriales; family Nocardioidaceae; genus Nocardioides. The sequence goes on from DATBDF010000361.1 coordinate 21,084, forward strand.
CGACGACGAGCTTCGGGAGCTGGTGGCCGACATGGTGGCGACGATGTACGCCGCCGACGGGGTCGGGCTGGCCGCGTGCCAGGTCGGGGTGGACCTCCGGGTGTTCGTCTTCGACTGCCACGACTCCTCCGGCGACCGCACCGTGGGTGTGGTGTGCAACCCCGAGGTCACCCTGCCCGAGGGCAAGGACCGCAAGCTCGACGAGGAGGAGGAGGGCTGCCTGTCCCTCCCGGGTGGCTACGTCCCCCTGGCGCGGCCGGACGTCGCGACCGTGCGCGGGTTCGGGCTCGACGGCGAACCCGTCAGCTTCAGCGGCGACGGGATGCTGGCGCGCTGCCTGCAGCACGAGACCGACCACACGATCGGGACCGTCTTCGGCGACCGGCTGTCGACGCGCTGGCGCAAGAAGCTGCAGAAGAACCACGAGAAGCTGGCCGAGCGCTACCCCGACGACTGGCCGGTGTCACCCGCGGTCGACTGACGCACCTGGCCGTCAGCGTCGGGAGGTGACGTAGCAGGCGACCGCGGTCGCGGCCGCGACGTTGAGGGAGTCGATCCCCTCACGCATCGGGATCACCGCTCGGCGGTCCGCACCCTTCTCCCAGCGTCCGGAGAGACCGTGGCCCTCGGACCCGAGGACGAGGGCCACCCGTTCCAGCCCGGAGACGACGTGCTCGACGGGTTCGGCGTCGTCGGCGAGCGTGAGCGCCACGGTGGTGAAGCCCCGCGACGAGAGGGCCGGCAGCGCGTCGTACCAGTCCGGGAGTCGCGTCCACGGCGTCGAGAACACCGCACCCATGCCGACCTTGATCGAGCGCCGGTACAACGGGTCCGCGCACCGCGGGGCGAGCAGCACCGCATCGAAACCGAACGCCGCGCCACAGCGGAAGATCGCCCCGACGTTGGTGTGGTCGACGACGTCCTCGAGCACGAGCACCTGGCGCGCCCCGTCGAGCACGTCGTCGACGCTGGGCAGGGGCCGCCGGGCGAGCGAGGCGAGCGCGCCCCGGTGGACGTGGAAGCCGGTCACCTCCTCGGCCAGCGCCTCCGAGACCACGAAGCAGTGCACATCGCTGAGTGAGAGGACGTCGGCGAGCCCGTCCAGCCAGCGGGGCGCCATCAGGAAGGACCGCGGCGCGAAGCCCGCCTCGACGGCTCGGCGGACCACCTTCTCGCCCTCGGCGAGGAACAGCCCGTGCTCGACCTCGAGGTGCGTCCGCAGCTGGACGTCGCGCAGGTCGCGATAGTCGGCGAGCCGTGGGTCGTGAGGGTCGGTGACCTCGGTCAGCTCTGCCACATCGCTCCCAGGGCCGTCACAGGGAGAAGTGTTGCGGATGCGCCACGGCGACCACCCCGCCGATCACGATGATCGCCGGCGGCCGCACGCCGTGCGCGTCGATGTCGGCACCGAGCTCGCCGAGCGTCGTCAGCACGGTGCGCTCTCCCGGCATCGAGCCGTCGCAGACCACCGCGACCGGGGTGCCGGGGTCGCGTCCGGCGTCGGTCAGCGCCGCGGCGATGGCGCCCGCGTTCTCCACCGCCATCATCAGCAACAGGGTGCCGCGGAGCCGGCCGACGGCCCCCCAGTCGACCAGGGACTCCGGATGACCCGGCGGTACGTGCCCGGAGACCACCGTGAACTCGTGCGCCACCGCACGATGGGTGACCGGGATGCCCGCGACGGCGGGGACCGCCAGCGGACTCGACATGCCCGGGATGACGTGCACCGGGACGCCGGCAGCACGGCAGGCCTCGATCTCCTCGAAGCCCCGCCCGAACACGAAGCTGTCGCCGCCCTTGAAGCGTGCCACCCGCTGACCGGCGAGGGCCCGCTCGACGATCAGCCGGTTGATCTCCTCCTGCCTCGCGGAGCTCCCCCGCGGCAGCTTGGCGACGTCGACGAGGTCGGTCGTCGCGGGGAGGTCGCCCAGCAGCTCGCGGGGCGCGAGCCGGTCGGCGACGACCACGTCGGCCTCCATCAGCGCCTTGCGCCCCGCCACCGAGATCAGCTCGGGGTGGCCCGGGCCGCCGCCGATGAGCGTCACGCCAGGCGACGTGGGGCGGCGTTCGTCCGCCGCGACGGTCCCCTCGTGCAACCCGGTCACGATCGCGTCCCGGACCGCCGCCGTACGACGTGGCTCGCGCCGGCCCAGCACGGCCAGGGTCAGGCCGTCGTAGCGTCCGACCGCCGGCGTCCACGCGGTCGCCGTGGTGCCGTCGTCGGAGCGGACGCAGAACACGCGCTCCACCTCGGCCGCCTTGGTCACCTGCTCGTTCACGCTGGGGTCGTCGGTGGCGGCGATGACGTACCAGGTGTCCGCCAGGTCCTCGTCGGCGAACCCCCGCTCGACCCAGGTGACCTCCCCGGCCAGCACCTGCCCCTCGATCGCCGGCGTCACCCGGGGCGAGACCACCACCACGTGGGCCCCGGCGGCCAACAGGCCGGGGATGCGCCGCTGCGCGACCTGTCCGCCGCCGACGACCACCACCCGGCGTCCGGCGAGCCGCAGGCCCGAGGGGTACGGCGGGTGGTCGTCCATGCGGTCCATGATCCGGTGGCGTCGGGGGCCGGGCGAGGGTCGCCCATTCCTCGGGACCGGTGGTTTCGAGACGGGCGCCAGGGCGCCCTCCTCAACCACCGGGCCACGCCGTCCCGCGGCAACGACCTGCGGAGTCGCGGAGTAGGTTGCGAGCGTCCCTCCACGTCCGTGAGTCAGGAGCGCAGATGAGTCTCGATCGTCCCGTGAAGCCCGACCCGTACGAGCTTCTGCCGCAGGTCCCGACGTTCGCCGTCACGAGCAACGACGTCACCGACGGCCAGCCCCTCAAGGACGACCAGGTCGCCGAGCGCGGCAACACCTCGCCGCAGCTGTCCTGGAGTGGGGCGCCGGACGGCACCCGGAGCTACACGGTCACCTGCTACGACCCCGACGCGCCGACGCCGAGCGGCTTCTGGCACTGGGCACTCGTGGACCTCCCCGGCGACGTCACCTCGCTCGACGCCGGGGCCGGGGCCGAGGGCGCGAGCCTGCCCGGCAGCGCCTTCATGCTGCGCAACGACGCGGGTGTCTCCGGGTTCACCGGTGCCGCACCGCCGGCCGGTGACCAGGTCCACCGCTACTACTTCGTCGTCCACGCCGTCTCCGAGGACACGCTCGGGATCGACGACAGCGCCTCGAACGCGGTGATGAGCTTCAACCTCGCCTTCAAGACCGCCGGCCGCGCGATCGTCAAGGGGACCTACCAGCACTAGGTCCACCGACCCGGGTCTCGACCGGCTCGAACGGCGTCGTGACCGGCGTGGGGAGCCGCCCAATCTCGTTTGCCTCCCGTTCCGAGGTCGGCGAGACTGGGCGGCCCACAACCGCACAGCGCCCGGGCGCGAGCGCGCCCATCCGACACCCCCGTCTCTTTGCGAGACGGGGTCACTTGGCGTGTGCGCGGGCCGAACACCGAGGAGGGAGGGGTCGCGTGCTCTACGCCGCCGTCGCCGCACGGTCGTTCCGCCGCTTCAGCACCTACCGCACCGCCACCCTGGCGGGCGTCTTCACCAACTCCGTGTTCGGAGTGATCTACAGCTACGCCTACCTCGCCGTGTGGAACCAGGAGAGCCACGCCGGCGGGTACGACGCGACCGACGCGGTCACCTACGTCTGGATCGGGCAGGCCCTGCTGATGACGGTGGCTCTCTGGGGTGGGGGCACGACCGACGACCTGGCCGAGCGCATCAGGACCGGCGACGTCGCGATCGACCTCTACCGACCGGTGGGCCTGATCGGCTGGTACCTCGCCGGCGACCTCGGGCGCGCGACGTACCACGTCCTCGCGCGCGGGGTGGCGCCGACGTTCCTGGGGCTCCTGCTCTTCCACATCGCCCTGCCGGACTCGCCCGCCGCCGCGATCGGCTTCGCGGTGAGTCTGGTCCTCGCGATCGTGACCAGCTTCGGCATCCGGTTCCTGGTCGCGTGCAGCGCGTTCTGGCTGCTCGACCAGTCCGGGGTCCGGATGCTGTCCGGAGTGCTCGCGATCTTCCTCAGCGGCATGATGCTCCCGCTCGTGATCTTCCCCGAGCCCCTGCGCAGCATCGCGCTCGCCCTGCCGTGGGCGTCGTATCTCCAGACGCCCGCCGACATCTGGCTGGGCCAGCGCGTCGGGACCGACATCCTCGCCGCCCTCGCCCTCCAGCTCTTCTGGATCGTCGTGCTGCTCGGGGTCTGCCAGGCCGTGCTGGGCGCCGCCACGCGGAAGGTGGTGGTGCAGGGTGGCTGACCTCCGGGCCGTCCCCCGCGAGTACGCCTGGATCGCTCGGATGTGGGTGCGGTCCTCGTGGGCCTACCCGGTCTCGTTCTGGGTGCTCGCTCTCTCCAGCGCCCTGATCACGTTCCTGGACTTCGTGGGGCTCGCCCTGATGTTCCACACCGTGCCCGCGCTCGGCGGTTTCGACCTGCGGCAGATCGCGCTGCTGTACGGCGCGAGCGGCATCGGGATCGGGATCGCGGACCTGCTCATCGGCAGCGTGGAGCAGGTGGGCCTGCACGTCCGGACCGGAAGCCTGGACTCGATGCTGACCCGTCCGGTCCCCTTGCTGGTGCAGGTGTGCGCGGACAGGTTCGCGATCCGTCGGGTCGGTCGCATCACCCAGGCGGTCGTGGTGTTCGCCTACGGCGCGTGGTGGGTGGACTGGACCCCCGCCAAGGTGGCCGTCGCGCTGATGATGCTGGTCGCGGGCAGCGCGATCTTCTTCTCGCTGTTCGTCGGCTTCTCCTGCATCCAGTTCTGGACCGTCGACTCCACCGAGTTCGCCAACGCGTTCACCTACGGCGGCAACACGATGACGCAGTACCCGATGACGATCTTCCCCCGTGAGGTCCTCAAGGGACTGACCTTCCTGATCCCGGTCGCGTTCGTGAACTGGTACCCGTGCCTGTACCTCCTGGACGAGCCGGATCCCTTCGGGTTGCCCTCGTGGTTCGCCGTCCTGTCACCGGTCGTCGCCGCCCTGACCCTCCTCGTGGCGGGTCTCGCCTGGCGCTCCGGCGTCCGTCACTACACCTCCACCGGGAGCTGACATGAGTCTGATCGACGTCCAGGAGCTCGCGCGCACCTTCGTCGTCCGTAAACGCGGCGCCGGGCGAGCCGGCCTCCGGCGGGCGCGCACGGAGGTGGAGGCGGTGCGCGACCTCTCCTTCCAGGTCGAGCGCGGCGAGATGATCGGCTACATCGGTCCGAACGGCGCCGGCAAGTCGACGACGATCAAGATGCTGACCGGGATCCTGGTGCCGACGTCCGGGCACCTCCGCGTGGCCGGGCTCGAGCCCAGCCGGGAGCGGACTCAGCTGGCCCGGCGGATCGGTGTCGTCTTCGGCCAGCGCACGACCCTGTGGTGGGATCTGCCCCTGCGCGACAGCTTCGAGCTGCTCCAGAAGATCTACCGCGTCGATCCCGCTCGCCATCGTCGGACCCTCAGCGAGTACGTCGACCTCCTCGACCTCGGCGACCTCCTCGACACGCCGGTCCGTCAGCTGAGCCTCGGCCAGCGGATGCGCGGTGACATCACCGCCGCGCTCCTGCACGAGCCGGAGATCCTCTACCTCGACGAGCCCACGATCGGCCTCGACGTGGTGAGCAAGGGACGCCTGCGCGAGTTCCTGCGCACGCTGAACGCCGAGAGGGGCACCACGCTCATGCTCACGACCCACGACCTCCAGGACATCGAGGCGCTGTGCGACCGGGTGATCGTGATCGACCACGGCACGGCCGTCCTCGACGGGCCGCTCGACCGGCTCCAGCTCAGGGGTGGCTCGACCAGGACGCTCGTGGTCGACCTCGTGGACGAGGCACCGCCGATCTCGGTGCCCGGCGCCGAGACGCGCAAGGTCGACGGGCCCCGGCAGTGGCTGACGTTCCCGGCCGGCGAGAGTGCCGCGCCGATCGTCGCCGCCGTCGCGGCTGCGTACGCCGTCGCCGACCTCTCGATCCAGGAGCCCGACATCGAGGACGTGATCCGGGACATCTACGCCGGCGTGTGACGCGGCATCGCTCGGTAGAGGGCGGGTTCCCCGGAGCTCAGAGCACGTGCACGCGCGTCCGAACCGCAGCTCGCGGTCCGTCAGGCCCGCCATCGACGCTGGGACGCGTCGAAGTCGTCGAGCTGCCACGTCATCGCCCGGTGCGGACGGATCACGTAGAGCACGTCGAAGTCCGGGTCCTCGGACGGCAGGTAGGCGGCGTCGTCCGGGTGCGGGTACTTCGCCGCGAGCGCGGCGACGACCTCGCTGGCGAGCGACGGATGCCCGAGGTCCTCGACCTCGCCGTGCACGATCACGACGTCCTCGGCACTCTCCAGGTGCAGCACCACGCGGGGGTTCGCGGCGATGTTGCGGGCCTTGCGGGTGCGGCGCTCGGTGTAGACGAACACCTCCTCCCCGACCACGACCCCCCAGACCGGCGCGGCGTGCGGCTCCCCCGACTGCGAGACGGTCACCAGCCAGTAGCTGCGGGCCGGCGCCAGCCGCGAGCAGACGTCGGACCAGGTGAGCTCCGTGGCCATGTCACGTCACCTCCCAGCTCATCCGCCAGCTCATCCGCCAGCTCATCCGCCAGTTCATCCGCCAGCTCATGCGTCAGCGCAGCGGCGCTGCCAGGGACACGCGGACATCGACGAGATTGCCCGCCAGGTCGATCGCGAACGTCGACGTGTCGAGGTCGTCCTGGCGGACCGGGCGGTCCGATCGCAGCAGGGCGATCCCGACGCTCGCGCCGACGGTCGCACCGTACGCCGCGCTGGTGACCTGCCCGGCGGCCGAGCCGTCGCGCAGCAGGAGCTCGCCGCCCCACACCATCGGCTCCGCGTCCTCGACCACGAACGACACGAGTCGCCGGCGCGGTCCCGGCTCGCGCAGCCGCTCGCGATGCGCGGCCAGCGCCGCCCGGCCCAGGAAGTCCTTGTCGCTGCCCGAGCGTGGTCCCAAGGCGGTCGCGAACAGGAGCCCGGCCTCGACGGGAGTGAGGTCGGGAGTGAGGTCGCGCCCGAAAGCGCGGTAGCCCTTCTCGAGCCGCAGCGACTCGATCGCGTGGTACCCGGCGTCCGCGAGCGCGAGATCCTCACCGGCGGCCCGGAGCGCGTCGTAGACCGCCGGCGCCTCGTCCACCGGGACCACCAGCTCCCAGCCCACCTCCCCGACGTAGGTCATCCGGGTGGCGCGGAGCTCGACGCCTCCCACGCGGACGACCCGGCTGGTGGCGAACGGGAAGGTGGCGTCCGTCCAGCCCTCGTCGGAGACGAGACCGAGCAGGTCTCGCGACCGGGGTCCCATCACACCGATCACCGACAGGTCGTCGGTCAGGTCGCGCACCGAGACGTCGCTGCCCGACGCTCGGTGCCGCTGGATCCAGTCGAGGTCGCGGATCGTGGTCGCCGAGCTGGAGACGAGAAGGAAGGAGTCCGGCCCCGTGCGGGTGACCGTGAGGTCGGCCTCGTAGGTGCCGCGCTCGTTGAGGAACGGCGTGTAGACGCAGCCACCGACGGGCACGTCGACGTCGGCCGCGCAGATCCACTGCAGCGACTCAGGTGCGTCGGGACCGCTCACGTCGTACAGCGAGAACGAGGTCTGGTCGAACACCGCGACGCGCTCGCGGGTGGCGCGCTGCTCCTCGAGGCACCACGGGAGCCAGTCCGGCTTCCCCCACGTGTACGCCGGGGTGGATCCTCCGGCGGGTGCGAACACGAGCGGCCGCTCCCACCCCATCCGGCTCCCGAAGACCGCCCCGCGCGACGCCAGCCGGTCGTGGAGCGGCGAGAGGCGTTGGGGCCGGCCGGTCTCGGGCTCGCGCAGGGGCCAGGGCACCTCGTAGTGGAGGCCGAGGATCTCCGCGACCCGGGAGCGCAGCCACGCTTCGTGGCCGTGGAACGGCGCGAACCGCCGGATGTCGACCGCCACGAGGTCACTGGTCGGCTCACCCTCGACGACCCATTCCGCAAGCGCACGCCCCGCCCCGCCTGCGGACGCGATCCCGACCGAGTTGAAGCCGGCGCCGACGAAGTAGCCGCGGAGCCCGGGCGCCTCCCCCAGCAGGAACTGGTTGTCCGGTGTGAACGACTCGGGTCCGTTGTAGAACTTGCGGATCCCGGTCTCGGCCAGCGCCGGGATGCGGATGATCGCCTCCTCCATCAGCGGCGCGAAGTGCTCCCAGTCCTCGTCCAGGAGCTGGAACTCGAACGGATAGGGCAGGTCCGACGGCGCCCGCCACGGCTTCGCGTCCGGCTCGAAGCCGCCCACCACGAGCCCGCCGACCTCCTCCTTGAAGTACGTCCAGCCGTCCGGGTCGCGCATGATCGGGAGGTCCGGATGCGTTCCCCGGACCTCCTCGGTGACGACGTAGAAGTGCTCGGCGGAGTGCAGCGGAACCGTGACCCCGGCGAGATCTCCGAGCGCCTTGGCCCACTGCCCGGCGCAGTTGACGACGACCTCGCACTCGACCCGGCCCGCGTCCGTGCGCGCGCCCGTCACCCGTGGTCCGGCCGGGCTGTCACTCGTGTCGAAGCCGACCACCCGCACACGCTCCGCGATGCGCGCCCCACGCTGGCGCGCGCCGCGCGCCAAGGACTGGGTCAGGTCGGCCGGGTTGACCTTCCCGTCGCCGGGAAGCCACAGGGCGCCGAGCAGGTCGTCCACCCGCATGGGCGGCCAGAGCTCCCGGGCGCGCTCCGGGCTGATCACCTCGCAGTCCAGGTCGTAGGTCACCGCGTTCGCCGCCGTACGTCGCAGCTGGGTCATGCGGTCCTCGGTCCGCGCCACGATCACCCCGCCCACGTTGCGGTAGCCGGTGGCGAATCCCGTCTCGGCCTCCAGGCCGGCGTACAGCTCGGCCGAGTACTGCACCAGGCGCGTCCCCGCCTCGGTGGCGCGGAGCGGCCCGACCAGGCCCGCCGCGTGCCATGTGGTGCCACCGGAGAGCCGTCCCTGCTCGAGCAGGAGCACGTCCGTCCAGCCCAGCCGGGTCAGGTGGTAGGCGACCGAGCAGCCGATCACTCCCCCGCCGACGACCACCACCCGTGCCCGTGAAGGGAGCTCAGCCACGACCGGCCCCCCAGCAGCCGCGCGGTGGAGCGTCCTCCGGACCCGTCCTTCGGTGGTTGAGGAGGGCCTCCTCGAGGCCCGTCTCGAAACCACCCCGCCCGTGACGGTGGTTTCGAGACGGTCGCAAAGCGACCTCCTCAACCACCGGTGCCCGGCCCGACGCGACCCCTTCAACCCGGCCCGACGCGACCTCCTCACCCACCGGCGGCCACCCGTTCGAGCAGCTGCGGCAGCCTCCCGCCGCGGAACGTCGCCGCCGCCTTCTCATAGCGCTCCATCCCGAACGAGTGGAAGTCGTAGTCGATCGGGCTGGCGGCCTCCTGGATGAACCCCCAGAGCGCCCACCCGTACTGGCTGCACAGCGCTTGGACCCGCACCCGTGCGCGGTCGGCCGGGGACGGGTCGCCGAAGTAGGCCTCACACCAGGCGTCGATCTGATCCTGGCTGAAGTTGCACTCGGTCGTGGTGTTGCCGAGCTCGAAGCAGGCGTCGTTGTTGCCGGAGTACTCGTAGTCGATCAGCCAGACGCGCTCGCCGTCGTCGATGTAGTTGGCTGCCAGCAGGTCGTTGTTGCAGGGCACGGTCGGCCGCGGCGCGGCCGCGAGCGCACGGCGTACGTCGTCCCAGGCGGCGGCGTGGTCGACGTACCCGGCGGGCAGGGTGATGCCGTGCTCCCGCACGACCTCGAGGTAGCCGGCCTGTCGGGCGAACATGTCGAAGTCGCCGGTGAACCGCGGCCCGGCGTGCAGCCGGCGCACGGCGTCGGCGGCCCGGCGCAGGACGTCGGGGTCGTCGAAGTCGTCGTCGGTGAGGGACGTGCCGGCCAGGAAGGAGATCACCGTGATCGCCAGCTCGGGGCGGTACTCCAGGACCTCCGCCCCGACGCCCGCCTGGTGCGCCGCGACCGTGTTGTCGTGCTCGGCCTCGCGGTCGATCCCGAGCAGCGCCGCGTCCCCCCGTGCCCACCGCACCACGACATCCAGCGGCCGGCCGCCGTCGGTGCTGCGGACCCGCAGGTTGACGTTGGTCAGCCCGCCGGGGAGGTCGTCCACACGCCAGGACCGCCCCGCCAGGCACTCCAGTCTGTCCAGTGCGGGGCGGTCCAGCGCGGGTTGCTCGTCGGTCACCCTCAGTCGGCGGTGAGCTTCTCGTCGCCGAACGCCTCGAGGACGGCTTCGTCGATGGTGTGCTTCGGGCCGGTGAACCAGTGCTTGGCCGACACGTTCCACCAGATCGCCAGGAGCAACAGCGCGCCCAGGGTGACGATGGGTGCGTAGTTGACGAACTTCCACTGGAACTCGCTCCGGAACGGGTTCGCCGCGGGTGTCGTCGGCATCATCAGGTACAGCGAGACGATGATGATCTCGGCCACCGCGATCGGGTTCATCCACTTGTACTTCGAGCCGTTGTTCCATGACCCGACCTCGAACTTGTCGCCGTGCCGGAACCGCAGCCAGATCGGGATCGCGAACGCCACGTAGAGGCCGATCACGGCGATCGACGTGACCGCGTAGAACGCGAGCGGTACGGGCGTCCCGTTGACGTCGACCTTGATCAGCGCCGGCAGCGTCACGATCATCGCGCAGATGGCCACCAGCATCACTGCGTTGGCCGGGACCCGGCTCGGGGTGAGCGCGGACCACCGCTTCGAACCCGGGATCGCACCGTCACGGCTGAAGGCGAACGTCATCCGGGACGCCGAGGTCATGCACGACGTGGCGCAGAAGAACTGCGCGGACGCCGAGATGAACAGCACGAACGTCGCCCAGTTCTGGCCGAGCGCCCCCAGGAAGATCGGTTGCACCCCGAGACCGGCCAGCGCGTTGTCCGGCTGACCCTGCGCGTTGTTCGGGATCGCGAACACCACGCACAGCAGCAGGATGTAGCCACCGAGGGCCGAGTAGAAGATCGACCGCCAGATGCCCTTGGCCGCTGCCTTCGCCGCCGACGACGTTTCCTCCGAGAGGTGGGCGGAGGCGTCGAACCCGGTGATCGTGTACTGCGTGAGCAGGAAGCCGAACGGCACGATGGCGAACCAGAACCCGAGGCTCGACGTGCTGCCGCCGCCGTACCCGGAGTTGTTGAAGCGTTCGGTGAACACGTAGCTGAAGCTCTGGTGCTGGTCGGGCACCAGGATCAGGACCACCACGATCGCGGTCGCGCCGACGACGTGCCACCACACCGACACGTTGTTCATGATCGCCATCAGATGCCCGCTGAAGATGTTGAGCACCGAGATCAGGACCAGCACGATCACGAAGATGATGAAGACGCGGGTCAGCGAGTAGTCGCCGGCGTACGAGTCGGAGTACGTGCTGATCGTGAGGTCGATGAACGTCGCACAGCCGTAGGCCACACCCGCGGTCACGGCGACCAGGCCGATCAGGTTGAGCCATCCGGTGAAGAAGCCCGCGCCGGGACCGCCCAGCTTGGAGGCCCACCAGTAGATGCCGCCGGACGTCGGGTACGCCGACACCAGCTCGCTCATGGTGAAACCGATGATCAGGATGAAGACGCTCAGGATGGGCCACGTCCACGAGATCGAGATCGGGCCACCGTTGTTGAAGCCGGCCCCGAAGTTGGTGAAGCAGCCGGCGAGGATCGAGATGATGGAGAACGAAATCGCGAAGTTGGAGAAGCCTGACCACGAGCGGTGCAGGTCCTGGCGGTACCCGAGCTTGGCCAGATGCTGCTCGTCGTCACTCAGCTCGAGAGGCTCGACTGCCTCATGACCTTCGGGCATCTGGGAACCCTTTCAGGAGCGGAACCGGTTGCGGGGAGGCTAGACCCGCGCGGAATCCGTCGTAAAGGGGGAACACCCAATTTCGGTATGAAGCCAGACCATTGACAGTAGCCACCCGCCTGACACACTGACCCGCGTGACCGCCCCGTCATCTGCGCAGCAGCTGCCTGATCTGGCCCAGGTCGTGCTGCGGCCGGTGCGCGGTCACCACGCGTTCGAGGCCTGCGTCGAGCAGCTGGCGACCGCCATCCGCCTGGGCGTCCACCCGAACGGCTCCACCCTGCCGCCCGAGCGCGAGCTGGCGCAGCGTCTGCACGTCTCGCGGGCCACGGTGCGCGAGGCGATCACGGCACTCCGCACCGCCGGGATGGTCGAGACCCGACGGGGTCGTGGTGGCGGCAGCGTCGTCACCTACTCGCCCCGCCGGCCCCGCGCTCGCGCCAAGGCGCCCTCGGCCGAGACGTTCACCGCCTGGATGGACAGTCTCACGTTCCGGCGCATCGTGGAGCCGGGAGCGGTGGCGACGGCGGCTTCGCTGGACCTCACCGAGCCGCAGCGGTCGCTGCTGAGCGCGGCGTACGACGGGGTGACCCAGGCCTCGGGCTCGGCGCTGCACCGCCAGGCCGACAGCCGGTTCCACCTGGCCTTCGCCTCGGTGACCGGGTCGCCGTCCATCATCGACTCGGTGACCCGCGTGCAGGCGGCACTGCACGACATGCTCCTGCAGATCCCCGTGTACGGCGTGAACATCGCGCACTCGGACCGGCAGCACGAACGCATCCTGCACGCCGTCCTCGACGGTCGGCCCGACAAGGCACGCCAGACCATGGAGGAACACTGCGACGACACGGCCGCGCTCCTGCGCGGACTGCTCGGGTGAGCCGGAACGACGCCCCGGACAGAGGCTGAGAGCGAGGAGACCATGCCACCGAACGACCGCTACCTGACCCTCGAGGCGCTCCGCAAGCGCATCGAGAACGGCGACATCGACACCGTGGTGCTCGCCTTCACCGACATGCAGGGTCGGCTGCAGGGCAAGCGGCTGCACGGCCAGTACTTCCTGGACGTGGTGGTCGAGCACGGCACCGAGGGCTGCAACTACCTCCTGGCCGTCGACATCGACATGAACACCGTCGACGGCTACGCGATCAGCTCGTGGGAGCGCGGCTACGGCGACATGGAGTTCGTGCCGGACTGGGACACCATCCGCCTGCTCCCCCACCTCCCTGCCACCGCGCTGGTGCAGTGCGACCTGGTCTGGCTCGACCACGCGCCGGTCGTCCAGTCGCCGCGCACGATCCTCAAGTCGCAGCTCGACGCGTTCGCCGGACGCGACCTCGTCGCGCTGGCCGGGACGGAGCTGGAGTTCATCGCGTTCAACACGTCGTACGAGGACGCCCACCGGCTCCACTACCGGGGTCTGGAGCCGGTCAACCAGTACAACGTCGACTACTCCATCCTCGGCACCAGCCGCGCCGAGCCACTGCTGCGCGACATCCGGAACACGATGTACGCCGCCGGGCTCGACGTGGAGGGCGCGAAGGGCGAGTGCAACTTCGGTCAGCACGAGGTCGGGTTCCTGTACGCCGACGCGCTGGTGACCGCCGACAACCACAGCGTCTACAAGACGGTCGCCAAGGAGATCGCCGCCCAGCGCGGACAGGCGATCACCTTCATGGCCAAGTACAACGAGCGCGAGGGCAGCTCCTGCCACATCCACCTGTCGCTGCGCGGCAAGGACGGCGACGTCGTCTTCTGGGACGGCGAGAAGCGGTCCGCGATGTATGACAGCTTCGTGGCGGGAGTGCTCGCGACCATGCACGACTTCACGCTGCTGTACGCGCCGAACATCAACTCCTACAAGCGCTTCGCCGACGGCTCGTTCGCGCCGACGGCCGTGGCGTGGGGCGAGGACAACCGCACCTGCGCCGTGCGCCTGGTTGGTCACGGACCGAGTGCCCGGATGGAGAACCGCGTCCCCGGTGGCGACGTGAACCCGTACCTCGCCCTGGCCGCGATGCTCGCCGGCGGTCGCCACGGCATCGACGAGGGCCTCGAGCTGGAGCCGGAGCTGAAGGGCAACGCCTACCACTCCGACAAGCCGCACGTCCCACACACGCTGCGCGAGGCCCGCGACGCCTGGGCCGGCTCGGAGATGGCGCGCGCGGCGTTCGGTTCCGAGGTCGTCGACCACTACACCAACATGGCCGACGTCGAGCTGAAGTCCTTCGAGGCCGCCGTGACCGACTGGGAGCTGCGCCGCTCGTTCGAGAGAATGTGACGTGACGACCACACTCATCAACCCTGCGACCGGGCGGGAGATCCGCGAGATCCCGTCGGCCTCCGAGGCCGAGACCGACGAGGCGATCGCGCGGGCACACGAGGCATTCCCGGCCTGGCGTGACCTCGCCCCCGGCGAACGGGCACGGCTGCTGCGGGACTTCGCGGCCGTCGTCGACGCGCACAACGAGGAGCTCGCCAGGCTCGAGGTGGAGAACTCGGGTCACACGATCGGCAACGCCCGTTGGGAGGCGGGCAACGTCCGCGACGTCCTCCAGTACTACTCGGCTGCGCCCGAGCGGATGGTCGGAAAGCAGATCCCGGTGCCGGGTGGTGTGGACATCACCTTCCACGAGCCGCTCGGCGTCGTCGGCGTGATCGTGCCGTGGAACTTCCCCATGCCGATCGCCGGCTGGGGATTCGCCCCGGCTCTGGCAGCGGGGAACACGGTGGTGCTCAAGCCCGCCGAGATCACCCCCCTGACCGCGATCCGGATCGGCGAGCTCGCGCTCGAGGCGGGCATCCCACCGGGTGTCTTCACGGTCGTGCCGGGCAAGGGCTCGGTGGTCGGCAACCGGTTCGTGACCCACCCGGAGGTGCACAAGGTCGTGTTCACCGGGTCGACGGAGGTCGGGCGCCAGATCATGGCCGGCTGCGCGGAGCAGGTGAAGCACGTGACGCTCGAGCTCGGTGGGAAGAGCGCGAACATCGTGTTCGCCGATGCGGACGTCGCCGCCGCTGCGGCAGAGGCCCCGGGAGGGGTCTACGACAACGCCGGCCAGGACTGCTGTGCCCGGTCGCGGATCCTGGTGCAGCGCTCGGCGTACGACGAGTTCCTCGGCCGCCTCGAGACCGCGGTGAGGGACTGGCGCGTGCTCGACCCGGCCGACGAGACCAGCCAGATGGGACCCATGGTCTCCGCGGGCCAGCGCGACTCGGTGCGACGGTACGTCGAGAGCACGACCATCGCGATCCAGGGCGAGACGCCCGCCGGCGACGGCTTCTGGCTGCCCGCGATGGTCACCGAGGCCACCGACGTCGCGGAGCCGGTCTGGCGCGAGGAGGTGTTCGGACCGCTCGTCGCCGTGATGGCGTTCGACGACGAGGAGGAGGCGATCGCCCTGGCCAACGACTCCGACTACGGCCTGTCCGGCTCGATCTACACCCACGACCTCGGACGGGCGCTGCGGGTCTCCCGTGGCGTGCAGACCGGCAACCTCAGTGTGAACAGCCACTCGAGCGTGCGCTACTGGACACCGTTCGGCGGCTACAAGATGTCCGGGCTCGGACGCGAGCTCGGGCCGGACGCGCCGTACGCGTTCACCGAGGAGAAGAACGTCTTCATCGCCCACTAGCAGGGCCTACCAGCAACGACCCACCAGCACGACCCACCAGCACGACCCACCAGCACGACCCACCAGCACGACCCACCAGCACGGAAGGAACGACTCGTGGCAGGACGCATCAAGGGGCGGGTGGCCGTGGTCACCGGCGGGTGCTCGGGGATCGGGCTCGCGACGATCCGCCGGTTCGCCGAGGAGGGCGCGAAGGTCGTCATCGGCGACATCGACGACGACGCCGGCATCAAGCTCGTCGCGGACCTCGGCACCGATGACGCGGGCATCCAGAACGCGACGTACGTGCACGTCGACGTCACCGACAAGGACCAGGTCGACGCCCTCTTCAAGACCGCCCGGGACACCTACGGGGCGGTCGACATCGCCTTCAACAACGCCGGCATCAGCCCACCCGACGACGACTCGATCCTCGACACCGAGCTGGAGGCCTGGCGCCGGGTGCAGGAGGTCAACCTCACGTCGGTCTACCTGTGCTGCAAGGCCGCACTGCCGTACATGCTCGAGCAGAAACGCGGCTCGATCATCAACACCGCCTCGTTCGTCGCCGTGATGGGAGCCGCGACGTCACAGATCTCCTACTCGGCCTCGAAGGGCGGCGTGCTCAGCATGAGCCGCGAGCTCGGCGTGCAGTTCGCCCGTCAGGGAGTGCGCGTGAACGCGCTCTGCCCGGGTCCGGTGAACACCCCGCTGCTGAAGGAGCTGTTCGCCAAGGACCCCGAGCGGGCGGCACGGCGCCTGGTGCACGTCCCGATGGGCCGCTTCGGCGAGCCCGAGGAGATCGCCGGCGCGGTGCTGTTCCTGGCGTCGGACGACTCGTCGTTCATCACCGCCAACACGTTCCTGGTGGACGGCGGCATCTCGGGCGCCTACGTCACGCCGCTCTGACCCGTCATGTGGGAGCTGACCACATCCGGGATCCGACCGGTGATCGGCCTGACGACGTACCGCGAGCGCGCGCAGTGGGGTGTCTGGACGACCTCCGCCGACGTTCTCCACGCCCAGTACGCCGATGCGGTGCTGGCCGCCGGCGGGATCCCGGTGCTCCTTCCACCCGCGTCCGCCTCCGGCCAGGTCGCGCTGGAGGTCGTCGGACGTCTGGACGGACTCGTCGTGACCGGAGGTGCGGACGTCAGCCCGCTCCGGTACGGCCAGGAGCCCGGCGCCCACACCGTGGCCTGGCGTGAGGACCGCGACGCCTGGGAGCTGGCTCTGCTCCATGCCGCCGACCAGGTGGGCCTCCCCACGCTCGGTGTCTGCCGAGGCATGCAGCTGATGGCGGTGGCCGCCGGCGGCACGCTGCACCAGCACACCCCCGACCTGGTCGGGCACCACGAGCACAACCCGGGCGCCGACACCTTCGGTGACACCCAGGTCCGCACGGCGGAGGAGTCCACGCTGCACGAGCTCGTCGGCGGATCCGTCGTGGTCGGCTGCCACCACCACCAGACCGTCGACTCGCATCCCGGCTTCACGGCCACGGCCTGGGCTGAGGACGGCTCTCTCGAGGCGATGGAGCGGCCGGGCACGCGGTTCTGCCTGGCGGTGCAGTGGCACCCGGAGGTCGGCGACGACGCACGCCTGTTCGCGGCCCTGGTCGCCGCGGCCACCGGCCACCGGACCGTCGGCCCGACCTGATAGTCCTAGCGGGTGACCTCGGAGGAGCTCTCGGCTGCCTCGGGTTCGGCTGCGTCGGGTTCGGCAGCGTCGGGCTCGGCAGCGTCGGGCTCGGCCCAGCCGGGGCCCGACCCGGCCGACGGGGTGTCGGTGCGGCGCATGCTGGCGCTGGCGACGTCGGCGTTCCTGGTGCTCGCAGCCGAGCCGCTCTACCTCCTCGTCGACACCGCCGTGGTGGGTCATCTGGGCGCCCATGCGCTCGGTGCGTTGGCCGTCGGCACGACCCTGATGGCGTTGCTCGCGATCGTCGGCACGTTCGTCGAGTACGGCACGACGGCTCGCGCGGCTCGATGGTTCGGGAGCGACCAGCGTGATCGAGCGGTCGCCGAGGGGGTGCAGGCGTCGTACCTCGCGATCGGGATCGGCATCGTGGTGGTCGTCGTGGGCCAGCTCACGGCCGATCCCCTCGTGCGCCTCCTGACCGGCCCGTCCTCCTCCCTCCACGAGCCGGCCGTCCAGTGGTTCCGGATCGCACTCTGCGGGATGCCGATGGTGCTGCTGGTGCTCGCCGGCAACGGCTGGATGCGCGGCGTCCAGCTGACCCGCACGCCCGTGGCGATCGTGCTCGTCGCCAACGGGCTCTCCGCGGCCGCCTGTCCCCTGCTCGTCTACACCGCCGGCCTCGGGCTGACCGGCTCCGCGTGGGCGAACCTCGGCGCGCAGCTCGTGGCCGCCGGCCTCTTCCTCGTGGCTCTCCACCGTGAGGCCGTACGCCGAGAGCACCTCTCGCTCGCTCCTCATCCGGAGGTCATGCGGGCCCAGCTCGTCCTCGGTCGCGACCTCATCGTGCGTGCCGCTGCCTTCCAGGCGGCGTTCATGGTGGCCGCCGGCGTCGCTGCGCGGATGGGCACCGCTCAGATCGCCGCCCACCAGATCGGCATGCAGCTGTGGGAGCTGACCGCGTTGCTGCTCGACTCGTTCGCGATCGCGGCGCAGGCGCTGGTCGGGGCGGCGCTGGGAGCCAGCGCGGCGTCGGCCGCGCGCCGGCTGGCCGTCCAGGTGGCGCAGTGGAGCGCGGGCGCCGGCACCGCCTTCGCGATCGTCTTCGCCGCCGGCTGGTGGGTGATCCCGCGGCTGTTCACCTCCTCACCCGCGGTCTGGCACCAGTGCCACCTGCTCTGGCCTTGGTTCGTGGTGATGCTGCCCGCCGCCGGCATCGTGTTCGGGCTCGACGGGGTGCTGATCGGGGCCGGAGACGTCGCCTTCCTGCGGTCGATCACGATCGTCGCCGCCCTCGGTGGGTACGTGCCGATCACGTTGGCCGCGGCGTATTGGGACTGGGGCATCGGCGGCGTCTGGGCCGGTCTCACGGCGTTCATCGTCCTGCGGTTGGTCGGGATGGTCTGGCGAGCCCGGTCCGACCGCTGGGTCGTGCTCGGCTCGGCCTGACCGGGTTGGCACAATGCGCGCATGGCCACGGGTGCGCGCGACATCCTCGGTTCGCCGTACACCGCCGAGACGCTCGAGCTTCCCGACGACGACGAGGGGAAGGTCGTGGCCACGCTGGTGCGCCGACCGGCCGGTCGGCGTACCTCGAAGGCCGTCCTCCACGTCCACGGCTTCGCCGACTACTTCTTCCAGACGGCGTACGCCGAGTGGTGGACCGAGCGCGGCTACGACTTCTACGCACTCGACCTGCGCAAGTACGGCCGCTCGATCCTGCCTCACCAGACACCCAACTACGTCGCCGACCTCGCGCACTACTACCCCGAGCTCGACCTGGCCTGGGACCGGGTGACGTCGGGGCACCGCCACGTCGTACTGAGCGGGCACTCCACAGGAGGCCTGATCGTGCCGCTGTGGGCGGAGGCCCGTCGTGGTGAGGGCGTGCCGGTCGACGCGCCCGGGATCGTCCTCAACGCGCCCTGGCTCGACCTGCAGGGCAAGGCGTGGGTACGCCTCGGACTGACACCCGTGGTGCAGCAGGTCGCGAAGCGTCAGCCCAGGCGGGTCATCCCGCGCACCGTCACCGGGCTCTACGCGCGCTCACTGCATCGCGACCACGAGGGCGAGTGGGACTTCGACCTCGCCTGGAAGCCGATCGAGTCCTGGCCGGCGTACGCCGGCTGGCTGGCGGCGATCCGGCGCGGCCACGCGACGCTCCACCACGGCCTGGACCTGACCTTTCCCGCGCTCGTCCTCTCCAGCACCCGTTCGACGACCCCCACCGAGCTCGGCGAGGACGTCCACTCCACCGACATCGTGCTCGACGTCGAGCAGATCCGCCGCTGGTCGTCGTCCCTGGGCCGCCACGTGACCTACGTCGGGATCGAGGGCGCCCGGCACGACGTGTTCCTCTCGCGGGAGCAGCCACGCGCCGTTGCCTTCACCGAGCTCGGACGGTGGCTGACGGCGTACGTCGACGGGTAGCCGCTATCTGCGACGGTGGAAGCGGTAGTCGCCATTCGGGAGCCGGTCGTGCAGATAGCGGTCGTCGTGCGCGCGGTGGTGATGCCAGGAGCACAGGAGGACTCCATCGGCCAGGTCCGTGCGCCCACCCCTGGACCAGGGGTCGTCGCGTGGTGGGCCTCGCACCACGCGGCCGGGATCGTGCAGCCCTCGGCGCGACATCGTCGGTCGCGCACGGCCATCGCCTTGCGCTGCGTCGACCGGAAGAGCCGACTGCCGCGCCCGAGGTCGAGGACCTCGGACCTGCCGCCCAGCACCACCGGGACGATCTCGGCGGTGCAGGCAAGTCGACGTGCATGCGCGGCGCTGATCGGTTCCTCCCCTACCAGGCCCAGACCCGACAACCGCGACCGCAACGTCTCGAGGTCGATGGTCACGAGGACCGTGGTCGCGTCGCCGCCGTGCAGAGGCAGCTGTCGCGGATCGACAGTCTCGAGGAAGGTCGCGAAGGCTTCGCCGAGGCGTCGCCGTGGGGGCACGGAGTCGCCCTCACCGAGGCCGCGGTGACGAGGCGAGGTGAAGGCGTCGAGGTAGGTGCGGAGCCGATCCGCGACGGCGTCCGCGAGCCGACCACTGAGCCGAGTCGTCCCGTCACCCAGCCGGTGCAGGCTCAGGCTGGTGACCGCCGCACCACGGCGCTCCTCTCGTTCAAGCGCCCTGCCCTCCTGCTCCTCACAGGAGTCGGGCGCCGCCACCTCGAGGATCCTCCGGCCCAACCGCCGCAGCTCGCGCGGACCGTGCTGCCCGGCGTACTCGATCAACGCCTCTTCGGCGCGACCCAGGACGTCGGGTCCGACCTCGCGCTCGGGTAGGTCCTGCAGTGCGTTCACGATCACCCGCGCCTGGGGGATGTTCACCGTGCCGTCCGCGACCGCCTCGCCCAGCCTCGACCAGCGGCGCACGAGTGCCCGCGCCAGCGCGAGCTCACCCGACCGGGCGCGCGCATCGGTGCGCGTCTCTGCCGCCAGCCAGGTCGCGACGCTGTGATCGGCCGTGGACTCGGCCAGCTCGTCGGAGGCGGCCATGAGGCGCAGCCGCAGCCCCCCACCTGGTCGGCCAGCCGGCTCAGGCGACGCAACGCGATCGCCTTTTCCTCGACTCGCATGAACGCCGGGTCGACGTCTCGCACGTCCTTCAACGCGGCATCGAGAGCGTCGGCGCACGCCAGGATCGGGTGCACGCTCGACGAATGCTGACCCATGGCACCTCGCGACATCGACGGAGCTCTGATCTCACGTGTCGATGGCAGCGTGCCCGGCGAGTAGGGCGACACTCGAAGGTCCAGCGCCCCGCCGAGGCCCCAGCTATCAGTATCGCCTCGACGTACTCCTATTCAAACATGTGTTCGAATGAACGGCAAGCCTCTCTCCACACCCGCCGTCACGGGAGTCCAACCCAACTGTCACTTGGCTGACAGACGCACATGTCGGATCCGGGCCACAGTGGAAGCACGTTCCCTGCCAGGCGGACCGACCAGAAGGAGAGGGACCATGAGCAAGAAGCTGAGCCAGCAGTGGATGGTCGTCACCGACGAGCGCGGTGCCTCTCTCCTCGTGTGCCAGTGGGTGCACGACGCCCAGCCGAGCGCCGGGAGCCACACCGCCGCGTGACCGGTCTTCCGAACGCCCCGTGCCCGCTCTCCGGGCCCGGGGCGTTCGACGTGGCAGCGCCCCTCGTGCCCGTGCCTGGCCGCGCGCGGCCGTCCGCCCGAGAATGAGGCGTGCCCACCGCCGTCGAGTACGCCGCCGGCCTCGTCGCGCCGGTGCGAGACGACCCACCCGGCCGACTGGCGTTGATGGGAGCCCTGTACGAGGCGGCGCCCGGGCGGCCCGAGCTCCATCTGCCGTACCGCCGGGCGGCGCTGCAGTTCATGGGGTGGCAGCTGCGACGCGGACTGCTCGAGGAGACCGGAAGCGAGGCACCGGGCAGTCCGTGGTGGCGGACGGTCAACGAGCGGCTGCTGACCGACACCGCGGAGGCTCGCGGTCACCTGCTGGGCCACGGCGGCCCGCCCTCCACGTGGAGTGCTGCCTGTTGTGTCGACTTCGCCCGCCAGCCGTCGGCGAAGGCGTGGTACCGGGCGCACAACGCGAGCATCGTGGCGGCGTACCTCCAGCACCGCGCCCTGGCCGAGTCCGAGTCACGGGTCGAGCGGTTCTTCCTCAACGTGATCCTGGTCCGGGTCCTGTTCGCGCACGCCCTCGTCGCCGCGCCGCGCCTGGCACTGACCTGGTTGTGGCCGATCGCGCCGGTGCTCGGCGACCCCCGGCTCGCCTTCACCGGGATCTTCGTGTCGCTCTCGCGGGTGATGCCCGACGAGTACGCCCTGCCGCGGGACCTGCAGTGGTACCTCGATGCCGAGCAGTCGCTCGGCCGGATCCTCGATCGCGGGCTGGTCCAACCGCGGTTGGACCAGCTCTACGCCTGGTCCGCCGCCGAGCTGGGGATCCCGGAGCTGGCTGACCTGGTGCGCGACGGCGTACCGGCGTACGCCTGGGATGCCACCGACGCCGAGCCGTGGACCCAGGCGGGGGGCGGATGGGTACGTGCCGTGCGTACGGCGTTCCCCGCACGGCCGCGTCGTCGCCCTCGGCTCAGCTGACCCGCTCCCGGGAACGTGGCCTACCGGTACCCCGCCGGCAGTTCGAGCCCGAACTGGTCGCACAGCAGCGGCACGTCGTGCCGGTCGACGTCGCGCACCTCGTAACCGGTGCGGTTCCGCAGGGCGAACTCCGGTCGTTCACACCGGACCGTCATTCCCGCCAGCTCCCCGCTCCCCGCGAGATCGCCCTCGGCGAAGTGGAACGGGGTGGTGACACTGCCGTAGTGGAGGCGGCCGTCCCCCAGCGACTCGTAGAGGTGGAGGTCGATCCGCCGGCTCACCCCGTCGTGGAGCACGAAGTTCCACGGACGGTCGCCGGGCCAGGGATGGATCCGGTCGACGCCCGCGTCGACGAGCGCCGCGAGCAGGCCGTCGGTGTCACCGGCCTCGACCCAGAGGTCGAGGTCGGCGTGCCGTCGCGTCTGCCTCCGCAGCAGCGCGTCGACACCCCACCCACCGCCGATGCAGACGGCGACCGACGCCGTCTCGAGGGCGGCGACCAACGCTCGCGCGGTCTCCGACGGCATCTCGTACTCGGGCACGGCCGACCTCTCGGTGTGGGCTCTCACTTCAGCAGGAACGCCGCCAGGGCGGCCAGGCCGACGATCACGATCACGATCCGGAGCACGAAGGGAGACAGCCGGCGGCCGACCGTGGCGCCGAGCTGGCCACCGACGATGGAGCCGGCGGCCAGCAGGGCCACGACGGTCCAGTCGACGTCCGCGACGAACACGAAGATCACGCCCGCCACGCCGTTGACCAGCCCGGCGAGGACGTTCTTCAGTCCGTTGAGGCGCTGCAGGTCGTCGTCGATGCCGATCCCGAGCACGCCCATCAGGATGACGCCCTGCGCCGCGCCGAAGTACCCGCCGTACACACCCGTCCCGAGGACGGCCGGCCACACCCACCAGGGCCCGAAGCGACCTCGAGCACCCTCGTGCCGCCGGTCGACCCAGGCCGAGATCCTCGGCTGGAGCACGACGAGCAGCAGCCCGATGACGATCAGCACGGGCACGATCGCCGAGAACGCTGACGAGGGCAGCGAGAGCAGGAGGACGGCGCCCAGAATGCCGCCGACGACCGACGCCGAGCCGAGCCGCAGCGCTCGTGCGCGC
The DNA here is from genome assembly GCA_036270075.1 of Nocardioides sp. GTDB lineage: Bacteria > Actinomycetota > Actinomycetes > Propionibacteriales > Nocardioidaceae > Nocardioides. Next base: position 44,345 of record DATBDF010000361.1, read on the forward strand.
TGGCCCCGCAGCTCCCGGCGGTACCCGACGACGCCGGAGGCCACCCCGGGCACCAGGCCGATCGTGTTGGACACGTTCGCCGTCACCGGCGGTACGCCGAACGCGAGCAGGGTCGGGAACGTGATCAACGTCCCCGACCCGACGACCACGTTGATGGTCCCGGCGGCCATGCCCGCGATGAGCACCACCGCCATCTGGAGGGTGCTCACTGGGCGGGCGGGGCCTCCGGAGTGTCGTTGCCCGTCGTGGGTGGGTCAGCCGGCAGGTCGACGGCGGTGTGAGACCCGCGACCGGGGTTGGCGGCGTGCTCGGCCTCGGCGATCGCGTCCTCCACCGCCTTGTTCGCGCTGGAGAGCTCGCGGTCGGTGTCGGTGGACAGCTGAGTCGTCTGGCTCGGACCCATGTCGACGCGGTTGCGCACCCCACCGGAGCTCTTCGGGATGCCCGCGATGTCCTGGATCGAGGAGCCGAGCCCCTCGAGGGCCTTGGTGAACTCCGAGGGCACGACCCAGACCTTGTTCGCGTCGCCCTCCGCGATCTTCGGCATCATCTGCAGGTACTGGTAGGCCAGCAGCGACTGGTCCGGCTGTCCGTCGTGGATCGCCTGGAACACCGTCGTGATCGCCTGGCCCTCGCCCTGCGCACGCAGGATCTGCGCCTCGCGATCGGCCTGCGCGCGCAGGATCTGCGACTCGCGGGCACCCTCGGCCGAGAGGATCGCGGACTGCTTGTCTCCCTCGGCCGTCAGGATCGCGGCCTGTCGCTGGCCCTCGGCGGTGAGGATCGTGGCGCGCTTCTCACGGTCGGCGCGCATCTGCTTCTCCATCGAGTCCTTGATCGACGGCGGCGGGTCGATTCCCTTCAGCTCGACGCGGTTGACCCGGATGCCCCACTTGCCGGTCGCCTCGTCGAGCACGCCGCGGAGCCCGGAGTTGATCTGGTCGCGGCTCGTCAACGTCTCCTCGAGGTCCATGCCGCCGACGATGTTGCGGAGCGTGGTCATCGTGAGCTGCTCGATGGCCTGGATGTAACTGGCGATCTCGTACGTCGCAGCGATCGGGTCGGTCACCTGGAAGTAGATGACGGTGTCGATCGAGACGACGAGGTTGTCCTCGGTGATCACCGGTTGCGGCGGGAACGTGACCACCTGCTCGCGCAGGTCGATCAGGTAGCGCACCTTGTCGACGAACGGCACGACGACGTTCAGCCCCGCCGGGAGCGTCTCCTTGTACTTGCCGAAGCGCTCGACGATCCCGGCGCGTGCCTGCGGGATGATCCTGACGGTTCGCCAGAGCAGGATGATCACGAACAGGAACACCAGGAGCGGCAGTCCGATATAGACCTCCATCGAGGGGCCTTCCTTACTCTCGGTCGTGGGACAGGGACGCCGGGCGTGCGCTCATGGCATCAGCTCACCGACCGGGTGAACGTAGGCGGTCGCGCCGCGGATGGCGAATACCTCGACCATCTGCCCGGCAGCGATCGTCAGCGACTCGTCGTACGGGCAGGCCGACCAGATCTCCCCCGCCAGCTTGACCCGGCCCGGGTTGTGGGCGGAGAGCGGCTCGGTCACCACTCCCTGCTGGCCGACGAGCTTCCTCGTGCCGGTCACCAGGTCGGGACCGGTGTGCAGCCGCTTGATCAGGTTGGGGCGCACGAGGGCCAGCATCGCCGCCGAGCTGCCGGCGGCCAGCAGGATCTGCAGCGCGACCGGGAACGACGCGATCGCGGCCAGCGCACCGACGAAGGCACCCACCGCGACCATGAGCAGGATCAGGTCGAGGCTCACCAGCTCGGCAACGCCCAGGGCCACCGCCAGCAGCAGCC
>DATBDF010000362.1:0-11766 GCA_036270075.1 Nocardioides sp.
CGTCCGGAGGGTCGGAATGGTGGTCTCCTCACCGCCAGGTGCGCGGGCCGGCCGAGGGTGGTGAGTCACCCACCGTCCGGGGGGTCGAAACGGTGGCGCTCTCACCGCCAGCTGCGCGGACCGGCCGGGGGCGGTGAGCCAGCCACCGTCCGGAGGGTCGAAACGGTGGTCTCCTCACCGCCAGGTGCGCGGGCCAGTGCGGACCGGCCCAGGGCGGTGAGCCAGCCACCGTCCGGACAGTCCAAACGGTGGCCTCCTCACCGGCCCCAGCTATCCTCAGGCCGTGGCGGCGAACGCCTCGGCGACGACGTCGAAGGCCTCCTCGAGCAGCTCGTCGCGGATCGAGAGTGGCGGCAGGAAGCGGAAGACGTTCCCCCACGTGCCACAGGTGAGGACGACGACCCCGTTCTTGTGGCAGTACGCCGCGACGGCGCCCGCGCGGGCGGCGTCGGGCTCCAGGGTGCCGGGCTTGACCAGCTCGATGGCCATCATCGCGCCGCGCCCGCGGATGTCGCCGATGGTCGGGTGGTCGGCAGCGAGCGTCTCGAGCCGACGTCGGATCGTCGCTTCGATGGCACGAGCGCGGGCGGCGAGGTCGTGGGTGCGCATCTCCTCGATGGCGCCCAGCGCCGCAGCGCAGGCGACCGGGTTGCCGCCGTACGTGCCGCCGAGCCCACCCGCGTGGACGGCGTCCATGACCTCGGCGCGACCCGTGACGGCGGCCAGCGGAAGGCCGCCCGCGATCCCCTTCGCGGTCGTGATCAGGTCAGGCACAACGCCTTCGTGGTCGCACGCGAACCAGTCGCCGGTGCGGCAGAAGCCGGACTGGATCTCGTCGGCGACGAAAAGCACATCGTTGTCGCGGCACCAGGCTGAGAGCGCCGGCAGGAAGCCGTCCGCCGGCACCACGAAACCACCCTCACCCAGGATCGGCTCGATCACGATGCAGGCGAGGTTCTGCGCACCGACCTGCTTGTCGAGCTGGTCGATCGCCCGGGCGGCGGCGTCCTCGCCCTTGATGCCCGCGGTCTCGCGGAACGGGTAGGACATCGGGACGCGGTAGATCTCGCCGGCGAACGGCCCGAACCCGTTCTTGTACGGCATGTTCTTCGCCGTCATCGCCATCGTCAGGTTGGTGCGGCCGTGGTAGGCGTGGTCGAACACGACGACCGCGTCCTTGCCCGTCGCCACGCGCGCGATCTTCACGGCGTTCTCGACCGCTTCGGCACCGGAGTTGAACAGCGCCGACTTCTTGGCGTGGTCGCCCGGCGTGAGCTCGGCGAGCGCGACCGCCACGTCCACGTAGCCGTCGTACGGCGTGATCATGAAGCAGGTGTGGGTGAATGCCGCCACCTGCTCCTGCACGCGCGCGACCACCGACGGCGCGGCGTTGCCCACGGTGGTGACCGCGATCCCGGATCCGAGGTCGATCAACGTGTTGCCGTCGGTGTCGAGCAGCACCCCACCCCCGGCTGCCTCGACGAAGACCGGCAGAGTGGTGCCGACCCCGTCGGCGACGTACTGCTTCTTGCGCGCGAGCTTCTCCTGCGACCGGGGCCCGGGGATCTCGGTGACCAGGTTGCGCTGCTGGGTGAGGGACGTGCCGCCGGCGACCGTGGTGCTCATGGCGGCAGCCTACGGCGGCCGGGACTGCGGATTCCACCGGTCCGAGCGCCGCAGATCCACGGAATCCGTGGCCCGTTCGGCTGTCGGCGTGCTCTGCCAGACTCCAGCCATGTCACTGGCTCGGTACAAGGACCTCTGCATCGACGTCTCCGACGCCCGGCTGTCCGGAGACTACTGGTCGACGATGCTCGGCTGGCAGCTCGAGATGCACGACGACGGGGATGCACACCTACGCGACGACGCGGGACGCATCCAGGTCTGGCTGAACGTCGTGCCCGAGCCGAAGACCGTGAAGAACCGCGTCCACATCGACGTGAACGCCGAGTCCGTGCAGCGCGCCATCGACGCCGGCGCGGAGGTCTTCCAGGAGCTGCCGCGCTGGACCACCCTCCTCGACCCCGACGGCCAGGAGCATTGCGTCTTCCCACGCACCGAGCCCTTCGAGAAGCGGGCCTACGAGCTGGGCTGGGACTGCGCCGAGGGGCCACAGGCTCGCGTCGACATCGCCACCTGGTGGGCCGAGGTGATCGGCGGGTCGGTCCACGACAACACCGACCACGGGTTCTCCTGGATCCAGGACATCCCCGAGTGCCCCTGGGATTCGATCGACTTCGCGGGTGTCCCCGAGCCCAAGACCGCGAAGAACCGCATCCACCTCGACGTGACAACCGATGACCTCGATGCGCTGGTCGCGCACGGCGCGACGGTGCTGCGACCGAAGGGCGACGGCGGCATCGGCTGGACGGTCCTCGCCGACCCCGACGGCAACGAGTTCTGCGCCTTCACCGACAGCTGAGACGCGGCCTCGTCAGGGGGTGTGCCTCAACCTCACCGACAGGCAGGTCACGCATCCCTCGAGCTTGATGAACTCGCTGATGTCGACGGCGACGACGTCGAACCCACGCTCCTCGAACAGCCGCCGGCTCTCGGGCGCGTCGGTGCTCATCAGCACCGTGTTCCCGCCGAGCAGGACGACGTGCGAGCCCGAGGACTCGGGCACGTCGAGGAAGGAGTCCCAGACGGCGGCGTCGTCGACGAGCGGCCCGTATCCGACGACCGTGCCGTCCGGAAGGGCGGTCACGGCCGACTTGAGGTGCAGCACCTTGCGGATCGGCACGGGCACGACGTCCGCGCCGTACGGCTCGAGGTACGCCGTGAGCTGGTCGACGCCGGACCGGTTGGTGCGGCCGCCGAGCCCGACCCAGACCGTGCCGCCGTGCTTGAGGACGTCGCCGCCGTCCAGGGTCCCCGGTGCCTCGATGGACACCACGTCGTAGCCCAGCGCGTCCAGCAGGTCGGCGATCGCGGCCGTCTCCGGCTTCCGCTCGTCCGCCCCGGGCCGCGCGACGATCGCCCGGTTGCCGTACATGACGACGTCGTCCTCGATGAACACGCCGTCCGGGCACTCCTCCATCGGCGGTACCTGGATGATCTCCCACCCCGCGGCCTCGAGCGCCTCGACGTACGTCTCCCACTGGCGCATGGCCAGGGGTACGTCGACCGGCTGCCGCTCGATGTGGGTCACCAGGCCTTCGGCGAGGCGAGAGGAAGGACGGCGAACCAGCGCCCTGCGGTCGAGCATGGCCGGAGTCTAGAGGCCGCGCGAGCGTGGACAATGGGCCCATGACCCAGGCGGAGGCCACGCGCCGCGACGTCGTCGTGCTCGGCTCGACCGGCTCGATCGGCACCCAGGCGCTGGAGATCGTCCGCGCCAACCCGGACCGCTTCCGGGTCGTGGGTCTCACGGCGGGTGGCGGCAACCGCGAGCTGTTCGACGCCCAGGTCGCGGAGTTCGCGCCGGCGTTCAGCGGGCTCGGGGCTGATGCCTCCGCCGAGGCTGCGTCGCAGCAGTGCGACGTCGTCCTGAACGGGATCACCGGCGCGGTCGGCCTGAGCGCGACGCTGGCCACGCTCGACGCCGGGAACACGCTGGCGCTGGCCAACAAGGAGTCGCTGATTATGGGCGGCCCGCTGGTGCTCGAGCGCGCCAAGCCGGGCCAGATCGTGCCGGTGGACTCCGAGCACTCCGCCCTCGCCCAGTGCCTGCGCGGAGGCGGTCCCGACGAGGTACGCCGACTGGTGCTGACGGCGTCCGGCGGACCCTTCCGGGGCCGCAGCCGCGAGGAGCTGCTGGACGTGACCGTGGACCAGGCGCTGGCCCACCCGACCTGGGACATGGGCCCGGTCGTCACGATCAACTCGGCCAACCTGGTGAACAAGGGGCTCGAGGTGATCGAGGCCCACCTGCTCTTCGGCATCCCCTACGACCGGATCGAGGTGGTGGTCCACCCGACCAGCGTCGTGCACTCGATGGTGGAGTTCGTCGACGGCTCCACGCTCGCCCAGGCCAGCCCCCCGACCATGCTGATCCCGATCGCCCTCGGCCTGGCCTGGCCTGACCGGGTCCCCGCGACCGCGCCACCGGTCGACTGGTCCCAGGTGAACACCTGGGAGTTCCTCCCGCTCGACGACGACGCGTTCCCGGCCGTGCGGCTCGCCCGCCAGGCCGGCGCGACCGGCGCGACCGCGCCGGCGGTCTACAACGCCGCGAACGAGGTCGCCGTGGAGGCGTTCCGTCACGGCCGCCTGGGGTTCGTGGAGATCATCGACACGGTTGCCCACGTCCTGGGGACCCACGACGTACCCTCGAATCCAGCACTGACCCTCGACGACGTCCTGGCCGCTGACGCCTGGGCTCGCACCGAGGCCGCCCGTCTGATCGAAGGAACCGGATGACGCCCCTGCTGTACCTCTTGGGAGTCGTGGTCTTCGTACTCGCGATCCTGGCCTCGATCGGCCTCCACGAGCTCGGGCACATGATCCCGGCCAAGGCGTTCGGCGGGAAGGTCACCCAGTACTTCATCGGCTTCGGGCCGACCATCTGGAGCCGGCAGAAGGGCGAGACCGAGTACGGCGTCAAGGCCATCCCGGTGGGTGGCTACGTCAAGATCGTCGGCATGCTCCCGCCCGACAAGGAGCACCAGGCGAAGGTCGAGTACGACGAGGAGGGCAACCGCGTCGTCACCGTCCGCAGGTCCAACACCGGGCTCTTCGCCCAGCTGATCTCGGACGCTCGCGCCGCGGAGTGGGAGACCATCACCGCGGAGGACGAGCACCGCCTCTTCTACCGGATGCCCTGGTGGAAGAAGGTCGTGGTCATGGCCGGCGGGCCGACGGTCAACCTGATGATCGCGTTCGTGATCTTCGCCGGGCTGTTCGCGACCTACGGCAACCCTGCCGACGAGGTGCTGCACCCGACCGTCAGCAAGGTCGAGGCGTGCGTCGTCCCCGCCGCCCAGGACGGGCGGGTGTGTCGCCCGAGCGACCCGGTCAGCCCCGCACGACAGGCCGGTCTGCAGGTCGGCGACCGGTTCGTCTCGTTCAACGGCACCCCGGTCCATGACTGGGGCGACATGCAGGACCTGATCCGGAACAACGAGAACGGCGCCGCCACCATCGTCGTCGAGCGGGACGGCCACCAGGTCACGCTGCATGCCAACACCATGGTCACGCCGCGGCCCACGGACGTGAACGACCCGACCAAGCTGACGCCGGTCGGGTTCCTCGGCGTATCACCGACCGTCACCTACACGACCGGTGGCCCGATCTACACCATCCAGCAGATGGGCGGACTGGCGAAGCAGTCCGCGCAGGCCCTCGCCACGCTCCCGGTCAAGGTGTGGGGCGTCGCCGAGGCGATCGCCGGCGTGAAGCCGCGCGCCGCGGACAGCCCGGTGAGCGTCGTCGGCGGCGGCCGCCTGGCCGGTGAGACCGCCTCCGCCCAGGACTTCCCTCTGAAGGACAAGCTGGTGAGCGTGCTGGGCCTGGTCGCCGGCTTCAACTTCTTCATCGGCCTGTTCAACTTCATCCCGTTGCTCCCGCTCGACGGCGGCCACATCGCCGGAGCCCTCTGGGAGCAGGCTCGCCGCGTCTGGGCCCGGATCCGCCGCCGTCCCGATCCGGGGTACGTCGACGTCGCCAAGCTCCTGCCCGTCGCGTACGTCGTGGCCAGCTTCCTGCTGGTCATGGGCGTGGTCCTGATCGTCGGCGACCTGGTCGTCCCGGTCCAGGTTTCCTAGCGGCCCGCCGACTCGGGAGAACCACCGGCGAACGCCTAGTCTGAAACCATGACCGCCGTCAGCCTGGGGATGCCCGAGGCACCGCCACCCGTGCTCGCGCCCCGTCGCACCACCCGTCAGATCAAGGTCGGCAAGGTGGGCGTCGGCAGCGACTATCCCGTGTCGGTCCAGTCGATGACCACGACCCTGACCGCGGACGTCAACACCACCCTCCAGCAGATCGCCGAGCTCACGGCGTCCGGCTGCGACATCGTGCGGGTCGCCTGCCCGAGCCAGGACGACGCCGACGCGCTCCCCGAGATCGCCCAGCACTCCCAGATCCCGGTCATCGCCGACATCCACTTCCAGCCCAAGTACGTCTTCGCGGCCATCGAGGCGGGCTGCGCCGCGGTCCGCGTGAATCCCGGCAACATCCGCAAGTTCGACGACCAGGTCAAGGAGATCGCGCAGGCCGCTGCGGACCACGGCACGTCGATCCGGATCGGTGTGAACGCCGGGAGCCTCGACAAGCGGCTGCTCGAGAAGTATGGGAAGGCCACCCCCGAGGCGCTCGTCGAGAGCGCGGTGTGGGAGGCGAGCCTGTTCGAGGAGCACGGCTTCCACGACTTCAAGATCTCGGTCAAGCACCACGACCCGGTGGTGATGGTCCGGGCGTACGAGCTGCTCGCCGAGCAGGGCGACTGGCCGCTGCACCTGGGCGTGACCGAGGCCGGCCCGGCCTTCCAGGGCACGATCAAGTCCGCCACCGCGTTCGGCGCACTCCTGAGCCGCGGCATCGGCGACACGATCCGGGTGTCGCTCTCGGCGCCGCCGGTCGAGGAGGTCAAGGTCGGCATCCAGATCCTGGAGTCACTCAACCTCCGTCCCCGCCGGCTCGAGATCGTGTCGTGCCCTTCGTGCGGGCGCGCTCAAGTCGACGTCTACAAGCTCGCCGACGAGGTCACGGCCGGGCTGGACGGGCTCGAGGTGCCCCTCCGCGTCGCGGTCATGGGCTGTGTCGTGAACGGCCCGGGCGAAGCCCGCGAGGCCGACCTCGGGGTGGCATCGGGCAACGGCAAGGGCCAGATCTTCGTCAAGGGGGAGGTCGTCAAGACCGTGCCCGAGTCGCAGATCGTGGAGACCCTGATCGAGGAGGCCATGCGGATCGCCGAGGGCATGGAGCCCGTCGACGGAGCCGAGGCCAGTGTCACCGTCAGCTGACGTACGCGCGCATCGCGCGACCTTTCTCGGGATCGCCGGCTCGCTCGTGCTCGTGCTCGGCCTGGTCCTGGGTCTTCACCACAGCGGGGGAGCAGACCGGTCCGACAGCGCCACCCGGACGGCGTCGAGAACCACGCCAGACGTCCGCCACGTGTTCGTGATCAACATCGAGAACAAGGGGTTCCGGACGACGTGGGGGGCGCGCTCCGCCGCGCCGTACCTCGCGAAAACGCTGAGGGCCAAGGGTGTGCTGCTCTCGCAGTACTACGGGACCGCCCACCACAGCCTCGGCAACTACGTCGCGCAGATCTCGGGGCAGGGGCCGAGCTACGCGACGCAGCACGACTGCCCGGTCTTCGCCCGGTTCCGCGAGACCCGCCCGGTGCACGACCCGGGCCAAGTGGTCGGCAACGGCTGCGTCTACCCGAAGAAGGTGCGCACCCTGCCCGGACAGCTCGTCGCCTCGGGCCACTCGTGGCGCGGCTACATGGAGGACATGTCCAAGCCCTGCCAGCACTCGGCCCTGGGCCACCGGGAACGGTGGGCGTCGGCGACCAGGAACCAGCAGTACGCCACCCGCCACAACCCCTTCATGTACTTCGACTCGATCATCTCCCGGCCGGCCTACTGCCGGGCCCACGTGAAGCCGCTCGCGGCTCTGTCCCACGACCTCCAGCGGGCCTCCACCACCCGGTCGTTCACCTACATCACGCCTGACCTGTGCCACGACGCGCACGACGCCCACTGCGCCGACGGCGGACCCGGAGGTCTGCGCGCGGCGAACCGCTGGTTCAGGACGTGGGTGCCGAAGATCCTGCGCTCGCCGGCGTACCGGGCGGACGGGATGCTCGTGATCACCGCCGACGAGTCCGAGGGCGTGCGTGAGGACTCCCGAGCCTGCTGCGGCGAGGGGGCCGGGCCGAACGCCGGGCAGCCCGGGATCGACGGACCCGGTGGTGGACGGATCGGTGCCCTCGTGATCTCGCCCTTCGTGCGGCCGGGCACCTCCACCAGCACGGCCTACAACCACTACTCCTTGCTGGGCAGCATCGAGGACCTCTTCGGGTTGCGACGCCTCGGGTACGCACGGACGGTCCCGCACGTGTTCGGCCGGGACGTCTACCGCACCTCCCCCTGACCCGACCGATGAACTCCTGGCGACGGTTGGTGACTTCTCGGCGCCCGTGATCGATAGTGCTCCCGTGACGATTTCGCGCAGGACGGTCCTGGGGGCCGCGGGTGCGGCCGGGGTGATCACCGCGGCCGGTGGATACCGGCTCTGGGAGGAGGGGGCCGAGGCGGCCGCCGCTCTCCCTCGGCCCGGTCAGTCCGGGATCAAGCACATCGTCGTGCTGATGATGGAGAACCGGTCGTTCGACCACTTCCTGGGCTGGATGCCGTCGGTGAACCCCGGCGTCGACGGGAAGCAGGCGGGACTCACCTACCGCGACCGCTACGGCGTGCCGCACCCGACGCATCACCTCGAGGCGATGGCGAGCTGTGGGTTCCAGGACCCCGACCACAGCTACGAGGGCGGCCGCATCCAGCTCAACCACGGCAAGTGCAACGGCTGGCTGCGCTCCGGGCTCAACGACTCCCTCTCGATCGGCTACTACGAGCGCAGCGATCTCGCGTTCCTCGGGCAGGCGGCCACGGACTGGACGACCTTCGACCGGTACTTCTCGGCGGTGATGGCGGAGACCTACCCGAACCGCTTCTACATGCACTGCGCGCGTACCGACCGTCTGCACAACGGCGACGTGCCGTTCGGCACGTCGTTCCCCTACCCGTCCATCTGGGACCGGTTGAAGGCGAAGGGTCGCACCGGCAAGTACTACTTCTCCGACATCCCGTTCGCGACGCTGCTCGGCAAGCACGCTCCGCCGATGCTGCCCTTCGCGCCGAACCCACGGTTCGCCTCCGACTTCCTCACCGACGCCGCGGCCGGCACCCTGCCCGACGTCGCCTTCGTCGACCCTCGCTTCGTCGACGAGGACAAGGGGCTGTCGAACGACGACCACCCGCACGCCGACATCCGGGCCGGCGAGGACTTCATGAACCAGGTCTACGACGCCGTGCGCAACAGCCCCGCCTGGCCGAGCACGGTCCTGGTGATCACCTACGACGAGTGGGGAGGCTTCTTCGACCACGTGCCGCCGGACCGGGCCCCGGACGTGAGTCCGAAGACGAGCCTGCGGGGATTTCGCGTGCCGACCATCGTGATCTCACCGTTCGCTCGGCGCGGGTTCGTGTCGCACCGGACCTACGACCACACCTCGGTCCTGAGGATGATCGAGTGGCGCTGGAACCTCGAGCCGTTGACCCCGCGCGACAGGCACGCCAACAACCTCGCGTTGGCACTCGACTTCGCGAACAAGGACACGTCGTCGAACACCTATGACGTGCCGCCCTTCGTCAGTCAGGGCTGTACGACGACCGAGGCAACCGAGGGGTCCGAGTACGCGGAGTGGCCGGCCCTCAAGCAGCACCTGCTCTCCACCGGCTGGAAGCTGCCGCGGTGAGGCGCCGCGCGTGGGTGCTCCGCGGAGCGCCGATCCTGCTCGGCCTCGCCTGTGCGGTGGCGCTGAGCCCAGCCCAGGCCTCCGGCTCGGGGTCCGCCGGGGCCGGGGCGACCTCGAAGTCCATCGCCCGTCCGCACCGGCCGGCGTATGTGCCTCCGATCAAGCACGTGTTCATCATCAACATCGAGAACAAGGGGTATGAGGAGACCTTCGGTGCCGGGACCGCGTCGCCGTACCTGGCGGGGCCGCTGCGGAGGCAGGGCGTGCTCCTCAACTACTACTACGCGACCGCCCACAACTCGCTGCCCAACTATATCGCGCAGATCTCGGGACAGGCGCCGAGCGCCCAGACACAGGCCGACTGCCAGTCGTACTCGAAGTTCGTCACCACCGGCCCGCCGGTCGCTCCGGGGCACCAGGCAGTCGGTGCCGGATGCGTCTTCCCGAAGAGCGTCGCCAGCCTGCCGCGGCAGCTGACCCGCGCGGGGATCACGTGGCGGGGCTACATGCAGCAGATGCCCAAGCCGTGCAGCCATCCGCCGCTCGGAGGGCCGGACCCCACCCAGCACGCCAGCGTCGGCCACAACTACGCCGTGCGGCACAACCCGTTCATGTACTTCAGGTCCATTACGCGCGACCGCGCGTACTGCGAGCACCACGTCCGTCCGCTGGGGGATCTCAACCGCGACCTCCGGGAGTGGGCGCGCACACCCGGCCTGGCCTACATCACCCCCGACCTGTGCCGCGACGGGCACGACGACCCGTGTGCGAGCGGCCAGAAGGGCGGGCTCGCCCAGGTGGACAAGTTCCTGAAGAAGTGGGCACCGCGCATCCTCGGCTCACCGGCCTTCCAGCGCAACGGCGTCCTGATCATCACCGCCGACGAGTCGGACAGCCCGGCGGAGGACTCGACCGCCTGCTGCGGGGAGGTGCCGGGACCGAACGCGATCGTGGGGTCGGGCCCCGGTATCACCGGCGCGGGGGGCGGCCGGGTCGGTGCGCTGGTGATCTCGCCGTTCATCCGGCGGGACTCGTGGAGCACCACGCCGTACAACCACTACTCCCTGCTGGCCTCGCTGGAGGAGCTGTACCGCCTGCCGAAGCTCGGCATGGCCGCGCAGGAGGACCTGCCCGTCTTCGGCCTCGACGTCTACAACGGACGGTGGCATCGCTGACCGCACCGACGGACTCGAACCCGCGTAGGCTCCGACGTGTGACCCTGTCCAGGTTCCGTGCGCGTCAGGGCGTGAACGTACTCGGGCCCGGCGACCTCCCGGAGTTCCTGGAGCTCGCCGCCCGGAGTCCGGTCGTCAACGCCTTCGCTGAGTACCGCGCCCGGAGCACCAACCTCGAGGGCCGGCTCCTCGCCGGCGAGATCTGGGGTCGCTATGAGGGCGGCCGGCTCGTCGCCGGGTGCCACGTCGGGGCGAACCTCGTGCCGGTGGAGTGCACCCCCGACGACGCCCGTGCGTTCGCCGAGCGCGCCCTCACCCGCCCTCGCTCCGTCGTGACGATCGTGGGACTGCAGGACCAGGTGTGGCCGCTGTGGGACTGTCTCGCCGAGTCCTGGGGTCCGCCGCGCGAGGCGCGGTGGGACCAGCCCCACCTCGAGCTGGCCGAGGCGCCCCGGGTGGCACCCGATCCCGCCGTACGACGGACGACGCCCGACGACTTCGCGGTCCTGTACCCGGCGTGCGTCGCGATGTACACCGAGGAGGTCGGCGTGGATCCCGAGTCGGACGGTGGCGCTCCCGTCTACCGGTCGCGGGTGCGCCAGCTGATCGGGCTCGGGTGGTCCTTCGCGCGGATCGAGGACGGCCGGGTCGTGTTCAAGGCCGAGGTCGCCCACGCCACGCCGCACGCGGCCCAGATCCAGGGGGTCTGGGTGGCGCCGGACCGACGCGGCGAGGGCCTCGCCGCCGGCGGCGTGGCGGCGGTCGTCGAGGCCTGCCTCCGCGACATCGCCCCGGTCGTCTCGCTCTACGCCAACATCTGGAACGAACCCGCCCGGCGGGCCTACGAGCGGGTCGGGTTCCAGGAGACGGCCACCTTCGCCACCGTGATGTTCTGACCTTGCCGTCGAGCCCGAGGAACGAGGGCACGGCGTCGCGAGGTCAGGTTGAGCGAGCTCACGGCCGAGCCGGCGAGGCCGTGACAGCGAGTCGAAACCCGGTGACGGTGCCTGGGCCCCCCTGGACCCTGGCATCGACGAGGGCGGCTGCCGGCCGCGTAACTGCTTCGCGGGTGCAGGAGGGGCGACCGTAGGCTTCCCCCATGAGCACCGTCCTGCGCATGTCCAGCCTCTTCGTCCGCACCCTGCGCGACGACCCGGCGGACGC
>DATBDF010000363.1:0-13393 GCA_036270075.1 Nocardioides sp.
GGGTCATCCACGACCTGCAGGTCGGCAACACCGACTACCAGTTCACCGACGAGCCGGCCGTCACCCGGGTGCCCGTCACCGGTGCAGCGACCGTCACCCAGACCGAGAAGCATCACGCGCAGGTCGTGCGGGTCCACATCGCCACCGACGCTCTCGGCGCGAACCAGGTCCAGGGCAAGAAGCTGTGGTTCAAGGTCACCAGCGACGGCGACGTCGCGTACCGGGCCAAGCTCGGCGCCGGCACCCAGTCCGACGTGAACCTCCGGTTCGCCGACGACACGGGCAAGCACACCGTCGTCATCTACAAGGGCGGCCAGGTCGACCAGAAGGTCGTCGTCAAGACGAACAGCTGATCACTCGAGCACCGAGTCGGTTAACTTCGGGCTGGACAGCATCGGGTCCGTCGGCGAGCCCCCGGCGGACCCGAGGTCTGTCCCGATGTCCGCGGACCGGTGACGTGGCAGGCTGCCGCCATGGACCTCGCACTGCCGCAGCCGGGCATCCTCGCCCTCGGCACCGAAGCCCAGATCTACCTCGAGCTCGACCTGGTGGACCCGCGTCCCTCACCCGCCTCCGTGCTGAGTGCGGTCGCCGAGCTTGCCGGCGGGCTGGTGACCGGACAGGGCTGCAACGTCGTCGTCGGCTTCCGGCCCGAGCTGTGGCGGTCGATCGATCCCGACGCCTGCCCCGACGACCTCCACGGGTTCGACAAGTCGGTCGTCGGCCCCGACGGGTTCACCATGCCCGCCACTCAGCACGACCTCGTCGTGTGGGTGGCCGCCGGGGGGCGCGACGTCGTCTGGGACGAGGCGATCCGGGCCATGCGCCTGCTCGAGCCGGTCGCGACCGTGGCGACCGAGACAAGCGGCTGGACCTATCACCATCACCTGGACCTGACGGGCTTCGTCGACGGCACGGAGAACCCACCGCTCGGAGCTGCTCCGTCGTACGCCCTGGTCGGGTCCGGTCCCGGCGCCGGCGGCTCGGTCCTGCTGCTGCAGCGGTGGACGCACGACGCGCCGGCCTGGGAGAGCATCGGGACGGCGGCGCAGGAAGGGGTGATGGGGCGCAGCAAGGACGCCTCGAGCACCGAGCTCGCCGACAAGAGCCCGCACTCGCACATCGCGCGCACGGACCAGGACGAGGTCGGCAAGATCCTGCGGCGCAACATCCCGTACGGCGGGGTCCGCGACCACGGCACGCTCTTCGTCGGACTGTGCGGCCGCCAGGAGGTCCTCCACGACATGCTGCTGCGGATGGCCGGCGTCGACGGCCGGGGACGCGACGACCTCACCCGCTACACGTCGGCCGAGACCGGCGCCTACTACTTCCTGCCCGCCTCCTCCGATCTGCCGGCACCTGCGGAGGAGTGAGCATGGCGGTGGGGGCGGTGAATGATCCACCGTTCGGGCCGTGGAAACGGTGCACAGCTCACCGGCGCGAGGCGGAGTCCGACCGGCGCGGTGAGTGATCCACCGTTCGGGCCGCGGAAACGGTGCACAGCTCACCGGCACCCGGCGGAGTCCGACCGGGACGGTGAGTGATCCACCGTCCGGGCGGCTGAAACCGTGGCAGTCTCACCGCCGAGCTCAGATGTCGCGGAGGAGGTCCTCGAACGGCGTCGGGTTCTCGAAGGGGTCCTCGGGGAGTGCCGTGCCGCGGCGGAGGATCTTGTCGGCGAGCTCGCCGGCGGCGCGGTCGATGCGCTGCGAGAGCGAGCCACCCGCTCCGGTCGAGCCGAAGTCGGAGCTGGCCGCGAAGACACCGGTCGGCGCGACGTCCGCGCGCAGGAAGGCGAAGAGAGGGCGCATCGCGAAGTCGAGCACCAGGGAGTGGCGCTTCGTGCCGGCGGTGGCGGCGACGAGGAGCGGCTTGCCCTCGAGGGTGCCGTCCTCGAGGACGTCGAAGAACATCTTGAACAGCCCGGAGTAGGAGCCGGTGTACACGGGGCTGACGGCGATCACCGCGTCGGCCGCGGCCACCCGGCGTACGGCGTCGGCGAGGGCGCCTGCGGGGAAGCCGGTGAGCACGTTGTCGGTCAGGAGGTGTGCGAGCTCGCGGAGCTCGATCACGTCGTACGTCGCGTCCTGGCCGAGCTGTGCCAGCCGACGCTGCGTCGCCGACCCGAGCGCGTCGGCCAGGATGCGGGTCGACGACGGGACCGAGATGCCGGCGGAGACGACGGCGATGTTCGTCATGCCGTGATCTCCTCGTCCGCCTCCAGGCGGCCGTCCTCGTAGACAGGTCGGGTCTCGACACGGGCTCCTTCGTCGCCCGGCTCGACCACCGAAGCTTCGCCCGGCTCGACCACCGAACCTGCGCCCGGCTCGACCACCGAAGCTGCGCCCGCCTCGACCGCCGAAGCTGCGCCCGGCTCGACCGCTGAGGTGCGGGCGGCGACGAGGGAGGCGTGGGTCGGAGCGTCCGGGACGTGGGCGGGCTTCAGGGCGTCGAACTCGCGGCGCAGGACCGGGACGACCTCCTCGCCGAGGATGTCGAGCTGCTCGAGGACGGTCTTGAGCGGCAGGCCGGCGTGGTCCATGAGGAACAGCTGGCGCTGGTAGTCGCCGGCGTACTCGCGGAAGCCGAGGGTGCGCTCGATGATCTGCTGCGGCGAGCCGACCGTCAGCGGCGTCTCGCGCATGAACTCCTCCAGCGACGGTCCGTGCCCGTAGACGGGCGCCACGTCGAAGTAGGGGCGGAACTCGTTGACGGCGTCCTGGCTGTTCTTCCGCATGAAGACCTGGCCGCCGAGCCCGACGATGGCCTGGTCGGCGGAGCCGTGGCCGTAGTGCTCGAAGCGCCGCCGGTACAGCGACACCATCCGCGCGGTGTGGGACGCCGGCCAGAAGATGTGGTTGGCGAAGAAGCCGTCGCCGTAGTACGCCGCCTGCTCGGCGATCTCCGGGGAGCGGATCGAGCCGTGCCACACGAACGGGGGTACGCCGTCCAACGGTCGCGGCGTGGACGTGAAGCCCTGGAGCGGCGTACGGAAGCGGCCCTCCCAGTCCACGACGTCCTCGCGCCAGAGCCGGTGGAGGAGCGCGTAGTTCTCGATGGCCAGCGGGATGCCCTCGCGGATGTCCTTGCCGAACCACGGGTAGACCGGGCCGGTGTTGCCGCGACCCATCATCAGGTCGACGCGGCCGTCGGTGAGGTGCTGCAGCTTGGCGTAGTTCTCCGCGATCAGCACCGGGTCGGTGGTCGTGATCAACGTCGTCGACGTCGAGAGGATGATCCGCTCGGTCTGCGCGCCGATGTAGGCAAGCGTCGTGGTGGGGGCGGACGCGATGAACGGCGGGTTGTGGTGCTCGCCGACCGCGACCACGTCGAGCCCGACCTCCTCGGCCTTCTTGGCGATCTCGACGGTCGCCTTGATCCGCTCGTGCTCGGTCGGCGTCCGGCCCGTCGTCGGGTCGGGCGTCACGTCGCCCACGGTGAAGATGCCGAGCTGCATGTTCCTACCCTGCCTCACGTCTGATCGTTGCGGTTTCAACTACCGCCTCAACGCATCGGCCGGGTCCCTGATTCCCGAGCGTCGGCGTACCCCATTCTCGGTATGCGCCGCCAGGTAAAAACGCCTGCACTTGGGAGTGAGGCGTGAACCAGACGCCTTGCGCATGACCGGGGGGTATTGCGCGGGCGCGGCCCCGTCGGGGCCGCCCCATCATGAGCTGTGGGCCCGGAGAACCTGACCTCTGGGCCCACTGCCATGCCCAAGCCGGAGGAACGGGTGTCAGGCGTCGAGCGCCTTGACGAACTCCGACGACGTCATCGACTCGGAGAACATCGGGAAGTCGTACTTCAGGGCGTTCTCGTGCTCCTCCGGAGACGTGGCCGCCACGCAGTCGCTCAGCGTGACCACGTGGTAGCCGTTCTCGTAGCCGCTGCGCATGGTCGACTCCACGCAGCAGTTGGTGAGGAAACCACCGAGCACGAGGGTCTCGATGCCCTTGCTCCGCAGCATGAAGTCGAGGTTGGTGCTGGCGAAGGTGTCGAGGCCACGCTTGCCCTCGACCACGATGTCGCCGTCCTGCGGGGCCATCTCGTCGGCGATCGCGGCGCCCCACGAGCCCTTCACGAACGCGTTGCCGTCGACGACGCCCTTGAGGATGCCGTACGGATGGTCCGAGATCTCGTGGTAGCCCTCGGCGAACGTGATCGGGGCGTGCATGATCGTGGCGCCCGCCTCGCGCGCGGCGTCGGCGGCCTGACGGCTGTTGGCCAGCATGTCGGTGCTGCTCATCACCTCGGAGACGGCGCCGTGCAGGACGCCGCCTTCGGTGGTGAAGTCGTTCTGGTACTCGATCAGGACGACGGCGGTGGTCTTCGGGTCGATGGTCTCGGGCATGACGCGTTCCTTGTCGGGAGGGGTCTGTGCTTCGGACGCTAGACCGGGGGGAGTACGGCGAACAAGGGTCCCGACGAGCTCGACCACGAGGCCCAGGGCGGCCCCAGGGCTAGGGCAGCGCCCACCAGGTGTCCATGCGCGGGACGGCCTCGGCGGAGCGGCCCTGCTGCAGCACCCGGGCGAACCGGAACAGGTACGCCGCGATGCCGGCGGCGCCCTGCATGTAGCCGGGCCCCGGCGGGAGGAGCGGGTCCTCGTTGCGATGCTCGACGAAGCGCCAGTAGACGTGGTCTCCGTCGGTGATCGCACGGTCGACGATCGCGTCGGCGAGCGTCGTCGCGAACACGAGGTCGTCGTCCTCGCCGTGCCGCTGCCAGACGTTGAGGACCACGTCGCCGACGCCCGCCGTGCCGCAGCAGCGCCCGTCGTTGTCCCAGAAGCCGGGATAGCGACGCTCGGGGATCCCGGAGACCTTCAGCGAGTGCAGGCAGGCGCGCTCCCAGTCGTACGGCGTGCGTCCGGCCACGCTGGTCACGCCGGCGTGGGCGAGTCCGGCGAAGAGCAGGGACGTGCCGGCCGGACCGTGGCACCACGTGTAGGTGAAGGTGTCGAGGTCCTCCTGGTCCGGGATGACGTGGGCGACACGCATCCCGCCGTCGCTGGTGTCGGCCAGGGAGACGAGGTGCTCCGCGCCGAGCCGGGCCGCGTCAGTGAGCTCCGGCCGACCGAGCGCCACGCCGGCAGCGGCGAGTGATCCGGCGATGCCGGCCAGGCCGTGGGACCAGTTGGGCATCTCGCCGCGCGCCTCGACGAGGTAGCGACGTGGAACGAAGAGCCAGTCGAGACCGGTCGGCACCTCCTCCCTCTCCGCCAGCACGATGTCGGCCGCCTGCTGCGCCAGCCCGGCCGCGCCGTGCACGCCGTACCTCAGCGCCCAGAGGGCACCGAGCAGGACGGCCGCGTTGCCGAGCGTGGCGTCGTTGCAGCGACCCTCGGCAACGGCGCGCGGTGGACCGATCCACGACGGCTGCCACCCGTCTGTCGTCGCGAGCTCCCGCAGCCGGGCGACGGCCGGCTCCGATCCGGCGCCATCGAGGGCGAGCAGGATGCCGATGGTGCTGGCGAGTCCGTCGAAATAGTCGTGCTCGGTCTCGGCGGGGATCCGGCGTTCCACGGTGTCGGCGATGCCGTGGGCGAGCCGTAGCTCACCGGACGTGAGCTCCCGGGTGATCCGGATCTCGGCGAGCACGTGAGCGAGGCCGCCGACACCGCTGTGCATGCCATAGGGGTACTCGCCCGGCTCCCCCTGCTCGGGCGTCTCGGGCAGCCAGAGGTCGTCGCCGTCCGTCCTGACGTTCGTGAGGACCCATGCCCACGACCGCTCGGCGAGGTCGCGGTAGACCGACGGGTCATGGGGCACGCAACGATCCTCGCAGAGCGGATCCGGGCTGTCGTCCCCGATCAGTCTCGGGCCGGCGGGGGCCAGCTCTGGGCGCCGAGCTCGCGGGAGAGAGCACGCGCTGTCTCCCGTACCTGGTCACCCGGGTCTGTCTCGGCGGAGCCCGACACGACGACGCCGATCGCGCCGACCACGTCACCCCACGAGTCGAACACCGGTGACGCGACCGCGCCCTCGCCGAGCACGGCCTCGTCCTGCTCGCGAGCGATCCCGGTCGTGCGGACGTCCGCGAGCTGACGGCGTACGTCGTCCGGCGAGGTGAGCGTCTCGCCCGTCATGCTCCGCAGCTCACCGTCGGCCAGCATCCGATCGGCCTCGTCGTGGGAGAAGGCGAGGATCGCCTTGCCGAGAGCGCTGGCATGGGCCGGGATCACGATGCCGACCTCCGGCATCTGCCGGCTCCCGTCGGGGCGGGGCTCGTGGTGGATGATCACGACGTCGTCGATGAGCAGCACCCCCGTGCGGACGGCGAGACCGGTACGGCGGGCCAGGTCCTCGGCCCACGGGATCGCCTTCGAGCGCAGCTCGAGGGTGTCGAGGTAGACGTTGCCGAGCCGGAGCACGGCCGGTCCCAGCTGGTAGCGGCTCGACCCGCGCTCCTGCACGACCATGCCGTGCTCGACCAGGGTGCGCACGATGCCATGGGTCGTCGACGGCGCCAGGTCCAGCCGCGCGGAGAGCTCGGAGAGGCTCATCCGCCGGGCTCCCTGCAGCGCCGTGAGCACCCGGATCGCACGGTCGACGGACTGGATCACAGGTCACGGCCTCCCAGCGGATGAGCGAGCGCGTCGACGGAAGTATGCCGAAAGGTCTTGTGGTGATGCGAATCACAGCGGTAATGTCCGTCCATCGTTCGACTATATCGAATGGTGTTCGACATAACTCGAGCACGAGAGGAAGCAGACAATGCTCGACGAGACCACCACGGTCCAGAAGCTCGCCGCGGAAGCACTCGGCACCGCGTTCTTGGTGTTCATCGGCGTCGGATCCGTCCCCGCCACCCTGATCGTGAACGGGGACGCCCCGTTCACCATGGCCGACCTCGGCATGATCTCCCTGGCCTTCGGCACGATCGTCGTCGCCACCGTCTACGCCCTCGGGCACGTCGGCGGCAACCACATCAACCCGGCCGTCACCTTGGGCCTGGCCGTCTCGGGCAAGTTCCCATGGGCGCAGGTGCCGGCGTACATCATCGCCCAGGTCATCGGTGCGATCGTCGGCGCCGCCGCGATCATCGGTGTCCTCGGACACAAGGCCAGCGACGTCGGCCTCGGCGTCGCGTCGTACGGCGACATCAGCTGGGTACAGGCCTTCACCGCCGAGTTCGTCGGCACGTTCATCCTGGTCTTCACCATCTTCGGCGTGATCTACCGCAAGGCGGCAGCCGGCTTCGCCGGTGTCGCGATCGGGCTCGTGGTGTTCGCCGCGATCATCCCGGTCGCGCCGGCCACGGGGGCCTCCATCAACCCGGCCCGCACCTTCGGTCCGATGCTGGTCCAGCAGATCGCCGGTGGTGACGTGAAGTGGGAGCAGCTCCCGGTGTACCTCGGCGCCGAGTTCCTCGCGGGCGCCCTGGCCGCGCTGTGCTACGCCTTCATCGCCCACACGCCGGCCGACAAGCGTGCCGTTGCCCAGGGGATCGACCTCGCGGATCCTGAAGAGGCACCTCTCACCCAGGCATCGGCCTGACGACCCGTTCCGCCCAGTCCCAGAAGAGCCCGAGAAGAGAGAGTCATGAAGAAGCTCATCAACGACCCGAACGACGTCGTGGTCGAGGCCCTGCTCGGTGTCGAGGCCGCCCACTCCGACCTCCAGGTCGACCATGCGAACAAGATCATCTACCGAGGCGACGCGCCGAAGTCCGGCAAGGTCGGGCTCATCTCCGGCGGCGGCTCCGGTCACGAGCCGTTGCACGGGGGCTTCGTGGGGCTGGGCATGCTCGACGCGGCCTGTGCCGGTGAGGTGTTCACCTCGCCCGTGCCCGACCAGATGCTCGCGGCCACCAAGCTGGTCGACGGTGGAGCCGGCGTGCTCCACGTCGTGAAGAACTACACCGGCGACGTCATGAACTTCGAGATGGCTGCCGAGATGGCCGCCGCCGAGACCGGCGCCCGGGTGGTCTCGGTCGTCACCGACGACGACGTCGCCGTCCAGGACAGCACCTGGACCGCGGGGCGTCGCGGGGTCGGCGTCACGGTGCTGCTGGAGAAGATCGCCGGGGCCGCGGCCGAGCAGGGCCGTGACCTCGACGCGGTCGCCGACGTCGCCCGCACGGTCAACGCGCAGGGCCGCAGCATGGGCCTCGCCCTGACGTCGTGCACCGTTCCGGCCGCCGGCAGCCCGACGTTCCAGCTCGGCGAGGACGAGATGGAGCTCGGCGTGGGCATCCACGGCGAGCCTGGCCGGCAGCGCGTCCCGCTGGCGCCGGCCAAGGACATCGCCGAGATGCTCGTCGAGCCGATCCTCTCCGACCTGCCGTTCGCGTCCGGCGACAGCGTGATCGCGTTCGTCAACGGGCTGGGTGGCACGCCGCAGATCGAGCTGTACGTGATGTACAACGAGGTGAACAAGATCCTGTCCAAGCACGGCGTGGCCGTGGCCCGGTCGCTGGTCGGGTCCTACATCACGTCGCTGGAGATGGCAGGCACGTCCGTGACGTTGCTGAAGGTCGACGACGAGCTGCTGTCGCTCTGGGACGCTCCGGTCAGGACACCAGCACTCCGGTGGGGGATCTGACTTCGATGACCGACGACGTGACCACGGCGGCGCTGGGCGCATGGGTACGGCGGTTCGCCGACCTGGTCGCCGAGCAGCGGGACCACCTGACCGAGCTGGACTCCGCGATCGGCGACGCCGACCACGGGACCAACCTCGAACGGGGGATGAAGGCCGCCGTGGTCGCGCTGGACGAGCAGGGCCCGGCCGGTGCCGGACCCCTGTTCACCAAGGTCGGGATGACCCTGGTGTCGACGGTCGGCGGCGCGAGTGGACCGCTCTACGGCACGCTCTTCATGCGCATGGGCTCGACGTTCGGCGACGTGCCCACCGCCCCACCGGACCAGATCGCGGCCGCGTTGCGCGCCGGGCTCGAGGGCGTGGTCGCTCGCGGCAAGGCGCAGGCCGAGGACAAGACGATGTACGACGCCCTGGCTCCGGCCGTGGACGCCCTCGAGGCCGGGTTGAAGGACGGGCTCGGTCTCGGGGACGCCCTCGGCCGGGCCAGCGCGGCCGCCGACGGCGGACGTGACGCCACGACCCCGATGCTGGCGCGCAAGGGCCGAGCGAGCTACCTCGGCGAGCGCAGTGTCGGTCACCAGGACCCCGGCGCGACCAGCGTCGCGCTCCTGGTGACCGCCGCTGCGCAGACCCTCGCGTAGCGAGAGGACACACCATGACTTCCGGGCAGGCCAGTGGGCACGGCAGTGGGCACGGCAGTGGGCGCGGCAGTGGGCACGGTGCTGGGCAGGGCGTCGGCATCGTCGTCGTCTCCCACAGCCGGGCGCTGGCACGCGCTGCGCTCGCCCTGGCGAGCGAGATGCTGCACGGGCGGTCGGTCCGGATCGAGATCGCTGCCGGGCTGGACGAGACGACGTTCGGGACCGACGCGGTCCAGGTGAAGCAGGCCATCGAGCGGGTGGACGGTCCCGCCGGCGTCGTGGTCCTGATGGACCTCGGCAGTGCCGTGCTCAGCGCCGAGCTCGCGCTCGACCTGCTCGACGATCCTGAGGTCCGTGACCGGGTGACGCTGTCGTCGGCCCCGATCGTCGAAGGGCTGGTCGTCGCCGCCGTCGCCGCCTCGGGCGGGGCGAGCCGGACCGAGGTGGCCACCGAGGCACGCAACTCGCTGCTCGGCAAAGCCGCCCACCTGTCGATCCCCGACGAGGGCATCGCCGACGACGCGCCGGTCACGTCGGCCGACGAGGTCGTGGGCGCCTTCACCGTGGGCAACCGGCACGGCTTGCATGCGCGACCGGCCGCCCGGCTCGTCGCTGAGGTCGTGGGACTCGACGCGACCGTGACCCTGACCAACAGCACCACGGGCGTCGGACCTCTCCCGGCCGGCAGTCTCAGCCGGGTCGCCACGCTCGGCGCCCAGCAGGGGCATCGCGTGGAGATCCGCGCGTCCGGACCGCAGGCGCAAGAGGCCGTCGAGCACCTGCTCGCGCTGGCCGCACGTCACTTCGACGAGACCGACGTGCCTGCTGCTCCCGTCGAGGCCGTTCCCACACCTGGGCCGGTGCCGGCATCCCCGGGCATCGCGATCGGACCGGTCCGCCTCCTCACCGTCGCGCCGGTCGAGGTGGACGAGGCGAAGATCGGGGACGCCGCGGCTGAGTGGCGGCGCGTGGTGGAGGCGGTGGCCGAGGTACGCCGCGACACCGAGCACCTGCGAGCCCTCACCGTCCGCGAGATGGGGGAGGGCGAGGCCGCCATCTTCGACGCCCACCTCAGCCTGCTCGCGGACTCCGAGATGCTCGCCGACGTCAAGGCTCGCATCGGCGCCGGCGCGGGGGCCTTCGCGGCCTGGACCGCGTGCCTGGCGGAGATCGAGGACCAGTGGTCCCGGCTCCCGGACCCCTACCTCCGAGAGCGTGCGGCCGACGTCCGCGCGGTCGGCGACCAGGTACGCCGCGTGCTCGCCGGCGCCGCGGCGGAGCAGACGGTGGCGGAGGGCGTCCTCGTCGCGCGCGACCTGACCCCGGCGCAGGCAGCACGGCTGGACACCTCGTCCGTGCGGGGCATCGTGCTGGCCGCGGGCAGTGCGAGCTCGCACGCCGCGATCCTCGCCCGATCGCGCGACATCCCGCTGGTGGTCTCGGCAGGCCGCGACGTGCTCGCTGTCGCGGAGGGGACGGCGATCGTCATCGACGGGTCGACCGGAGAGATCCACGTCGACCCGGAGCCGGCGGTGGTCGACGACTACCGCCGTCGGGCCGCCGAGCTCGCGCAACGCCGTACCCGCGACCTGGCGCAGGCGAGCGAGCCTGCGGTCTCCCTGGACGGCACGCGCATCCTGGTCGCCGCCAACCTCGCCTCGCTCGCGGACGCCCGGACGGCGTTCGCTGCCGGAGCGGACGAGGCCGGGCTCGTGCGCACCGAGTTCCTGTTCCTCGGCCGCAGTGAGGCGCCGGGAGTCGAGGAGCAGGAGGACGAGTACGTCGCGATCGGCGAGGCGCTCGGGCGCCGGCGAGCCACGCTCCGCACGCTGGACGTGGGTGGGGACAAGCCGCTGACCTACCTGCCGGTGCCGACCGAGGAGAACCCGTTCCTCGGGCTGCGCGGACTCCGGCTCGCCTTGGAGCGCCCAGCGCTGCTGGCCGACCAGCTGACGGCCATCTGCCGCGCCGCCCGACGTGCGCCCACCAGCGTGATGTTCCCGATGGTGACGACCGCGTCGGAGCTGCGCGCGGCCCGGGAGGCGCTCGACCGGGCGGCCGGGCCGCACGGGCTCCCGGGGGACCTGCGGGTCGGGATGATGGTCGAGGTGCCGGCCGCAGCTCTCAAGATCGAGTCGTTCCTTCCCCTGCTCGACTTCGTCAGCATCGGCACCAACGACCTGACCCAGTACACGGTGGCGGCCGAACGCGGGAACGCCGCGGTGGCCGGCCTGTCGGACGCCCTCGACCCGGCCGTGCTCCAGCTGATCGACCGGGTGTGCCAGGCCGCGCTCGGTCGGGTCGATGTCGCGGTGTGCGGGGAGGTCGCGGCGGACGCCACGGCCGTGCCGTTGCTGGTCGGCCTCGGCGTCCGCGAGCTCAGCGTCGGCCCTCACGCCGTACCGGGCGTGAAGGCGCGCGTGCGCGAGCTCGACCTCGAGCAGTGCGCGATCGTCGCGAAGCAGTCGCTCTCGTTGGAGAGCGCCGCCGAGGTGCGCGACTTCGTGGCGACCGCGCTCGGGGCCTGCTGACTCTCCTGTCAGGCCCGGAAGCTCTGTGCCCGGTCAGCCCTAGCGGCTGCTGAACTCCACCACGTCCGCGCAGAAGTCGCGCCCGACGGTGTCGTTGCGCCCGGTGGACTCGCGGACCGTCCGGAACGACCCATCGATCTCCTGGTCGTCGTCGGGGTTGCCCGGGGTCCCGTTGTAGTCGATGTCGAACGCGAACCGGACGTTGCCGGGATCCTTCAGCACCAGGGTGCCGGCGTTGTCGTAGTAGCGGGCACCGCCGGCGGCGTACTGATAGATCGTGATGGTGCCGTCACCGTTGTCCACGATCTTGTGGTCCTTCCTGTTGGCGGTCTGGACCAACGTGAAGGTGCCGCCGTTGTCCAGGTTGGTCCAGGTGACGGTCTCGCGCACGCTCTCGCGGTAGTACGGGAACGGGTGCTTCGACCCGCCGCGCTGGTTGAACAGGAAGTTCACGTCCACCTCGTCGGTCTGCTGGACCGGCGTGCCGTCGCAGTCGAAGGAACTGGTCTCGACGTCGTGGAAGTGGCCCTTGTCGATGGGCTGGGCGCTGGCAGGTGCGATCGAGACCAGGCCCGCCGCGGCCAGGCTGATGGCGAAGAATGCTGGACGACCCCTCATGGTTCCTCCTCGGGTCGGACTCGAGATTCTCGGTCGGCTCCGAGGGGCCACCTCGAACCTGGCCGCGATCGGGACCGAGGGGCAAGACCCAATCTGGGGATCTCGCCCGGGGGTCCGCTCAGAGGAGGCCGCTCACGTCGGGCGGTACGTCGACCGCGTGCTCCTTGAGCACCGACAGCGAGATCACCTCGAGGGCACGCTGGTTGGTCGAGGCGAGGACGACCGGGGCCGCGACACCGTCGTGGTAGGCCTGCAGCCACCGTGCCGCCACCACGCACCACCGGTCTCCGGGCTTCAGTCCGGGGAAGGCGAACTCCGGCATCGGCGTCGTCAGGTCGTTGCCCACGGCGCGCTGGTGCAGCAGGAACTCCTCGGTCACGACCACGCACACGGCGTGCACCCCGAGGTCGTCGTCACCGCACGAGCACGAGCCGTCCCGGTAGAACCCGGTCATCGGGTCGGTGCCGCACGACTCCAGCGGCTCGCCGAGGACGTTGCGCTCGGTCGTCACGGCGTACCTCCCTGGTCCGGGACGGGCCACCCACCCCGGACGGCCACGGGGCCCAGCGGGACCCTACTGCCACCCGAATGGATGGTCTTTCCCGATTTGTCGGACAACCGCCGTCCGGACCAATAGAAAGGCGCCACGGAACGGGGGTTCCCACATGTCCGACACGTCGCCCGATGTGAGCGTCGCCCGCTGGCGGAAGTACGGCAAGGACCGGCTCTACGTCGCCTACGCCGACGGCACGAAGCTCGGCTACTGGGACCTCGTCGCCGATACGCCGCACCCGGAGAGGCCGGAGCTCGAGGAGCTCCTGGAGTCGACGTACCTGCGATGGACGGCCGGTCGTCCTGCTCGGACGTCCGAGGAAAGCGCCGCGGCACCTGCCTAGCCCACTCGGAAGGGTCCACTCGATCCGCATTGGACGTCGACACCGACGTTTCCGAATGTGAGATTGGCCGGCGATGGACCAGGACCTCACCGCCGCCTCGACCGATCGACCTCGGGTCGGTTTCCTCGGGCTGGGCCAGATGGGCCAGCCGATGGCCATCC
>DATBDF010000364.1:0-16055 GCA_036270075.1 Nocardioides sp.
CATCAAGGCGCTGATCCTCACGTCGTACGACGACGACGAGGCGCTGTTCGCGGCGATCATGGCGGGGGCGTCCGGCTACATCCTCAAGGAGGCCACGGGGCAGGACCTGATCGGGGCGGTGCACCACGTCGCGGCCGGACACTCCCTGATCGACCCGGTCCTGACCGAGCGGGTGCTCGACCGGGTGCGCAACGGCCCGGAGACCGCGCCCGAGCTCGCGAACCTCACCGAGCAGGAGCTCAAGCTTCTCGAGCTGGTGGCCGAGGGCCTGACCAACCGGCAGATCGGCGAGCGCATGTTCCTGGCCGAGAAGACGGTCAAGAACTACGTCTCGACGATGCTCGGCAAGCTCGGTCTGGAACGCCGGACGCAGGCCGCCGTGCTCGCGTCCCGTCTCCTGACGGACCACCCGCACCGCTGAGGTCCGGCAGCCGCCTCACGGCGAAAGCGGCACCTTCCACACGAGCCGCGCGCCTCCCAGCGGACTCGCCCCCAGCTCCAGCTCGCCACCGAGGGCCACCGCTCGTGCGCGGGCGTTCTCGAGCCCACTCCGGGCGCCCGTCGAGGAGATGCCCACGCCGTCGTCGTCGACCTGGAGCGTCAGGCGGCCGCGCTCGACACCGGCCACGATCGCGACCCGCGACGCCCGCGCATGTCGCGAGACGTTGGACAGCGCCTCCCGCAGCACCTTGAGCAGCGACTCGCCCATCGCCTCCGTCGCCGCGGTCTCCACCGGGCCCTTGATCCGGAGCTCGGGCATGAAGCCGAGCACCCGGCCGTACTCACGCACCAGGGCCCGCAGCTCGCTGCGCAGAGAGCCGGTCGAGGGCATCTGCAGCTCGAAGATCGTGGCCCGTACGTCGCGGATCGTGGCATCCAGCTCGGCGACGGAGCGCTCGACCCGACCGCGCACGTCGTCGTTCGTCGCCCGCATCGCGGCCGCCTGCAGCTGCATGCCCGTCGCGAAGAGTCGTTGGATCACGACGTCGTGGAGGTCGCGCGCGATCCGCTCCCGGTCGGAGATGACGGCGAGCTCCTCGCGCTCGGACATGGCTTGGCCGCGGTCCAGGGTCAGGGCGGCGTAGTCGGCGAAGCTGCGCAGCAGGTCACGGTCGTCGACCTCGCGGAGCCGGACATGCGCTGCGTCGTAGAAGGAGATCAGCAGCCCACCCTTCGCCAGCCGGGTGCTCAGCGGGACGACGGTCGCCACCTGGTCACCGATCGCGACATCCACCGGGTCGAGGATCTCCATCTCGGCGACCTCAGCGAGCACGTCCCGGACCCGTTGACGCACCTCGTCCTCGCTCAGGCTCGAGCTCGCGATCGCCACCGAGTTCCCGGCATCAGGGTCGACGATCGCGGTCGCCGCCGCCCGCGCCGCCCGACACGCGGTGAAGGCGATCTGGGACAGGGCGCCGTCCCAGTCGATGGGCGGCTGCAGGGAGTCCGGCAGGCTCGCGGCCGCCTCGAGCCACTCCCGGCGCCGCTCGCTGAGCCCGTAGGCGCGCGCGTTCTCGATGACCAGCCCGGCCACGCCGGCGAGGGCGACCACCAGCTGTTCGTCGGTGGCGGTGAACGCGTCGTCTCCTGCCTTCTCGGTCAGGTAGAGGTTGCCGAAGACGGTCCCCCGGATGCGCACGGGCACGCCGAGGAACGAGCCCATCGCCGGGTGGTGGGGTGGGAAGCCGAACGACGACGGGTGCTCGGAGAGCTCCTTCAACCGGATCGGCCGGGGATCGGTGATCAGCAGGCCGAGAATCCCGCGACCGTGCGGCAGGTCGCCGATGCGCCGACGGTCCTCGTCGCTCACCCCCGTCGTGACGAACTCGACGAGGTGGTTCTCGGGGCCGACGACCCCCAGGGCGCCGTACCGGGCATCGGTGAGCGTCGTCGCTGCCTCCACGATGCGGCTCAAGACGTTGTGCAGGTCGAGGTCGGACGAGATCGCCATGACCGCGTCGAACAGGGCCTTGGCCGAGCCCGGCAGGTCAGCCTCGTCCGGCTGGCCGGACGGGACCTCGTCGTTGCTCACACGCCCGCTCACACCCTGGATTGTGCTGCGGCGTCACACGACACGCCGACCACCCCCGGGACCCGCGAGGCGATGACTGTCGCGATCCTGGCCGCTTCGGGGCTCGCGGCGTCGCTGAGCCGCACGACACCGTCGCTCACGTCGACCGTGCACTCGACCCCCGCTCCGCGCAGCTCGTCGTCGATCTCGGCCTCGATCAGGACGTCGTTCCGCGCGAGCACGGCGATGACGTCGCGGCGGCTGACGATCCCGACCACGCGACCCTGGTGCACGACGGGCAGGCTCTTCACCTGGGTGTTGACGAGGACGTCGACGGCCTCGGCCACGTCGACGTCGGGCGACACGCTGATGGGCAGGTGGGTCATGACGTCGGTGACCGCCAGGCACACCGTCGGTCCGCTGATCGCGACGAGTCTCTCGTGGGCCCGCCGGTCGGCCGGCACGGTGTCGCGCAGGACGTCGGCCTCGCTGACGACCCCCACCAGACGGCCGGCATGGTCGATGACGGGCATGGCCGTGATCTGGTGCTCGTCGAGCAGCCGGATCGCCTCCTTGAGGGGCGTTCCCCCGGTCACGGTGACGGCCGGGCTCGTCATGACTTCGCGCACCAACATCGTTCTCGCCTCCATCGTCAGATCACTCGTCGTACCTGCAGGTCGCCCGCCGGATCCCAGCCCGCGCCCAGCCGGCGCCCGGTGAGCTCGGACCAGCGCACCCGCAGGTAGAGGTTGCGCTGCCCCGCGGCCCAGGCGTTCGGTTCCCAGACGTGCCGGATGTGGTTCAGCTCCTCGGCACTGGTGACCGCGTCGGCCCGACCCCGCGCGACGACGCTCCAGCCGCGCTGGCGGGTGTAGTCGAACTGGTCGATCTCGAGGGCGAGGATGGCCCCGCGCGCGTGGCTGCCCAGCACGCTGTACGGAGAGGTCCGGAGGATCACGCTGTCGTCGACGACCGCGTAGTTGACCGGCACGATGTGCGGCCCCATCGGGGTGGACACCGCGACCCTGCCGACCAGGCCCGCACCCAGGAGCTCGCGGCACTCCTCGGCCGGGATCTCGAACGGCTGGCCGCCGATCTGCGCGCTGGTGCTCATGGCTCCAGCGTGCGCGCCCACCGGGGACCGCAGCAGTGGCGAACGACCCGGAAGGCGTGGACCCTGGTCAGTCGCGGTCGATCCGCACGACCGGCGCCACCGAAGGACCTTCGCCCTTGCCGGGTGAGGATCGGACACGCCAGTCTCCTGGGATGAGCACACACGGGATCGTGGTCGGGTACGACGGATCGGCGGAGGCGGACGAGGCCACTGCGTGGGCCGTCGACGCCGCCCGGGCTCGGGGCGAGCAGATGGCCGTGGTGATCGTCGCGGACCGGATGGAGTCGCCGCGCAGCCCGAGTCCCCCCGAGGAGTGGTGGGCGGAGATCGAGGAGACCGCACGCCGAACGCTCGCGGCGGCCGGAGCCGCCGACCACACGATCGAGCGTCAGGTCGGTCGCGGCCTGGTGTCCCCGCTGCTGGACGCCTCTCGGGAGGCATCCATGCTGGTGCTGGGAAGCCACGGTCACAGCCGCGTCGGGGAGTTCTTCCACGGCTCGGTCAGCCAGAGCGCCGCCCGCCGGGCACACACCCCGGTGGTCGTCGTGCGGAGGGCGCACGCCGCAGACACGAGCCGGATCGTGGTCGGCTTCGACGGTTCCGAGTCAAGCGTCCGGGCGGTCGACTTCGCCTGCGAGCACGCCGCCGCCACCGGTCAGCACGTCGTGCTCGTCCGAGCCCAGAGGCAGCCGCAGACGATCCCGGTCGACGAGCACGGAGACATCCCTGCGTCGATCTCGGCGACCTTGCTCGACGACGAGGAGGGGATGAACGCGGGAGTGGCCGAGGCCCGGGCGCGCCACCCCGAGGTCGCGGTCGAGGGTGAGCTGATCGCCATCGCGGCTGGTCGAGCCCTCGAGGACGCCTCCAGCACCGCAGGGTTGCTGGTGGTGGGGTCTCGCGGCCGCGGGGCCGTGGCCGAGACCGTGCTGGGCTCGGTCAGCCACCACCTGCTCCGACGCGCGCACTGCCCGGTGGCCGTCGTCCACTGATGCGGAGCGGGACGGACGAGTCCGGCGCCGTGCGAGCTACTCCAGGACGGCCTTGAGCGCCTTCGCCACCGCGCTCGGCTGCGTCGGACTGGTGGGCGCCTGCTCGCGTGCCCGCACCAGGTCGCTCCCGATCTCCTGGAGCGGCTTGCGGCCCAGCGACTC
Source organism: Nocardioides sp. (assembly GCA_036270075.1). GTDB lineage: Bacteria > Actinomycetota > Actinomycetes > Propionibacteriales > Nocardioidaceae > Nocardioides. The sequence goes on from DATBDF010000364.1 coordinate 4,280, forward strand.
GCGCACCTGAGGGAACCACTCGTTCTCCTCCTCGTCCATGTGGTGCTCGACGTTCTCGATGAGGACCGTCATCTTGGCGTTGAACCGCTCGTCGTACGGCTTCATGCCCGACAGCTCGGCCACGAGCAGGTCGGACACGTGGTGCTCCTCGTAGGACTCGAGCACGTCCTTGTCGAGGGAGGGCACCAGCTCGCGCACGCGGGGATACATCACCTCGTTCTCGATGTAGGTGTGCCGCGTCAGGAGCTCGATGATCCTGTCGGCGATGTCGCCGCGCTGTGCGGTCGCCGTGTCGCCGGCCCGCTCGAACTCCCGGAACGCCCGGCGGATCTCCTTGTGCTCGTCCTTGAGGATGACGATCGCGTCCGTTGACATCGGGTTCTCCCTCCCCTGCTTCACCTGGGGGTTGCGTACCCCCTCGGGTGGACGCCATGCCGCGAAGCGCTCCGCGCATCCAGCGCGCTCAGGGTGTCGTGCCTCCCGCCGCTGCACCGGCTTTCGCCCCGGCGATGGTCCTGCGGAGCTCCTTGACCCCCTCGAGGTAGATCTCCGAGAACGTCGGGAACGGCTGGATCGTGTCCGCGAGGACGTCGAGGCCGACCCGGGCGCGGATGGCGAGCGTGGCCTGCTGCAGCCACTCCCCCGCCTCGGGCCCGAGCGCGAACGCGCCGGTCAGCCGGTCGCCGTCGCTGAGCAGCGTCAGGAAGCCGTTGTGGTCGGCGTACCGGCGTGTGTACGTCGCGGTCTTGGCGACGCCCGAGATCGGGACGGTCGCGCTGTAGGTGGCCTCCGTGGCGCCCACGGCCGCCGCCTGCGGGTCGGTGTAGACGACGCGCGGCACCGCCTCGTAGTGGGCGTTCCGCGGCTCGCCGAGGATGTTCGAGGCCACCACCCGCGCCTGGTACTTGCCGACGTGGGTCAGCGGCCAGATGCCGGTGACGTCGCCGACCGCCCACAGCCCGTCGGCGACGCGCAACCGCTCGTCGACCGGGACGCCGTGCGGGTCCGGCTCGATGCCCACCGTCTCGAGGCCGACCCCATCTACGCGAGGCCGTCGACCGGTGGCCACGAGGAGCCGGTCACCGCGGAGCTCACGACCGCCGTCGAGCTCGAGCACGTAGTCGGCGCCATCGCCGGAGCCGTCACGGCGCGCACCGGTCACCTTGGCGCCGAGGACCAGCTCGATGCCGTCGTGGCGGAGCACCTCGCCGAGCGCCTCCCCCAACGGCGCCGGCTCGCGGGCCAGCACGTGGCCGGCGCCCTCGACGATCGTGGCGGCACCGCCGAGGCGGCTCACCGCCTGGGCGAGCTCGACACCGACCGGTCCCGCGCCGAGGACGAGGAGGTGCCGGGGAACGGCCTTCATGCCAGTGGCCTCGCGGTTGGTCCACACCCCGTCGAGCTCCCGGAGCCCGGGGACCGGTGGCGTGAACGGTGCCGCCCCGTTCGCCAGGACGACGTGGTCGGCCGTGTGCCGCGTGCCGTCGACCTCGACGGCCCCCGGTCCGGCGAGCCGGCCGGTGCCGCGGAACAGGGTGATGCCGTGGTCGGCGAGCCACGTCTCCTGGCCGGCATCGGAGTAGTCCGACACCATGAAGTCGCGCCAGGCGAGCGCAGCCTCGACATCGACCTCGGCGGTCGCGGTGGCCTCACGCGCGTCGTGCACGGCCTCGCCCGGACGCAACAGCGTCTTCGACGGGATGCACGCCCAGTACGAGCACTCCCAGCCGACGAGCTCGCGCTCGACCAGCGCCACTCGCAGACCACCGTCCGACAGCACCCAGGCGCAGTGCTGCCCCGGCGAACCTCCTCCGAGGACGATCACATCGAAGTCACTCATCTACCTGCCTCCTCCACGGTCGGGTAACGGCTTCGCGTCGGCAGCGCGTCGTGCAGACCCTTGCGCGAGGTGATGCCGAGCTTGCCGAACACCTTGCGCAGGTGCCACTCGACGGTGCGCGGGCTGATGAAGAGCTCGGCCGCGATCTCGGGGTTGGTCCGGCCGTCGCGGGCCATGCGCGCGATGTGCTCCTCCTGGGGCGTGAGCTCGTCGAGCGTGTCCACCTGCCGCTTCCGGACCTTCTCCCCGGTGGCGAGCAGCTCGTGTCGCGTGCGCTCGGCGAACCCCTCGGCGCCCATGGCCACGAACACGTCGTACGCCGCACGCAGCTGCTCGCGGGCGTCCATGCGCCGGCCCTCGCGCCGTAGCCACTCGCCGTACAGGAGCCGGGTCCGGGCGAGCTCCGGGCGAAGCACGGTACGGGCGAGTCGCTCGACACTCTCCACGTGAGCGCGCTCGGCGTCGGCCCCGCTGCTCACCAGTGCCCGGCCACGGGCCGCCAGCCCGGACGCCCAGTCGGAGCCCTCGACCGCCGTGACCTCCTGCAGCCGGCGCAGCGTGTCCGCAGCGAGGTCGTCGTCCCCGGCCCGCGCGGCCGCCTCGACCAGGTCGGGCAGCGCCTGGCCCGTGAACGGGCCGAGGGTCCCGCTGGCGGCGCGTTGGGCAGCGGCGGCCGCCTCCGAGTACTGCCCGAGCCCGAGGTGGAGCAACGCGTCGGCCCGGTTCGCCATGTACACCCCGAGTCCCTCACCGCGGGCGAGCGCTTCCTCGGCCATCGCGGCGATCAGCGGGAGGGCCGTCTCCGGACGCCCTTGGTACGCCGTGAGGAACAGGTCGCCGTACGGCGCCCGTCGTGTCCCGGTCACCCCCTTCGCGACCTCCTCCTCCACGCCGAGCGCCTCGGCCGCCTCCACGTCACCGGCCCACAGGGCGACGACACGACGGAGGTTGAGGGCACCGACCAGCGGTGCCAGTGCGCTGCAGCCACGGGCCACCTCGACGAAACGGGCACTCACCGCAGACCAGCTGTCGTAGTCCCAGAGCGCCAGCGCGGCGTTCGCCGCGAGACCACCACAGTGGAGCCACTCGTCGTCGGTCAGCGTGCTCCCCAGGAACGAGTCCACGGCGTCCCGTAGCCGGGGTGTCGCCTGCGAGGGCGGGTCGAGGACCAGGCTCACGAGTCCGTCCAGGAGGAGGTCCTGCGGCCGGCGTTCGCCCGGCGCCGGAGGTGCGGCGCGCGCGGCGACCGAGACGTCCTCGAGGTGGCCGTCCGGGGTCGCGAGCGGCCCGGCGACGAGGGCCGCTCCCCACGCATCGAGGTAGGCGTCACGGGCGAACCGAGCGTCGAGCGACTCCAGCCGCCGCGCGGCTTGCACGAGGAGTGCCGGCGCCTCACCACCCGCAGTGGCAGCCCGGTTGATCTCACCCCGGAGCTGTTCGATCCGGGCACGCTGGAGGTCGTCGACGGCGTCGGCGTCGGCCTCGGCCAGCAGCCCGAGCGCCACGTCGTACGACCCTGCGTGCAGGTAGGCGTGCGCGGCTCCCAGTGCGCGGTCCGCACGTGCGCTCGGGTCGGAGGTCAGCGCCGAGGCGCGCTGGAGGAACACCGCGGCCGCGGCCACACCCGCGCGCGCGTGTGCCCGGTCCGCCGACCGCTCCAGCTCGGCGGCCACCTCGTCGTCCCGACCCGCCGTCGCAGCCGCCACGTGCCACACCCGCCGGTCGGGATCGGTCTCCGGGTCGGTGACCTCGGCGAGTGCCCCGTGCACCGCGCGTCGTTCGTCCGGCGAACCGGCGGCGTACGCCGCGGAGCGCACCAAGGGATGCCGGAACTGCACGCTCGGGCCGATCTCGAGCAGCTGCCCGGTCTCCGCGGGCTCGGCCGCCTCGCGCCCGAGACCGACCTTCTGCGCCGCCCGCCACAGCAGCGTGCTGTCGCCGGTCGGATCAGCGGCCGCCAGGAGCATCAGCTGTCGGGTGGCGTCGGGAAGGGCGCGAACGCGTGCCAGATAGTGCTCATGGAGATGGTCGGAGACGGGCGCCGCCGACGAGGCGGCGAAACCCCCGGCCAGCTCGGCCTCGCTCATGCCGCCGACCAGCTCGAGCAGCGCCAACGGGTTGCCCCCGGTCTCGGCGACCAGCCTGTCACGCACCCGCTCGTCGAGGTGGCGCGGCGTGGCGGCGGCGAGCAGGCCCCACGCCTCGTCGGCAGGCAGTCCGGCGACGGTGAGATCGGGGAGCCCGGCGAAGAGCCGCTCCTCACCGGTCTCCCGTACGGCGAGTAGCAGCATCACGGACTCGGCCAGCAGCCGGCGGGCCGCCACCCCGAGGACCTGGCGGGTGGCCTCGTCGAGCCACTGGGCGTCGTCGACGAGACACACGAGCGGTCTCTTGGCGGCGACCTCCGCCATCATGCTCAGCACGCCGAGGCCGACGACGAACCGGTCGGGAGCGTTCCCCGACCTCATCCCGAAGGCCACCTGCAGCGCCTGTTCCTGCGGCTCCGGCAGAGCCTCGAGGTCACCCAGCATGGGTCCGCACAGCTGGTGGAGTGCCGCGAACGGCAGCTCCAGCTCGGACTCCACACCCGCGATCTGGGCGATCCGGCATCCGGCGGCCTGGTCCGCGACGTACCGCAGGAGAGCGGTCTTGCCGACGCCCGCTTCGCCGCGGATGACGAGGACGGCGCTCTCGCCGCCGCGCACGCGGTCCAAGGCGCCGTCGAGCTCCAGACGCTCGCGCGTGCGCCCCGTGAAGGCCGGCGGGCCGGTGGCGGCCATGGATGCCACCCTAGGGCCGGCGCCGTTCAGGAGGACACCGCGAGGACGGCGATCGCCGTCGGCCGACAACTCCCGGGGTGCCCCCGATCAGTCAGGCGGCGGAGAGGAACTCGGTGACGAGCTCGGCGAACTGGCGGGGGTACTGGAACAGGAAGCCGTGGGCTGCGTCGGGGTAGATCCGGAGCCGCGCATCGGGAAGGTGGTCGACGAGCAGCTGTGAGTTGACGGTCGGGATCATCATGTCGTTCGCGCCGGCGGCGACCAGCGTCCGCTGGGTGATGCCCGCGAGGCGGTTGAGCTGTGACTCGTCCGGGATTCCCCACTCGACGATCGCGTCGTACTGGGCTCGGGCGACGTGCGTCCCGTTGGGGCGGTCGGCGCCCTCGGCACGGCTGAACGCCCGCTGCACGTACTCCCGGCCGAGGGCGCGACTGGTCTCGGTGACCTCGAAGAAGATGTGGAGGAGATCCTCCACTCCGTTGTCCGCATGGTTGGCCACGCGCTCGATGTCGAAGGTCCACCCGTGCATCTGGTGGCCGCCGCGCGGACCGGTCCCGGCCAGGATGAGGCGGCGCACGACCCGTGGTCGCAACAGGGCAATCTCTTGGGCGACCATGCCGCCCAGTGAGTAGCCGAGCAGATCGACCTGCTCGAGCTCCAACGCGTCGAGGAACGCGATCGCGTCGCGGGCCATCTGCGTCACGGTGACCGGGACACTGCCCGTGGACAGGCCAACGCCTCTGTTGTCGAGCAGGATCACCTCTCGTCGTGCGGCGATCGAGTCGACCAGGACGGGATCCCAGTTGTCGAGGTTGCCGCGGAAGTGCTGGAGGAAGACCAACGGCGGCTGCTGGTTGCTGCCGGATCCGAAGCGGCGGTAGGCGTACTCCACGCCGCTCGCATCGACCGTCAGGTTCGGAGCCGTCAGCTGCGTGAGCTCGACGGTCTCGCTACGTGTGGTCATCTGCCTCTCCCTGTTGTCCTCGTGTACGGACCACCGGGCGCGGCTGGTCCGCCGCGCCCGGTGTGTGGTGGTTACGCGTTCCGCGTCGCGTCCGCGGTGGTGGTGCGGGCCTCGACCGCCCTCAGGCTGTTCTCGAAGGCCTTGTTCAGCACGCTCTTGCCGACGGTGCCGAGCACGATCCCGAGGAACCGGCCCTTCAGGTTCTTGCCCTCGCGGACCGTGACGAGGTCGACCTCGGTCGTCCCGTCGGCGTTCTGGGTGAACGTGTAGGTGTGGCCCGAGGAGCCGCCCCACGCGTTGGAGTCGGTCGTCGTGGCGACGACGCGCTCCGGGTCCGACCAGTCGTAGTGCAGGCGCTCCCAGGTGCCACTGGAGCCCTCGGTCACGTCGGCCCAGTCGGCGCCTCGGTGGTGGACCTGGAGGTACTCGTCGGCGCTGTTGCCGAACAGCTCCGAGCGTCCCGGCCCGAAGTCGGTGAGCCCGTCGACGTACTCCTGGGGTGTTGCGGTGGTCGTTCCGTGCATGTGGATCGTGGACATGACAATTTCTCCTGGTGTGTCGAGATGTGGTGAGTGAGTGATGGTGTGGTGCGACGACAGGCGTCGCGGGTGTGACAGCCGAGATCAGACGGGAAGCTCCGCGCCGGACTGCTCGGCCACCATGTAGGCGGCGTACCAGGCGGGCCACTGCTCGTCGTACTCGCCGGTGCGCTTCTCGTGCTCGCCGTGGGCCGTCGCTGCCCGGATCAGCGCCTGCATCACGTCGTTGACCGACGCGTACGACGTGGTCGCGGGGTCGACGCGGCCGGGAAGGCGGGTCGTGACCTCCTGCAGGAGCCAGGTGTTCCCGTCCGGGTCCGCGAACGTCGCGAAGGAGCCGTAGCTGCTGCTCTCGTCCGCGCGTCCGGTGACGCGGCCCTCCGGGCTGTGGGGCTGGAACTGCGCGCCCGGCATCCCGGGGTGGAACACCGTGCTGACCTCGGCGCCTCGGGCGACGAGGTCGTTGCGAGCCGCCTCGACGTCGGACACCACGAGGTACAGGCCCTGCGCCGTCCCCGGCGTCGCCGTCGTGATCTCGGTGCCGAACTGGACCGAGGCCGGCGAACCGGGAGGCGTGAACTGGACGACGCGGAACCCGTTGTCGAACGCGAAGTCCGCGTCGAGTCGCCAGTCAAGGCTCTCGTAGAACGCCTTCGACCGGTCCACGTCCGAGACGGGGATGACGACCGCCTCCAGCTTCAGGTCGACCGTCGGCGCCTGCCGAGTGCTGCTCGAGTCGGTTCGGGTTGAAGTGCTACTGCTCATGTGACCCTCCTTGGTTCTGTGTGTCGGTTCACTCACCACCGTCGCGCCGTCGCCGACGCGTCACACCCGTGAACCACCCTGGTCCCTCCACGGGCCGGTGGCCAGGTGTGCACGTGCTCCGGATGCCTCCCAGGAGGTGGACGCAGCACCGGGACGGCGGGACGATCGATGCGGAGCCGATGCGTCAACCACCGACAAGGGGGTCACACCATGCGTTCCGATATCGCACCCGGCGGCACGTTCCCCGACTACGAGCTGCCCGATCACACCAGGACCCTGCGCAGCCTGAGCGAGATCCAGGGCGAGGACCCGCTCGTCCTCACGCTCGCCCGGGGGCACTACTGCCCCAAGGAGCACCAGCAGCACCTGGAGCTCGCTGCGTTCTACCCGAAGGTCGCGGTGGCCTACACGCAGATCGCGACGATCTCGACCGACGACCATCACGAGAGTCAGGAGTTCCGCGCGTCGGTCGGCGCCCAGTGGCCCTTCCTCTCAGACCCGGGACGCACCGTCCAGCGAGACCTGGACATCCAGGAGTACACCGACCCCGAGCACGACCCGATGATCCCGCACACGATCGTGCTCAAGCCGGGTCTCGTGGTGCACCGCATCTACAACGGCTACTGGTTCTGGGGCCGGCCCTCCGTCGTCGACCTGTGGCACGACCTCCGGGACGTCACCGCCGAGATCCGCCCGGATTGGGACCTCGCCACTCCCGGCCTGCGCGAGGCCTGGGACGCGGAGGACCACTCCTCCTTCCACGGGTGGAGCAGGTGGAGTCCCGAGCGGGTCGCTGCGGCACGCCAGGACGACGCCTCACTCCTGGACTGACCCCGGCGACCGACACCGCGCGCCCAGCAGATCGAGCCCGTACATCGGCCCGTACATCCGCGCGATCGGACCAGGCAGGCGCACGGATGCGACGCGCCTCCTCGGACGGCACGGTGGTCTGTGATCCACCCGCTGAGGAGGCACACGATGAACTTCCCGACCAGGAGCCGCAGAAACTCGAGCCGGACCCCGCGCACGCTGCCCGAGGCGGTCGTCGCTCTCGCGTACGGCGTACCCAGCCCGGACGGGGCCCGCACGCTCGATCATCAACGCCACGGATAGGGCGTCGGCCCGGACCTGGCGTGGGCGCTCGGGCCGGATCCCCCGAATCGAGACGGCGGCGCTGGTGAGCACCTTCCCGACCAGGGCGAGGGCCAGGGTGTTCCACGGGTGCGACAGTGGCCGTCCGCGAGCACCGTCGAACCATGAACACCACGACACTCGAGACCGGATTCCGTACTGTCGACGGAGTCCGGATCCGCTACGCCGACAGCGGCGGCTCGCACGGGCCGACGATCCTCCTGACGAGCCCCTGGCCGGAGAGCCTGTACGCCTTCGCGCCGATCTGGAGCTCCCTCGCCCAGCACGCACGGTTGTACGCCGTCGACCTTCCCGGGTTCGGCGCCTCGGAGGGCCGCGCCGACCTGCTCGCTCCTCGGGCCATGGGCGAGTTCCTCGCCCAGCTCGTCTCCGAGGCGGGCCTGGGTCTGCCGTACGTCGTCGCGCCCGACGTCGGGACGGCCGCGAGCCTGTTCGCTGCTGCGGAGCATCCCGACCGGATCGCGGGCCTGATCGTGGGCGGCGGCGCGGCCGCCGTCCCGCTCGAGCTCGGCGAACCGCTCGCGTCCTGGGTCCTCGACCCGGACTACGACAAGCTCCGTCGCGTGGACCCCGGCGCCGTGGTCAACGCGGCGATGGATGCACACGCCGCACACGTCCCCGACCACATCCGTGCGGACTACGTGGCGTCGTACGCCGGGGACCGGTTCGCCGAGTCGATGCGCTACGTCCGCGCGTACCCGGAGGAGCTGCCCCAGCTCGCCCGGCTGCTGCCGACGATCACCGCGCCGGTGACGATCGTCGCCCCGCGGCACGACCACGTCGTCCCGTCGGCCAACGCCGAGTTCCTCGGGGAGCACCTGCCGAACAGCCGCGTCCACGTCGTCGACGCCGGTCACTTCGTGTGGGAGGAGGACCCGGCGACGTACGCGTCCCTCGTCCTGGACGCGGTGACGAGCTCGGTCGCCTGAGTCTCAGCGGCGTGCCCGGTGAACGGCCGCGGCAGCCAGCAGCGCGAGGACTCCGGCAGCGACGATGCCTGCCGGGACGGAGCCGTCGGTCCGCCGGCCTCGGAAGGCGCGGTCGGCATGGCTGGAGAGGATCGACCCGGTGCTCTGGTGGGAGAGGGCGGACCCGGCGCTCTGGAAGGAGAGCACCGAGCCGGCGGACAGGGACGAGCCGATGGAACCGGCCGAGGCGAACGAGCCGATGCTGGCGATGGACGCGCAGGACGCCGCACTACCGATCGAGAGGACCGAGTCCTGCGAGCAGATCGACAGGATCGAGTTCTCCGACCAGAGCGACCACACGACTGGCAGCGTAACCCGCACCACCCTCGCCGGGTCCCGGCACTCTGCGGGTCGGCTGGCTAGCGTCTGGGCCCATGGCAACCACGCTGCGAGAGCCGGCCCGCGAGGTCGACGTGGTGCACGAGACCGACGTGCTCGTCGTCGGGTCGGGACCGGCCGGGCTGGCGGCCGCCCTGGCCGCTGCGCGGGCAGGCGTCGACGTCACGCTGATCGAGCGGTTCGGCTGCTTCGGCGGGAACATCACGGCCGTCGGTGTCGAGGGAATGGCGTGGTACCGCCGCGAGCAGACCGTCGAGGCCGACGGGTTGGGGCGCGAGTTCGAGGTACGCGCGCACGAGCTCGGCGCTGCGGTGCCCGAGAGCCAGTCGGACTCGTACGAGATCGATGCCGAGGGGTTCAAGGTCGTCGCCGACCTCCTGGTGGAGGAGGCGGGCGTGCATCCGATGCTGCACCGGCTCGTCGTCGCTCCGGTGCTGGACGGCGACCTGCTGCGCGGCGTCATCACCGAGTCCAAGGCCGGTCGCGAGGCCGTGCTGGCCCGGCGGGTGATCGACGCCACCGGGGACGCCGACGTCGCCCACCGGGCCGGCGCTCCGACCAGGGCGACGCCCCGCGAGGAGATGCTCGCGGCCTCCGTCATGTTCCACCTCGCCGGGGTCGACAAGGCCGCGTTCCTGGCCGGCGTCCGAGACGACCCGCAGACCTACGCGGACTGGAGCGCCGGGGGCTGGGAGATCGAGACCGACGGGAAGGAGGACGAGCTGTTCTCGCCCTTCCTCCGCAAGCCGTTCGAGCGCGCCATCCGTGACGGGATCGTGCCGGCGAACCTGACCACTTTGGGCGGCACCTGGGGCGCCGTGCACGACACCGGCGAGCTGACCTACCTGAACATCGTGCATCTCCCGGAGATCGACGGAACCGATCCCGAGGACCTGACCCGCGGAGAGATGGACGGCCGGCGCCAGGCCATGCACGCCATCACTGCGTTGCGTCGGTACACACGCGGCTGTGAGCACATCCGCCTCCGCAACTTCGGGATGACGGTCGGGATCCGCGACACCCGCAAGATCGACGCCGTCTACAACCTCACCGAGACCGACGTACGCGGACAGGCGAGGTTCGAGGACTCCATCGGGATCTATCCCGAGTTCATCGACGGGTACGGCGTCCTGGTCCTCCCCACGACCGGCCGGTACTACCACGTGCCCTACCGCAGCATGGTGCCGCGAGGTCTGCGCAACCTGCTCGTTCCAGGACGGCCCTCGGGCGGAGACCGCATCGCCCATGCCTCCACGCGCAACATGTCCTGCTGCGCCGTGCAGGGACAGGGAGCCGGCATCGCCGCCGCGGTCTCCCTGCACGCGGGATCCGAGCTCGCCGACGTCGACATCACGGCGGTGCAGGTCGAGCTGGACCGCCAAGGGGTCCGCTACCGCTGAGCGGCCCGGGCCCGCGACGTCGGGCAGTGTCGGCGCAGGGCGAGTCGTCGACCATGCCGCCAGCCACGGCATATCACCCGATGTGCATGACCCCGGCCCCTGCTCCGGTGACCCACGATGCGGTACGGCGGACCCACGCCTGGGCTCCGCCGGGACGGACGGAGGACCCTCATGGCGGAGCCGGCAGCCGGGCGGAGCCCTGACCGGGCAGGGCTGGTGCTGACCGCGCTGATCCTGGTCGCCGCCGTGGCGAACCTCAACCTCGCAGTCGCGAACGTCGCCCTGCCCGACATCGGCAAGGCCTTCGACTCCTCGCAGACGACCCTCGACCTGATCGCCGTGGGGTACTCCCTCGGGCTGGCGGCGTCCGTCCTCTACCTCGGCGGCGTCGGCGACCGTTACGGCCGCAAGCTGATGCTGATCCTGGGCGTCACGCTGTCGGTCCCGGCCTGCCTGCTGGCCGCGTACGCGCCCAACGACACCGTGCTGGCGCTGGCGCGCGTGCTGGGCGGGTTGTCGGCAGGCATGGCCTACCCGACGACCCTGGCGCTGATCACCGCGCTGTGGGCCGGGGCGGGCCGGACCACGGCCATCGCCCTCTGGTCGGGCCTCGGCGGAGCCATCTCCGCCCTGGGACCGTTGCTCTCGGGGTTCATGCTCCAGCACTTCTGGTGGGGCTCGGTCTTCCTGATGACCCTTCCCCTCGCCGTCGTGGCCCTCGTGATGGCGGTGCTCTTCGTCCCGAGCCACGTCAACGAGGGCACCGATCCAGTGGACCACCTCGGTGGCGTGCTGTCGGTGATCCTGGTGGCGGCCCTCGTCCTGGGGATCAACTTCGCCCCCGTGCCGAACAAGGGGACGGTGGCCCTGGTCCTGGCCGGGATCGCGCTGGTCGCCACAGCGGCCTTCGTGCTCCGACAACGCTCCTACCGCTACCCCCTGTACGACCTCGCGGTCGCCGGCCGGCGGGTCTTCTGGGTGGCCGCCCTCGCCGGGATCATCGTGTTCGGCACGCTGATGGGCGCGATG
>DATBDF010000365.1:0-13707 GCA_036270075.1 Nocardioides sp.
CAACCCCCGTGTCCTCGTGCTCGACGAGGCCACCAGCGCACTCGACACCGACACCGAGCGCGCCGTCCAGCAGGCCCTCGACAGCCTCGCCGCGGGGCGGACGACGATCACCATCGCCCACCGCCTCTCGACCGTCCGCCACGCCGACCAGATCGTGGTCCTCGACCGCGGACGAGTGCGGGAGCAGGGCACCCATGAGTCGCTGCTCGCCGAGCGGGGCCGGTACGCCGCCCTCGCGGCCTGACCCCGCCCACGGCATCGGGGACGGACCCCACCGCCGGGACCGCTCACCGTCCGGCCAGGAACTCCACGAGGGAGTCGATCACCTCGCGCGCGTCGTCCTCGATGCCGTGGATGAAGGTGGACTTGCGCCGGCGTAGGACGGGCAGGCCGAGGGCGTACAGCCCGGGGCTGTCGAGGATCACACCGCCGTCGTGACGAAGGTGACCCTTGGCGTCGAGCACCGGCACCTGGAGCCAGCTGTAGTCGGGGCGGTACCCGGTGGCCCAGAGGACCGTCCGGAACTCTCCGCTCTCGAGGTCGAGATGGAGGCGCGTCTGGGACGGCCGTCGCGTCGGCTCGGGTCGCTCCCCCGGCTCGACCTCTCCGAGCGCGGTCGCGGCCCAGGTGTCGAAGGTGTCCAGGAGGCGCTGCTGCTTGAGGTCGGCCAGGGTGAACAGGTTGCGGAGTCCACCGGAGAACAGCACGCGACCGTCGCGGACCGCGGCCAGCCGGCCGACCAGCTCGACACCCTCCGCCGTCAGGGTGTTCAGGTCGAGGCTGGCGCGCTCCGGAGTGCCGACCAGCTGCGGCGACGGCAAGCTTCGCGCCCGGGACAGGTCGTCGATCTCGTCGTAGCGCTCGTCCCAGACCCCGGAGCTGAGCATCCACCACAGCACGTCGCGCCCTCGGTAGACGCGCGGCAGCCGCACGTGCTCGCCGACGGCGACGGTGACCGGTCGACCGGACCTGGTCAGCTCGGCCGCCAGCTGGACGCCGGTGGCGGAGGCACCCACGACGAGCACCGCGCCCTCGGGCAGCTGGTCGGGGGTGCGGTAGTCGAACGGGGTCAGCTGCTCGACCGACCCCGGCAGTGCGGCGGCCGCGGCGGGCACCGCGGGGAGGTTGCACGCACCGCTGGCGATCACGACCGCTCGGCAGAGGTAGCGGCCGGCGCTGGTGCCCACCGCGTAGCCCTCGGGGGTACGACGTACCGACGCGACCTCGCAGCCGGTCCGGACCGGCGCCCCCGACCGCACGGCGAAGGATGCGATGTGGTCGGCCACGCCGTCGGACGTGAGGTACCCGTCCGGATCGGCCCCGTCGTAGGGATGGCCGGGCAGCCCGGTCAGCCAGTTGGGCGTCAACAGGCGCAGTGAGTCCCAGCGCTCGTGACGCCAGGAGTTCGCGACCTCGCCGCGCTCGAGGACGACGTGGTCGATCGAGTGCAGGCTCAGGAAGTGGCTGGCCGCCAGTCCCGCGTGGCCGGCCCCGATGACGACCGCGGTGACGTGCTCAGACAACCTCGACGGTCACGTCGGTCGGGTTGGTCAGCGCGTCGAAGACCGCGGAGCGCTTCTGCGACTGCGCCACCAGTGCCTCGATCTCCTCCGGAGACGCGTCCGCGTCGATCTTGAACGACACCGTGATGTCGTTGAAGCCGTTGCGCACGTCGCTGTCGGCTCCGAGGATGCCGCGGATGTCGTGATGGCCCTCGACCGAGGACTCGACCGATCGCAGCTGGATCCCGCGGTTCTGGGCGACCGACGCGACACCCGCGCTCAGGCAGCTGGCGAGCCCCACGAGGAGGAACTCGATCGGGGTGATGCCGTTGTCCTCGGCGGCGAAGACCGCCGGGTGGTCGGCGTCGAAGACGTGCTCGGCCTTGTGGTTCTGCTCCTCGCCGAGCCCGAAGAAGTTCTGGACCTTGATCTGGCTGTGCACGCCGTTCTGCCACGACGAGGTGGCGCGCCAGGTGAACTGGGCGGCCTCGGGGGCACCAATGAGCGCGGTGCGCGCCTCGAGCAGCGCCTGCACGTTCACGCCGTTGTCGGCGACGGGATTCTGGGTGGCGGTCATCTGGGTTGGGCCTCTCTCGGGTCGACTGTCTTGTCGATCGGATCAATCGACAATCATGGCAGGCCCGGCCGATAGCCTGACGACCATGTCGCCAGTCGAGACGCCCACCAGCGGCTCCGTCGGCGTCGTGGAAACGCAGTACCTGGAGCTGGCTCAGCCGCTGCGGCTCGACTGCGGGCGCGAGCTGTCGCCGGTCCGCGTCGCCTACGAGACGTACGGCGAGCTCTCGCCGGCCCGTGACAACGTGATCCTGGTCTGCCACGCCCTCAGCGGCGACGCCCACGCCGCCGGAGTCTCACCGACGGCCGGGGAGGAGAGCACCCGCGACGGGTTCGGCGCCGAGGACCGCGACGGCACCTCGGCCAAGGGGCTCGGCTGGTGGGACGGGATGATCGGGCCGGGCAAGGCGTTCGACACCGACCACTACTTCGTGGTCAGCACCAACCTGCTGGGTGGGTGCCGCGGCACGACCGGGCCGGCCTCGACGAACCCGGCCACCGGGCGCGCGTACGGGTCGGACTTCCCGGTGATCACGGTCGCCGACATGGTGCGCACGGAGCGCGCCTTCCTGGACGTGCTCGGCATCGACCGGCTCGCGGCCGTCGCGGGCGGTTCCCTCGGCGGGATGCAGGCGCTGGAGTGGGCGGTGCTCTACCCCGACCAGGTGGACAACGTCGTCGCCATCGCCAGCACCCACGCCCTGCATCCACAAGGAGTGGCGTGGAACGCGATCGCCCGCGAGGCCATCAAGGGAGATCCTGCCTGGCAGGGCGGTCACTACGACGGCACGGGCCGGCGGCCCGACGCGGGCATGGGGGTGGCGCGGATGATCGGCCACGTGACCTACCTGTCCGGACAGGCTCTGGACGACAAGTTCCACCGGCGCCTGCAGGACCGCGACGACCTGCACTTCTCGATCACCGAGCCCGAGTTCGAGGTCGAGAGCTACCTGCGCCACCAGGCCGACTCGTTCGTGAAGCGGTTCGATGCGAACACCTACCTGTACACCTCACGCGCGCTGACCTACTTCGACCTCGCACGGCAGCACGGAGGCGGCTCGCTCACAGCAGCGCTGGAGGACGTCCTCGCGCGCACCCTCCTGATCGCGTTCAGCTCCGACTGGCTGTACCCGCCGGCGGCGTCGGAGGAGATCGAGGCGGCGCTCCGTGAGCTCGGCAAGCCCGTCGAGCTGAGGATCATCGATGCGCCGTACGGTCATGACTGCTTCCTGCTCGAGGAGGCCCGCCAGATCCCCCTGGTGCGTGACTTCCTCGCCGAGGGTCGCGCGGCGACGTGAGCACGACGAAAGCGGCGACGTGAGCACGACGAAAGAGGAGCGGTGAGCGAGCAGATCCCACGCACCGAGGAGGACCACGCCTTCGGCTTCGAGACGCGGCAGCTGCACGCCGGGCAGCGACCGGAGCCGAACACCGGCGCCCGGGCGGTGCCGATCTTCCAGACCACGAGCTACGTCTTCGAGGATCCCGAGTCCGCCGCGGCGTACTTCAACCTCCAGGAGTACGGCAACACCTACTCCAGGATCATGAACCCGACCGTGGCGGTCTTCGAGGAGCGCGTGGCCAACCTCGAGGGCGGCGCGGGCGGCGTCGCCTTCGCCAGCGGGCTGGGCGCGCAGGCCGCCGCCCTGTTCACGCTGTTGGAACCGGGAGACCACGTCGTCTCGTCCTCCGCGCTGTACGGCGGCTCGGTGAACCAGTTCAAGCATGTCCTGCGCAAGCTGAACGTCGGGCTCACCTGGGTCGATCCCGACGACCTCGACGAGTGGCGCGGGGCGGTCCAGCCGAACACGAAGGCCTTCTTCGGCGAGACCATCGGCAACCCCGCCGGCAACGTGCTCGACATCGAGGCCGTCGCGGGGATCGCGCACGACCACGGTCTGCCCCTGCTGGTCGACAACACGTTCGCGACACCGTACCTGTGCCGGCCGATCGAGTGGGGCGCTGACATCGTGATCCACTCGGCCACCAAGTTCATCGGCGGACACGGAACGAGCATCGGTGGAGTCGTGGTCGACTCGGGCACCTTCGACTGGTCCAACGGCCGGTTCCCCGTCGTGGCCGACCCGTCGCCGGCGTACCACGGGCTGCAGTTCCACGAGACGTTCGGCACGTACGGGTACCTGATGAAGCTGCGGGCCGAGACCCTGCGCGACCTCGGCGCCCCGATGTCGCCGTTCAACGCGTTCCTGATGCTCCAGGGACTCGAGACCCTGTCGCTGCGGATGGAGCGCCACGTGACCAACACCCGGGTGGTCGCGGACTTCCTCGAGTCACACGAGCTCGCGTCGCACGTGACGTACGCCGGCCTGCCGACGAGTCCCTATGCCGCACTCGTCGAGAAGTACCTCCCGGCCGGTGCCGGCGCGGTGTTCTCCTTCGACGCGGCCGGGGGGCGTGAAGGCGGACAGTGCGTGATCCGCAACCTCAGCCTGTGGTCCCACCTCGCGAACGTGGGCGACGCCAAGAGCCTGGTGATCCACCCGGCGAGCACCACCCACCGCCAGCTCAGCGACGACGAGCTCCGGGCCGCCGGAGTGGGCCCGGGCACCGTGCGCCTGTCCGTCGGGACCGAGTCGGTCGACGACCTCGTGTGGGACCTCGAGCGAGCATTGGCGCAGCTGGGCGAACTGCTGGGCGAGCAGCGGGGCGGGCAGCCGAACGAGGGTGTGTCGGCATGAGCGACCTGCGCCGCTACCAGGACCCGGTCACCATCCAGCGCGTCCTGCACAACTCCCGCACCGTGGCGATCGTGGGGCTGTCGGCCAACGAGCTGCGGGCGAGCAACTTCGTCGGCTACTACCTGCGACGCCATGGCTACACGGTCATCCCCGTGAACCCGCGGGAGACCGAGATCCTGGGCGAGACCTCCTACCGGAGCCTGCGCGACGTGCCGGTGCCGGTGGACATCGTGGACGTCTTCCGTGCCCCCGAGGCGCTTCCCGGGATCGCGCAGGAGGCGGTGGACATCGGGGCGAAGACCCTGTGGTGCCAGTTCGGAGTGATCAACGACGAAGGCAACCGCGTGGCCGAGGACGGCGGGTTGACCGTGGTCGTGGACCGGTGCCTGAAGATCGAGCACGCGCGGTACGTCGGCCGCATGCACTGGCTCGGGTTCAACACCCAACGGGTCACGTCAGTGCGGTCCGGCCTCCAGTGACCGTTGCCGCGACTGGGGCCCGAGCCCCGGCTCCGGCACTCGCGTGACCGGGTCTGGTCAAACTAAAGTAAGTCACTATAGATTATTGGCATTCCGTGTCTCTCGGCTCGAGAAGGGTGCCACCGTTGTCCGACCAGATCCGCGCCTCCCGAAGGTCGCTGCTCGCCGCCTCCGCCCTCGCCGTACCGTCGACCTGGCTGGTCGCCCGCCCGGACCGACCCGCGTTCGCAGCCGTGCGTGCCCGTGGGCCCGCCGACGAAGCCGGGACGGCGGTCTCCTGGCACGACCTCACCCAGCAGGTGGTCGGGGCGGCGGCGTTCCCCGAGCCGGTGACCCAGAGCCGGACCTGGGCGGTCAGCTGGCTCGCGGCCGCGCGAGCTACCCGGGCCGACCGCAGCCCGTCGCACGGCACCGCCGCCCTCGCCCAGGCGCTCCACGACACGCTGGCCGCGCAGGTGCCGACGCAGCAGGCCGTGCTCGATGCGGCCTTGCAGGCCACGTTGTCGACCGTCCCCGACGGTGCCCAGAAGGACCGCGGGATCGCCGACGGGCGCGCGGCTGCCCGGCGCACGCTCACCGAGCGCGCCGGTGACGGCCTCGACACGGCGTCGGTGGACGTCGCCTGGTCCCCCGGTCCGCCTGCGCCCGGTGTCTTCGAGCTCACGCCGCCCGTCTCGCGGGTCGCCATCCGCGCCGGGCAGGGTGCCGCGCGCCCCTTCCTCCTGCGGCGCAACGACCAGTTCGACCCCGGGGCGCCGTACTCCCTGACGTCGTCGCGGTACGCCGCCGACCTCGCCGAGGTACGCGAGCTCGGCGCAGCCGGGTCTCCCCGCACGGCAGATCAGGACGAGGTCGCGTTGTTCTGGTACCCGGCCATCAACTTCGCCTACGTGCAGATCACGCGCGCGCTCCTCGAGGCGTCGCCACGCGGCTCGATCGGCTCGCTGGCGCGGTTGGTGGCCGCGTTCAACGTGATCACCACCGACGCGCAGATCGCGGTCTACAACGCCAAGTACCACTACTTGTTCTGGCGGCCCTCCACCGCGATCACCACCGGTGCGATCGACCAGGACCCGGCGTGGACGTCGTACCAGGTCGCACCGCAGCACCCGGAGTACCCGAGCGGTCACGGTGGTCAGATCGGCTCGCAGCAAGGTGTCCTCGAGGTGCTCGTCGGCCGCACGTCGCCCGTCCCGATCACGCTCACCAGCTCCACGGCGCCAGGGGTGTCGCGCACCTACCGCGACTGGGCCACGATCAGCCGCGACGTCGTGGACGCCCGCGTCTGGGAGGGCGTGCACTACCGCACGTCGGACGTCGTCGGAGTCGACATCGGCTACCGACTGGCGCGGTGGGAGCTCGGCCAGCTGTACCGGCTGGGAATCTGAGCGGGGGCCCGGCAAGCCTCGTCATGCGAGCGCGGTCTCGACCTGCTGGACGAGGTACAGGCTGCGGAGCAGCGCCTCCGTCGGCTGGAGGTCGGCCTCGGCGTCGGTGAAGACCGGGAACCCGGCGTCGCGGAGTGCGGAGTGCGCCGTGTTCAGCTTGGTGACGACCGTGCCGGGCGCGGCGCCCGAGCAGCCGCGCTGGGCTTCCTGCTCGACCAGCACGCGAAGCCCGGCGAGCGCGGCGGGTAGCGGACCGGCGGGCATCGCCCCGGTCTCGTCGTCGTCGCCGCTCACCCGGTCGGGGGTGCCGGCCCGGAGGAGCCGGGTGACCAGGCCCGACTTCGTGCGGCTCGCCCCCTGGTCGAAGTGGAGGGAGTCGACGGGGTTGATCGCCCGCCCGGGCATGACGACGCTCAGGGGCTCCCCCAGCAGTCGGCCACGGGTACGGCGTACGCGAGCGACGACGAGGGTGCCCTCCGGGAGCGCGGGGTCGAGGGCCTCGAGGCGCTCGATGGCGTGGGCGTGCAAGCGGGACCACGGCACGCGCAAGGAAGCGACCTGACCCTCGTGGTCGAGCAGCATCCACGTCAGGGTCTGGTCGGCCGGGTCCCAGTGAGCGGGGGCCGCCTGTGCGGGCTGGAGGACGACCCAGGCGCTGGCCGGGTCGACCGGGTCGATCAGCGCCTGGGGGCCGGCGGGTGCGACGTCCGCCCACGAGGCGTGGACCGGGAGCTGGCCGACGAGGTCGTCGCTGTCGAGGGCGGTCAGAGCGGCGGAGGTGGCTTCGACACCGGAGAGGCGCCCGTCGTGACTGACGTGGGCGTTGGTGAGGACGACCCGACGGCCGGCCGAGGTCGCGGGAGTGGCCAGGCCGGTCCAAGGTGCTGGCTGTGCCCATCGCTGCCGAGGGTCGAAACCCGGGACGGACTCGGGACGGGTGTCGGTCCAGGTGTACATGCGCCGCCGGGTCGGGCTCCAGAAGACACAGGTCAGGCCGTGATAGCCGGACCCGGTGCGCCAGGGGACGCCGCCGAGGCCGACGAGCTCGAGTGAGCGGACCGGGTCGTAGGTGGTGCGCGCCCGGCCGACCAGGGTGACGGGCTCCGCACCACCGCTGGAGCCCGCGACCGCGGCATCGAGGGCCGCGACGAGCGCGTGGGTCCGGCTCAGGTCGTCGAGGAGCTCGAGGTCGTCCGCAGCTGCGGACCGCACGAGCATGAGGTCGACGTGGTCGGCGATGCGGCGCAGCATGCGGGCGAGCCGGTGGTACTCGACACCCTGCGACCAGGTCGCGGTGGTGACGACCCGGTCGTGGATCGCGGGTGAGAGATGGGACACGCCCACCGCCACCATGTCGCGCAGCAGCGCCGCGGCGGTGCCGCGGAGCCTCGTCCGGGACTCGGTGCGCGACATCGCGGCCTCCGTGGTGCCCGTGGTCCCGTCGGCGGCTGCGCGGCGTGGTGGCGGGGCGGGCAGGGTGAGTCCGTGGGCGCGCTGCCAGGCGAGCACCGCGGCCACCCGGTAGCGCTCGACGTGCGGGACGTTCTGGTCCACCACGAGGCCGTCGAGTCCGCCGCCGAAGTAGCGCACGGTGAGCTCGGGACGGGTGAGCGTCACCGCGAGGTAGCCGCTGCGGGTGAGCGCGGGCGGGTCGTCGAGGTCGTCGAGGTACTGGTGCGCCCACCGGTAGCCGGGGAGCCCGGCGTAGGTGGTGAGCGCGTCCGCCCCGAGGGCCATCAGCGCGGCGTGCAGCCCCTCGGTCCGCGACTCGGCCTCGGCGGCCGATGCCTCGGGCACGTCGGGTACGGCGGCGGGGTCGGATGAGTCGGCGGCACCGGCTGTGCCGGACGAAGTTGCGGTGGCCAGCCAGAGGCCGGCGGTGATGATGTGCTGGCAGAGCACCGTGCTCGCGCAGGTGCAGGTCGCGTCGGCGGGACCGGTGGTCCCCATGGACACGACGTGGTCAGCGACCGCGACCGAGACGCGGTCTCGGACACCATCGGTCTCGGTGAGGGTGATCTCGAGGACGTCGAGATCCTTGCGAGCGCGGCGGAGCAGGCCGCGGTTGGCCAGAGCCACCCACGCCTCGTCGTCGTACCTGCCCACGACGGCAGCGACCCCGGCCAGGAGCTCCTCCGGGTCGGTCATCGGGAGGTCACCTCGGCGAGCCACTCGGCGAGGCGGCCGGGGGTGAGGGCGCCGATCGACATGCCGGCGTCGGCCAGCCGCTGCGCCATCTGCTTGTCGTAGTGCGGGTGTGCGGTCCCGTCGAGCGAGGCGAGCCCGATCGTCGTCACCCGCGCCTCCACCAGCCGGCGGACGGCGGCGACCAGCTCGGAGGGTGGGCCGCCTTCGCAGAAGTCGGTGACCAGGACGACGACGGACCGGGCGGGGTTGTCGATGAGCTGGCCGGCGTAGTTGACGGCCTGGGCGATGTCGGTCCCGCCTCCGAGCTGGACCGACATCAGCATCTCGACCGGGTCGTCGGCGACATCGGTGAGATCGACGACGCTGGTGTCGAACACCACCAGCCGCAGCCGGTAGGACGGGAGTCCGGCGAGGATGCCGGCCATCACGGCCGAGTGGATGACCGATCCGACCATCGACCCGGACTGGTCGACGACCAGCACCACCTCCCACGGGATCCTGCGCGTGTTGCGCTGGAAGAACAGAGGCCGTTCGACCACGAGCCGTTGCCGCTCGGGGTCCCAGTTCCGAAGGTTGGCCCGGACCGTGCCTCGCGGGTCGAAGTTCTTCGCAATGGGCAGTGGGCTGTGGCGGTGCTGACTGAGCCGGCCGGTGAAGGCCTGCCGGACCTCGGTCTCCAGGCGGCGCCGCAGGTCCTCGACGACCGTGCGGATGATCCGCCGGACCTGCTCCATCACGGCCGGGTTGAGCTGCCCCTTCAGCGACAGCAGGGTCTTGAGGAGCGTTTCGCTGGGCTCGATCCGGGCCAGGACCTCCGGATCGGACACGAGCTCGGTCAGCCCGTACCGGTCCAGCGCATGGCGTTCGATCGTCTCGACGGTCTCGTGGGGGAACAGCTCGCGGACCTCGCCGAGCCAGTCGACGATCGAGGGCGTCGAGGCGTCCAGCGAACCCGGAGCGATCTCGGTCGGAGCGTCATCGTCGGGGCGGTTGCCGCGACCGGAGTACTCACGGCCGTACAGGTAGTCCAGTGCCTGCTCGTAGCGTGCGCCCTGGGCGTCGACCGGTTGCGGAAGTCGTTGATCGGCGTACTTGCCGAGCACCAGCCGCCACCGGTCGGTCGGCCTCATCCGGACGCCCCCTTCGCCGCCGGCGAGGGGACCTGGTGGTCGGGTTCGGTGGCCCAACCGGCGAGCCCGTC
Source organism: Nocardioides sp. (assembly GCA_036270075.1). Taxonomy (GTDB): domain Bacteria; phylum Actinomycetota; class Actinomycetes; order Propionibacteriales; family Nocardioidaceae; genus Nocardioides. Next base: position 9,994 of record DATBDF010000365.1, read on the forward strand.
GCGCTCGAGTGCCTCCACCACCAGCTGGGACGCCGCGGCATGCACGGCGATCGTGTGCTCGTCGATGTCGCGGCGCACTGCGACGTCGGGTCTGCGGCCGCCGTGCAGCGCGGCGACCAGCTCGGCGACCCGGTCGGTCTCTCGCGGGGTGAGGTCGGCGAACGCCAGGCGCAGGTCCGGCAGCGCGGTCAGGAACGTGGACTGGTCCCAGCCGGTGAGCCTGCCGTCGAGCTGCTCCACGAGGCCGGAGGCCTGCCAGACGGTCTCCCGGGCGGTGGCGAACAGGCCCCGGACGAACCCTGCTGCTTCGGCGGGAGGCATCGAGCTGGCCAGGTGGCCGGCGATGTCGCGCGCGAGGTCCTCCAGCGACAGGCGGCCGGCGGTGGAGGCGAGCCCCGAGGCCGCACCGCGCACCAAGGTCTTGTCATGGTGGCGACGCAGGTGCTCGATCCGCTCCCAGTACGGTTCGGCGTCCAGGGCGGCGCCGGACGGTGAGGCGAGCAGCTCGCGGAGCCGGGAGAGCGACGTGGCGACGTCGTCGGCCGGCTGCTCGTCGCCGTGGAGGTCGGCGGCCAGGTAGAGACATCGGGCGTAGCCGGCAGCCACGAGCTCGGGGAGCGAGGTCAACCGGGTGGCCTCGAGCGGCTCGCGGCCCTCCTCGAGCAGGGCGAGGGAGCCGGTCGCGGCGACGGCGGACACGAACGACGTCTCGGCCGCCAGGGCCTCGCGAACGATCGCGACCACCGGGTCGAGCCGGTCGTGAAGGCCGACCACCGCGCCCTGTGCCAGCAGCGACGCGGCCTCGACACTGCCGGGGACCCGTCCCTCGCCCGTGGCCTCCTCGAGCAGCTTCCCGAACCGTGACTGAACGGCCTCGGGAAGGGTGGATCCGAGCAACGACCGCTCGGCGAGCACGCCCTCGGTCACCGGAGACCACAGGTAGCTCCACCGCTCCTGCAGGCGCGCGAGGCCGCTGCCGCGGACGAAGTCGGGACCCGCCACGTGATCGGCGAACGGAACGCCGAGCAGTCGCAGGCCGTGCAGAGCGCGGCTGGTCCGCCGGTGAGCGGGGTTGCGGTACAGGTCCAGGGTGAGGTTCTTGGGCTCGGTGGCGTCGGTGTCCAGCCGCAGGAGGCGGAGCCGTTCGAGGGTGTCGCGGACCAGTGCCGGCGTTCCGGCTCCGGGTGGGACCACACCGACGCGATCACCGGTGAGGACCAGGCTCGTGGTGTGCCGCACGAGACGTCCTTCGACGTCGGCCTCCCCTTGGACCAGGCACGAGGTGACGGCGTCGAGCAGGTCGCTGCGCAGCGGCGCCGGGTGGCCGCGGAGGCCGGTCAGCAGCAGCAGCTGTTGCTGGGCGGCGGCCAGGGTCGGCGTCGGGACGGGGGTGTGGTGACGGCTGCGCAACCGGTCGGCGACGTCGAGCAGCACCGTCAGGGACGCGACACGGCGAGCCTGGTCCGGCGGCTTGCCGCGCCGACGGTCCTCCCAGATGCGTTGGTGCCAGCCAGGTGAGGTCATCCCGGAGGCGTACCCGTTGAGGCGGTCGAGCCGATCGAAGGCGTAGCGCACGAGGGCGGAGCCCTCATCCGCCGGGCCGCGCTCGAAGGTGGGCCGGTCGGGCGGGTCGGCGAGCAGGGCGGGGAGTGCGACCGCGTGGAAGCCGCCGAGCACCACCAGGACGGGGCCGTCACCGGTTCGGCGATCGGCGAGGGCCTGGGCGACGTGCCACGTCATCTCGGCCTCGCGGTGACGGGTGCCTTCCCGGTCCAGGTCGGCATCGGTCTGGTCGCCGCGGGCAAGGAGGCAGTAGGCGGTCATCCGGGCCAGGTGCTCATCGAGGTCCACCGGAGCCGGGTCGGCCTCGAACAGCAGCTCCCACAGGTCCTCGTGGTCGCGGCAGCCCAGCCGGGCGGCCAGCGCGGTCAGGGCGTGGCTGTGCTCGTAGGCGCCCTCCCGCTGCAGGGAGCCGTCGCCGGGCAGCACCTTCGCGGACGCGGCCGCCGCCTGCTCGCCGACCTCGAGGTCGCAGAACGTCACCGGGATCCGGGTCTCGTGAGCGAGGCGGGCGGCGACCAGCTCCGGCGAGTAGTCGCAGAACGGGTAGTACCCGCCCGCACCGCCGCCGGTCAGCAGACCCTCGGCCGCGGTGTTCCGGGTGGGCCGCGACCACGTGTACACGGCCAGGGGGTACCGCGCCTCCGGGTGCGCGAGCAGGGGCACCAGGTCAGTGAAGCTGCGGGGTCCCTCGATCAGGACTCGCGAGGGTCGGTGCCGGGTGAAAGCGGTCTCGACCGCGGCCGCGCAGGCCGGGCTGTGGTGGCGGACGGGAACGATGACCAGCTCGTCGGTGACGAGCCGGGCCGCGAGGTCACGGACCTCGTCGCTGCTGGGGAGCGCCTGGGACACGAGTCAACCGGTCATCGGGTGGTCAGCGGTCGAGCTCGGGGCGGGCCTGCAGGACCGCTTTCCAGGCCTTGTCCCGTCGTGCTCGAGGCTTGACCACGACGTCGAAGTAGTGCCGCAGCTTGGTGCCGTCGTCGCTGTTGTCCTTCAGGACGGTGCCGATCAGCTGACGGGCGATGTGCTGACCACCGACGTCCCCATCGCCGAAGTAGTGGGCGTCCAGGGCGGCGGCGAAGCCGACCGAGACCGCCTCGGCCGAGCTCATCACCGCGGTCGGCTTCTCCACCTGGATCCCGTCCTCGGTGACTCCCTCACGCAGGTCGTGGAACGCGGTGACCAGCAGGTCGACGACATCGGGGGTGAGCCGGGTCTCGATGTCCGCGTGGGCGAGCATGCCGGTGGTCTGCTCGGTGATCAGCCGGCGTTCCAGGTCGCGATCGCGGATGGGGCGGACGGTCTCGAAGTTGAACCGCCGCTTGAGGGCGCTCGACATCTCGTGGACGCCTCGGTCACGCAGGTTCGCGGTCGCGAGCACGTTGAAGCCGGGGGCGGCGAACACCACGGAGTCGGGGTCGGTCAGCTCGGGGACGTGCAGCAGCTTGTCCGACATCACCCCGATCAGCACGTCCTGGATCTCGGGCTGGACCCGCGTGACCTCTTCGAACCGGCACACGGCGCCACCGGTGAGCGCCCGGTGGAGCGGCCCGCGGACCAGCGCACGAGGGGTGGGTCCCTCGGCGAGCAGCAGTGCGTAGTTCCACGAGTAGGTGATCTGGTCGTCGGTGGTGCCCGAGCTGCCCTGGATGGTGCAGGTCGAGTCACCGGAGATCGCGGCCGCGAACAGCTCCGACAGCATCGACTTCGCCGTCCCGGGCTCGCCCACCAGGAGCAGACCGCGGTTGCTCATCAACGTCACGACGCAGCGGTCGACCAACGGGTCGTCGCCGTAGAACTTCCGCGACACTCCCAGCTGCTGGTCGCCGACCACGAACGCCCGGACCGCGCGCGGAGTGAGCCGCCAACCGGTCGGCCGCGGGCCCTGGTCGGCAGCGGCCAACGTCGCGAGCTCCTCGGCGTACGTCGTCTCGGCCGGAGCCCGCAAGACCTGCGCCGGTGAGGAGCCGGCAGGGGTGTCGGTCATCAGTACTCAGCCTTCTTCTCCCAGTCCGGGTCGAACCCGGTCCCCTCGGCCGCCGTCAGCCGCATGTCGTGCCAGCACTCCGACAGCAGCACGGGTGGCACCTCCCCCAGCGTCAACGGCACCGGCTGACCCTCGGCCGGCTGGCGGACGAAACGGAGCCCGGT
>DATBDF010000366.1:0-12429 GCA_036270075.1 Nocardioides sp.
TCGATGCCGGTGTCGAGCACGGCGACCTTGGTGCCGGTGCCGTCGTACCCCTCGGACCAGGCCTGCGGCGCCCCGACCTGGGAGACGCTGTCGGCCAGGTCGGCGTGGACCTGGGCGTCGAGCCACATCCTCGAGATCCCGTCGTCGAACCGCACCGACGACAGGTTCGCGGGGTGAGTGGTGCGCGGGGTGATGGAGGACCAGAACGACGCCGCGTGGCTCTTGGCCGTGGTCAGCCCGGCGGAGCGGATGCTGCCCAAGAGGCTGGTGCGCCGGCTGCCCCGGGGCACCGCCAGCTGGGCGGGGTGCTGCACCGAGCCGTCGTACTCGACGATCAGCGGGAGCGTGTGCGTGCTGGCGTCGTCGTAGTGCTGGGCGATCAGCCCGGTGACGTCGAAGAGCTCCTTGTCGAGGCGGCCCGCTGCGAGGTACGGGAGGACCGCGTCCGGCAGGACGTACAGGTTCTTCCCGACGGTCTGGGTGCGGAACCCGGACTGCGCCACGTTCGCCGGCTTCATCGACACCGTGCTCCCGCCGCCGGCAACCGGAGTCACCGTCACGACGTCGCCGGTGACCAGGGTGACCCGGTGAGCCTGCGCCGTCGCCCCCGAGAGCCGGGGCACGGAGACGGGGGCGCCGGTGGAGACCCGGGCGGCCGGTCGTGGTGGCGCCCCGGCGGAGGCCTCGGTGACGGTCGTCGCGACCAACGCGGTGGAGCCGGCGAGAAGCGAGAGCGCCAGGAGGGTGTGGGCCCGATGGGGTCGACGCGGCATGGGTGTCCTTGCGGGTGACGTGTTCGGAGGGGTGACAGGAACCTGTCAGGTAGCGTGACCAGCATCAACGGCGGGATTACGTCATGGCGGATTTCCGCCAGCCGTGGGCCGCGCACGACGGCGAGGAGACGTCACCATGCTCGACGTGCTGGGACTCGACACGACCGAGGCCGCGGCCTACCGGCGGCTGATCGAGATCCCGTCCGGCACCGCGGAGGACCTGAGCGCCGACCTCGCGCTCAGCCACGAGGCGGCGTTGCGCGTCCTGACCGGCCTCGAGGCCAAGGGCCTGGTCGCGCGGTCATCGAGCGAGCGAGGGCGCAGGTTCGTCGCCTCGCCACCCGCGATCGCCCTGGGCGCGCTCCTCGTGGAGCGCCAGGAGGAGCTACGGCTGGCTCAGCTCGAGCTGGGCTCGCTGGCCGAGGTGTACCGCGGCGCCGCGCAGGAGCGGGCGATCAGCGAGGTCGTCGACGTCGTGCAGGGACCCCAGGCCGTCGCCCAGCGGTTCGGCCAGCTCCAGCGCAGCGCCGAGCACGAGATCCAGATGCTGATGAAGTCCGAGTTCGTCGCGGTGACGCCCGAGGAGAACGCCGACGAGGAGATGACCGCGGCCGGTCGGGGTGTCGCCTACAAGGTCGTGCTCGAGCGCGGCAACCTCGAGCGACCGGGCTTCTTCGAAGCGGCCGTCCCGGCGATCCGCACCGGGGTGCAGGCCCGGGTGGCCGAGCACCTGCCGTTGCGCATGCTCATCGCCGACCGACGGATCGGGTTGGTCCCCTTGATGCCGGCGGACCACGCCGACGAGGGCAGCGGCGCCTTGCTGATCCACCCGAGTGCGCTGCTGGATGCGCTGCAGGCGTTGTTCGACCTGACCTGGCAGTCCGCGCGTCGGCTCGTGGCGTCCGCCGAGGGGGTCGGCGAGGAGGTCGGGGACGTCCTGGAGAACGTGGACGCCCAGATCCTGGGTCTTCTGCTGGCGGGTCTCACCGACCAGTCGATCGGCAACCAGCTCGGCCTGTCCTTGCGGACCGTGCAGCGCCGGGTGCACCAGCTGATGGAGCGCGCCCGGGTCGCGACCCGGCTCCAGCTCGGCCACGAGGCGGGCCGACGCGGCTGGCTGTGACGAGCACGATGCGATCCGGCTAGGCGACCGCGACCTTCAGGACCGGAAGTGCTCACGGGCGAAGGCCAGCGACTCGCGCAGATCGGCCTCGCGCTCGTTCCGGGTCGGTGCCTTGCGGGTGTTGATCTCCAGGACGATGTGCCCGCCGAACCCGGTGCCCCCCAGATGGCGCAGGAAGCCGGCGGCGTCCATCGCACCGCGACCGGGCACCAGGTGCTCGTCCTTCGCCGACCCGGAGCCGTCGGTCAGGTGGACGTGCCGCAGACGGCGGCCCAGGCGCTTGGCCATCTCGACCGGCGAGCTCTGCGCGATCGCGGCGTGCGAGAGGTCGACCGTGGCGTTGGCGTAGTTCTCGTCCGAGGGATCCCAGCCCGGGAGGTACATCTCGACTCCGCGGCGGGCCGAGGCGCGCCAGGGGTACATGTTCTCGACGGCGAAGGCCAGACCCGTGGACTCCTCGAGTGCGGCGATGCCGTCGACGAAGCCGGCGGCGTACTCGCGCTGCCAACGGAACGGCGGGTGCACGACGACCACGTCGGCGCCGACGGAGTGGGCCATCTCTGCAGAGCGCTCGAGCTTCCCCCACGGGTCGGTCCCCCACACGCGCTGGGTGAACAGCAGGCACGGCGAGTGGACGGCGCACACCGGGAGCTCGTGGTGGTCGGACAGCTGCTTGACGGCCGCGGTCTGCTGGCTGAGGGCGTCGATTCCCACCATGACCTCGACGGCGTCGTACCCGAGCGACTTCGCGTAGCTGAAGGCGTGCGCGCTCGACTCGGGATAGACCGACGCCGTCGACAGCGCGACGAGGCTCACCGGGCTCCCTTGTCCGGCGTCGACTCGGGGAGCTGGTCGAGACGCTCGAGGATGACGCCCTCGCGCAACGCCCAGGGGCACACCTGGAGCTCGGCGAGGTCGAAGATGTCCATCACGGCCTCCGCCACCAGCGCGCCCGGGACGATCTGGTGGGAGCGGCTCGACGAGACGCCGGGCAGTGCGGCGAGGTCGGCGGGGTCCATGGCGACGAGCCGGGGGATCCACTCCCGCAGCTCGGCGTGCAACAGGACGCGCTCCACCAGCGGGCCGTCCTCGCTCGGGGCGGCACCGCAGATGCGGGCGAGCGACCGGAACGTCTTCGACGTCGCCGCCGCGACGTCCGGAGGCCCACCACGGAGGAGGTGTCCGGCGTCCGCGGCGATGTCCGCCCGGATCCGCTTGCGCAACGCACGGAGCTGCGTCGGGTCGGCCACACCGTCACCAAAGTGCTCGCGCGCCAGTCGAGCAGCGCCGAGCGGGATCGACCACGCGACGTCGGGCTCCTCGTCGGGACCGCCCGCGATCTCCAGCGATCCGCCACCGATGTCGAACACCGCCAGTCGCCCGGCCGACCACCCGAACCACCGGCGTACGGCGAGGAAGGTGAGTCGGGCCTCGTCCTCGCCGGGAAGGACGGTGATGCGGACGCCGGTCTCCTCGGCCACGTGGTCGAGCAGCGCGTCGCTGTTGCTCGCGTCGCGGACCGCCGAGGTCGCGAACGCGAGCATGTCCTGCGCGCCCTTGTCCTCGGCCACGACGACCGCGTCGCCGACGAACTGGGTCAGCGCCTTGATCCCGCTCTGCGTGATCTCGCCGGCTTCGACGTGCTCGGCGAGCCGCAACGGCTCCTTGTGCGAGTAGGCCGGGAGCGGCGCCGCGCCGCGATGGGCGTCGACGACGAGCAGGTGCCCCGTGTTGGAGCCGATGTCGAGGACGCCGAGGCGCATGGCCCGAATCTATTACGTCGCCCGCTCGCGCCTACCCTGGTGTGGTGCCCGAGGTCGATCTCGTCTTTCCGCGTGCCTTCGTCGAGTTCGTCGACCCGGGCGATCCCGACCAGGTGTTCCGCTGCGATCTGACCTGGTTGACGTCGCGCTACAACTGCATCTTCGGGCAGGGCTGCCGGGGCATCTACGCAGACGCACCCGATGTCGGCTGCTGCACCCTGGGGGCCCACTTCGCCGACAAGGCGGACGAGAAGCGCGTGGCGGCGTACGTCGAGGAGCTCGGGCCCGACCTGTGGCAGTTCCACCCGGGCTCGAGGGTGCGGAAGTCCGACTGGATCGAGAAGGACGCCGAGGGCGAGCGCAAGACCAAGGTCGTCGAGTACGACGGCCAGTCGGCGTGCGTCTTCCACAACCGGCAGGACTTCCCGACGGGGGCCGGCTGCGCCCTGCACTCGCTGGCGTTGGAGCAGGGTCGCAACCCCCTCGAGACCAAGCCTGATGTCTGCTGGCAGCTGCCCATCCGGAGGACGTTCCGCAACGTCAAGCGGCCCGACGACACGTCGTACTCCGAGGTGACGATCGGCGAGTACGACCGGCGCGGTTGGGGACCCGGTGGCCACGACCTGGACTGGTACTGCTCGGGGAACACCGAGGCGCACGTCGCGCGTGAGCCGCTGTACGTCACCAACGAGCCCGAGCTGGTCGAGCTGATGGGGCGACCGGCGTACGACGAGCTGGTCACGCACTGCGAACGCCACCTGGCCGCGCGTGACCGGTTGGCGCTCCACCCGGCAGACCCGCACTGAGAGCGCATTCCTACCACCGTCTCGATGTCGAGAGAACCCGACCCCCTGTCGGTGAGCGCGCACACGGTGGCGCAGAATGCTCCGCATGCGCTTGGACCATCTCAGCTACGCCGCCGGCCCGGACGGCCTTGCCGGCACCGCCCAGCGCATCGGGGGGTTGCTCGGCCGTGACTTCGTCGAGGGTGGGATCCATCCTCGGTTCGGGACCCGGAACATGGTCCTGTCCCTGGCCGACCACACCTACCTCGAGGTCGTCGAGGTGCTCGACCACCCTGCCTCCGACAAGGCGCCGTTCGGCCAGGCCGTGCGCGCTCGTTCCGCCCTCGGCGGAGGCTGGCTCGGCTGGGTCGTCGCGGTCGACGACATCGCGCTGGTGGAGCGGCGACTGGGCCGCGAGTCCGTCGCCGGCAACCGGCACCGCCCCGACGGCACCGAGCTGCTGTGGAAGCAGATCGGCGTCAACGGCCTGATCTCCGATCCGCAGCTGCCGTTCTTCGTGCAGTGGCTGAGCCCCGACACCATGCACCCGTCGACCGGTGGCGTCGACGACTGGTCGCTGGCCTGCCTGGAGATCGCCGGCGACCCGCAGCGGGTGTCCGAGTGGCTCGGGGAGACCGTCGAGTCCCCGCTGGAGGACGTGAAGGTGGAGTGGGTCGCGCCGCACGGCACGCCCGGCATCATCGCGGCCCAGTTCCAGACCCCGAACGGGCTGGTCCGGGTCTGACCCGGGCGGGCCGAGCCCGGGAGGACGCCGATGAGGGCGCCCGCTTGAGCCTCCCGCAGGGCGCGGTCCGCAGCCCGAACATCTGGGAGCACCCGGCGACGTACGAGCTCGAGAACCGCGCGGTCGACCGCCACGGCGAGCTCGAGCAGGCCATGGCCTCCATCGCGGACTGGACGTCACGCGAGGTGCTCGACCTCGGCTGCGGCACCGGCTTCCACCTGCCGAGGTTCGCGTCGTCGGCCTCGCGGGTGTCCGGCGTCGAGCCGCATCCGGCCCTGCTGCGTCTCGCCGAACGGCGTACCCGATCGCTGGCGAACGTCCGGCTGCTGTCGGGGACCGCCCAGGCAGTACCGCTGCCCGACGCCTCCGTGGACGTCGCCCATGCGCGGTGGGCGTACTTCTTCGGGCCGGGGTGTGAGCCGGGGCTACGCGAGCTGGGCCGCGTCGTACGCCGCGGCGGCACGGCGTTCGTCATCGACAACGACGCGACCCGCTCGACGTTCGGCCGATGGTTCCGTCGCGGGTATCCGAAGGTCGACCCGGCCGCGGTCGAGCGCTTCTGGGCCGGCCATGGCTGGACGCGGGTGCCGCTCGACCTCGAGTGGCGCTTCGACGACCGGGCCGACCTCGAGTCCGTCGTCCGGATCGAGTTCACACCCGGCGTCGCGTCCTCGATCCTGGCCGAGCACTCCGGGACCACGGTCGACTACGCGGTCAACCTCTGGTGGCGCCACTTCTGACCCAGGGTTCGTGTGGTCTCCCGGACGTTCGTGTGGGTTGCAACCGGCACGAACGTCCGGATCCCCCGCTCAGGCGGGGGAATCGGGCCACCGACCGCCTACCCCGTGGAAAGACGCACGGCCAGGGTCGGGGACAGCAGGACGCCCGGCCCGGCGATGGGGGGCGTGGAGAGGAGACCCTCCAGCGCCTTCACCAGCTCGACAGCCACCTGCTCCAGCGGCTGGCGGACAGACGTGAGACCGCCGGGCACGACCTGGGCGACCTGGGAGTCGTCGAAGCCGACCACCGCGACGTCCTGGCCCCAGTGGATGCCGCGGTCGCCGAGCGCGTGGAGGACGCCCATCGCCAGCGTGTCCGAGGCACACACGAAGGCCGTCGGTCGGGCCTCGTCCAGCAGGACCGTCGCTGCCTCGCGACCGGACGCGATGGTGTCCTCGACGCGGGACGCCAGCCCGGTGGTCGGTAGGTCGCGCGCATGCATCGCGCGGGTCCAGCCCGAACGCCGGTCCTCTCCGATGAAGGAGTCCTTCCGCCAGCCGATCCAGGCGATCCGCGTGTGTCCCTTGTCGAGCAGGTGGTTGGTGGCGAGCTCGGTCCCCGCGGCACCGTCCACGTCGACCCAGGCGTGGGTCGCCTCGGGGTTGTCCCACGGCCGGCCGAACGCGACGAACGGCGCGCGGCGCTGAGTCAGCCACGCGGCCTGCGGGTTGCCCAGGTAGGTGTCGGTGACGATGAACGCGTCGACGGCGGTCGAGCGGAGGAGGTCGTCGTAGCCACCGACGGGATCCTCGGTCGAGCCCGCGAACAGCAGGATGTGGTAACCGCTGTCGCCCGATGTCTCGACGAGGGTGTGCACGAAGCGGTCCATCGTGGCGTTGGCCGTGCCCTCCTGGGCGGGATTGAACTTCAGGCCGATCATGTGCGACGCACGCGTGCGGAGGTTGCGGGCCGCTCGGTTCGGCGAGTAGCCGAGCTCGGCGATCGCGTCCTGCACACGCACGAGGGTGTCGGGGCGGAGCAGCTCGGGGTTGTTCACGGCGTTCGACACCGTCTGTCGCGAGACCCCGGCGCGCTCGGCCACATCGGCGAGCGTGGGGGGCGTCAGCGCCAGCCGCCCGGACCACGCCATCGAGCTCCCCCTCTTGATCGATCCAAGCCGAGGATAGCGGTACGGCGGGTCGGGACCGCGCTCCCGGGGGCTGTCGGAGGAGCCGTCTAGCGTTCGCGACATGTCGAAGTCCCCCCGCGCCTCCTACCAGTGCTCCGAGTGCGGGTGGACGTCGGCGAAGTGGGTGGGCCGGTGCGGCGAGTGCCAGGCCTGGGGGTCGGTCGCCGAGGCCGCTGCCCCGAGGATCTTGCGTGCCGAGGCGGGTCCCGTCACGAGTGCCGCGCTGCCGATCGCCCAGGTTCCGGTGGAGGCCTCGGCGTTCCGCAGCAGCGGGGTGCCCGAGCTCGATCGCGTCCTCGGCGGTGGCCTGGTCCCCGGTGCGGCGATCCTCCTGGCCGGGGAGCCCGGCGTCGGCAAGAGCACACTGCTGCTCGAGGTGGCGGCGCAGACGTCGCGCTACCAGCGCCGCACCCTCTACGTCACCGGCGAGGAGTCGGCCTCGCAGGTGCGGCTGCGTGCCGATCGCACGGGCGGCGTCCACGACGAGCTCTACCTCGCCGCCGAGAACGACCTCGGCGCGATCCTCACCCATGTGGAGCAGGTCCGCCCCGACGTGCTCGTCGTCGACTCGATCCAGACCATCGGCGCCTCGACCCTGGACGGCGTGCCGGGCGGGGTCACCCAGGTCAAGGAGGTCGCCGCCGCACTGATCCGAGTCGCCAAGACCCGCAACATCACCACGATCATCGTCGGCCACGTCACCAAGGACGGTTCGATCGCCGGCCCGCGGGTCCTCGAGCACGTCGTCGACGTCGTCCTGCACTTCGAGGGCGACCGCAACTCCCGGTTCCGCATGGTGCGCGCGATGAAGAACCGGTTCGGTCCCGTGGACGAGGTGGGGTGCTTCGACCTCGGTGCAGACGGCATCACCGCCGTGACCGACCCGACCGGCCTCTTCGTGGAGAACCACCTGTCGCGCGTGCCGGGCACCTGCGTCGCCGTGGCCATGGAGGGGCGCCGGCCCCTGTTGTCGGAGGTGCAGGCCCTGGTGACGCGGAGTCCCCTCGAGCGGCCACGGCGTACGACGTCCGGGCTCGAGTCGGCGCGGGTCGCGATGATCCTGGCCGTCCTCCAGCAGCACTGCGGCCTCGCGCTCTCGTCGCAGGACGTCTTCGTGTCGACCGTCGGGGGCGCCCGGCTCGCCGAGCCCGCCAGCGACCTGGCGATCGCGATCGCCCTCGCGTCGGCGGCCACGGGGGCGTCACCGCCGCAAGGCGTCGTCGCGCTCGGCGAGATCAGCCTGGCCGGCGAAGTGCGCAAGGTCCGCGACCTGCCGCAGCGCCTGGCCGAGGCGGCCCGGCTGGGCTTCCGGGTCGCCGTCGCACCCGTCGGCGACCGCCGCGCTCAGCCCTCGCGTCGGACCGTGGACGGGATGACGGTGCTCGAGGTGGGTGACCTCCGCGGCGCACTGACCAGCCTCGGACTGGCCGGCGCACGGCGCTCCGACGCCTCCGAGGTCGACTGAGCCGCTTGCGCATCGTTCGGTGTCGGTCGATCCTGCGAGTATGTCGACCGAGGCCACCGACGCCCTGACCGAGGCCATCGCCCACGCCCGCGCGGTTCCGATCGGCCACCACGGGTTCCTCAGTGACGGCGAGGTCTCGGCGCTCCTGGCTCCCGACGGCTCGGTGTCGTGGATGTGCGTGCCGAGGTTCGACTCGCCCAGCGTGTTCGGCTCGATCCTCGGCCCCCGAGCCGGGAAGTTCCGGATCGCGCCCCTCGACGTGACGGTCCCGGCGAGCCGCCGCTACCTGCCGGGCACGATGATCCTCGAGACCAGCTGGGGCACCAAGACCGGCTGGATCATCATCCGCGACGTGCTGCTGATCGGCCCGTGGCACCACACGTCCGACCGCTCCCTCACCTACCGGCGGACGCCGAACGACTACGAGGCGGAGCACGTCCTGCTGCGCACCATCCGCTGCGTTTCGGGCGAGGTGCAGACCGTGATGGACTGCGAGCCGGTCTTCGACTACGGCCGCTCCCTGGCCCGGTGGGAGTACACCGGCGAGAGCTACCACCAAGGGATCGCCACCGCCGACGGCAGCGATGTCCGGCTGTGCCTGACCACCGACTTGCTGCTCGGCTTCGAGGGTGGCCACGCGGGATCCCGCACTCTCCTCAAGGAGGGCGACGTCCGGTTCGTGGCCCTGTCGTGGGGCGGTGCCGAGCCGCCGACGGCGTACGACGACGCCTACTCCCGCCTGGTGTGGACCGCCCACCACTGGCAGCACTGGCTGGCCCGTGGGCGTTTCCCGGACCACCCGTGGCGCAGCTACCTGCAACGCAGCGCGCTCACGCTCAAGGGGCTGACCTACTCCCCCACCGGCGCCGTCACCGCCGCGGGCAGCACGTCGCTGCCGGAGACCCCGGGTGGCAACCGCAACTACGACTACCGTTACGCCTGGATCCGCGACGCGACGTTCGCGCTCTGGGCCATGTACTCGCTCGGCCTCGACTGGGAGGCCGTGGACTTCTTCGAGTTCATCGCCGACATGGCGGCCGGTGACCAGGACCTCCAGATCATGTACGGGATCGGCGGCGAGCGGGAGCTGGAGGAGTTCGAGCTCGACCACCTCCCCGGCTACGCCGGCTCGCGTCCCGTGCGCATCGGCAACGCGGCGTACTCCCAGCGTCAGCACGACGTCTGGGGCGCCCTGCTCGACTCGGTGTACCTGCACACGAAGGCTGCCGACCACCTCGACAACCGGATCTGGCCGATCCTCGACAAGCAGGTCGGGGAGGCGCTCAAGCACTGGCGCGAGCCGGACGCGGGCATCTGGGAGGTGCGCGGCGAGCCGCGGCACTTCACGTCCTCGAAGATCATGTGCTGGGTCGCCGTCGACCGTGGCGCCAAGCTCGCCCGCATGAACGGCGAGGACGGGGGCAAGGCGGCCGAGTGGGAGCTCGCGGCCGAGGAGATCAAGCAGGACATCCTCGACAACGGCGTCGACGAGCGCGGCGTCCTCACCCAGTACTACGGGAGCACGGCCCTCGACGCGTCGCTGCTGCTGGCCCCGCTCCTGCGCTTCCTGCCCCCCGACGACCCGCGCATCCGCGCGACGGTGATGGCCATCCGCGACGAGCTCACCGTCGACGGCCTGGTGCTGCGCTACAAGGTCGACGAGACCGACGACGGGTTCAGCGGCGAGGAGGGCACCTTCACGATCTGCTCGTTCTGGCTCGTGTCGGCGCTGTGCGAGATCGGCGAGCACAACCTGGCTCGCCAGCTGTGCGCGAAGCTGCTGTCGTTCGCCGGCCCGCTGGAGCTCTACGGCGAGGAGATCGACCCGCGCACCGGCCATCAGCTCGGCAACTTCCCCCAGGCCTTCACCCACCTGGCGCTGATCAACGCCGTCCTGCACGTGATCGCGTTGGAGGACGACGGCGATCAGCCGAACCCGAGGTCCCAGCCTCTACACTGACGCCGACCACGACGAGGGGAGGCACGGTGGCCGGCGCCACGGTCAGCGACGAGACGATGCGCCTTCGCGCGACGTTGTCGCAGATCGCTCCGGGTACGGCGCTGCGCGACGGACTCGAGCGGATCCTGCGAGGGCGAACCGGCGCGCTGATCGTGCTCGGCCAGGACCGCACCGTGGAGTCCATCTGTACCGGTGGCTTCACGCTTGACGTCCCCTTCACCGCGACCGGGCTGCGCGAGCTGGCGAAGATGGACGGCGCGATCATCGTCGACCGCGACCTGACGCGGATCACCCGCGCCGCGGTGCACCTCATGCCCGACCCGGCGATCCACTCCGAGGAGACCGGGACCCGCCACCGCACCGCCGACCGGGTCGCGCGCCAGACCGGGTTCCCGGTGATCTCGGTGTCGCAGTCGATGCAGATCATCGCGGCGTACGTCGGGGAGATCCGCCACGTGATCGAGGGCTCGGCCCAGATCCTGTCCCGTGCGAACCAGGCCCTGGCGACCCTGGAGCGCTACAAGCTCCGGCTCGACGAGGTCTCCGCGACGCTCTCCGCGCTCGAGATCGAGGACCTCGTGACCGTGCGCGACGTCGCGGTGGTGGCCCAGCGGCTCGAGATGGTCACGCGCATCGCCCGGGAGATCGAGGACTACGTCCTGGAGCTCGGCACCGACGGCCGTCTCCTGTCGCTCCAGCTCGAGGAGCTGGTCACCGGTGTCGACCAGGAGCGCGAGCTGGTGGTTCGCGACTACCTGCCCTCCGGACGGCGCGCCAAGGGACCCGAGGCCGCCCTCAGCCGGCTGGAGGGCATGTCGTCGATCGACCTGGTGGACCCGGCGTCCGCCGCGCG
Organism: Nocardioides sp.; assembly: GCA_036270075.1. GTDB lineage: Bacteria > Actinomycetota > Actinomycetes > Propionibacteriales > Nocardioidaceae > Nocardioides. Next base: position 11,377 of record DATBDF010000366.1, read on the forward strand.
CGCTCTCTCCCTGGGGGAGCACCTCGACGGCGCCGTCGCCCCGCGGGGGTACCGGCTGCTGGCCAAGGTGCCGCGGCTCCCACCCACGGTGGTGGAGCGGCTGGTCGAGCACTTCGACACCTTGCAGAAGCTCCTCTCGGCCGGCGTCGAGGACCTGCAGGCCGTGGACGGCGTCGGGGAGCTGCGGGCTCGCAGCGTGCGCGAGGGACTGTCGCGGCTCGCCGAGTCGTCGATCCTCGAGCGCTACGTCTGAGCCCGACTCAGCCGGTCTGGCCGTTCTTCTTCTTGCCGTGGCCGTCGTGCTGGTGCGGGTGCGCGGTCTTGGTGACCTCCGCCGGCGACGGCGCCGTGAGCAGGAAGGTCACGTCCTGGGGCCGGCCCGCCAGCGCTGCGACGTGCAGGTGGTAGGTCCCTGGTAGGGCCCACTCCGTCCGGACCGGACAACCGGGCTCGGAGCGGCGGGCGTCCCAGGTCAGCTTGACCCGCGTCGGGTCGGCCTGGCGGACGACCAGGTCCTGGGTCGGGATCGCGCGCGGGCACTGGCTCGTCGTCCAGATCAGGTCCTTGCCGGAGGTGATCTTGAGGGCCACGGTGTCGCCCGAGAGGGTCCACGTGCAGGCCGGCGTCTCCAGGCTGGAGATGTCCAGCACGAGCGAGATGTCGCCGCCGGCGATCGGCTTCGGGACCGAGGGGCTGATGGCGATGTCGCTGGCTTGGCACGGACCCGACGGCATCGCGACCCTCGTGACGGGGTCGTCGGCCTGCTGGTGATGCTTCTTGGTGGAGGACGGCCTGATCGTCTCCGGATCGGTCGAGGTCGAGTCGGTCGACGAGGGCAGCGGGGTCGTGTCGGCGACGTTCTGGGCGGCGTCGTTGCCCGACGCGTCGCTGGATCCGCCGAGCATCTTCGCGATGCCGACGACGAGCAGGGTCGCGATGCCGAGCACCATCAGCCGGCGTACCCAGTAGACGCGCGCCGGCAGCCGCCGCCCACGCGTCCTTCCACTCATGCGGTCACGCTAATCAGCCTGAGCCGGCCCTCGTGGTTGCCAC
>DATBDF010000367.1:0-8485 GCA_036270075.1 Nocardioides sp.
CCCCGACAACGTGCCCGGCCGGCTGACGTTCATCACTCGGATGAGCGCCGGCCGCATCCGCGACCTGCTCCCGACGCTGGTCGAGAAGGTCACCGCGGCCGGCGTCTCGGTCGCCTGGGTGTGCGACCCGATGCACGGCAACACCTTCGAGGCCTCCTCGGGCTACAAGACGCGGCGCTTCGACGACGTGATCGAGGAGGTGCAGGGCTTCTTCGACGTGCACCGCTCGCTGGGCACCTGGCCGGGCGGCATCCACGTCGAGCTCACCGGCGACGATGTCACCGAGTGCGTCGGCGGTGGTGAGGAGGTCACCGAGATCGACCTCACCTCGCGCTACGAGTCGGTCTGCGACCCGCGCCTGAACCGGGTGCAGTCGCTGGAGCTGGCCTTCCTCGTGGCCGAGATGCTGCGCACGGCCTAGACCGGACCCCACGAGCCCGACGCCGATGACGCCGCCGCCGCCGGTCGCGTGGCGTCGGCTGCTCCCACCGGTGCTGCTGGTGGCGGTGGTGCTGACGGCGTTCAGCAACGGCTACGGGTACGACCGCGACGAGCTGTACTTCGCGATGCTGAAGCCGGCCTGGGGGTACGTCGACCAGCCGCCCCTGACGCCGCTCCTGGCACACGGCCTGGCGTCGGTGTACGACGGCGGCCCGTGGCTGCTCCGCATCCCGCCCACGCTGTGCGGGGCGGGCTGTGTGCTGGTGACCGCCCTGATCGCGCGCGAGCTCGGGGGAGGTGCCAAGGCCCAGGCCTGGACGGCCTGGGGGATGGCGACGACCTCGGCGGTGCTGCTCTTCGGCCACGTCATGCTGACCTCGGCCCCGGACCTGGTCGCGTGGGGGGTGGTGTCGCTGTGCGTGTTCCGCGCCGAGCTGCGCGACCAACCCCGGTGGTGGCTGGTCGCCGGGGCGGTGGCCGGGCTCGCGACGTACAACAAGCTCCTCGTCGTGGTGCTGCTGGCCGGCATCGCCCTCGGCCTCGCGATCGTCGGCCCTCGACGACGCCTCCTCTCGCCGTACGTCTGGGGCGGAGCGGGCCTCACGGTGCTGCTCGGGCTGCCGAACATCATCTACCAGCTCACCCACGACCTCCCTCAGCTGCGGATGGGTCGGGCGCTGGCCGAGAACAACGCCGGCGACGTGCGGGTCAGCATGTGGGTGCTGCTGATCGTGCTGCTCGGCCCGCCGCTCGTCGTCATCTGGGCCATGGGGCTGCGGGCGCTGTGGCGCGACCGGCGCGTGCGGTTCGTCGTGGTCGTCTTCGTCGTGGTCGTCCTGTTCACCTTCGTCTCCGGCGCGCAGCCGCACTACCCGGTGTTCATCCTGCCGATCCCCTTTGCGGCCGGGATCGTCGCGATGCAGCAGCACCTCGGCCGGGTGTGGGCGGCGTTGTTCGCCGTCAACGGCGCGGTCTCGTTGGTGCTCGGTCTCCCGCTGATCCCGGTCGGGAGCGTCGGCGCGACACCGGTTCCCGACGTCAACCTGCTCGCTCAGGACTCGATCGGCTGGCCGGTGTACGTCGACCAGATCACCGCGCCGTACGACGCACTGCCGGATCGCACGCACGCGGTCGTCGTCACCTCCAACTACGGTGAGGCCGGCGCGGTGCACCACTACCGACCCGACGTGCCTGTCTACAGCGCCCAGAACGCGCTCTACGACCAGGCACGGCCGTCGGACGACACCGCCCAGGTCGTCTTCGTCGGCGGTGAGTACGGCCTGGCCCGCTCCTTGTTCACCTGCCGCGTCGTCGACCGCCTCGACAACGGCGTCGACGTCGACAACGAGGAGCAGGGCGAGCCTGTCGCCGTCTGCACCGACCCCCGGATGCCCTGGCCGGAGCTGTGGGACCGGCTGCACCACCTCGACTGACCGGCACGGACCGCCACTAGCGTGGCGCCGTGACCATCGACCTCCGCTCCGACACCCTCACCCGGCCGACCGACTCGATGCGGAAGGCGATGGCCGAGGCCGAGGTCGGCGACGACGTCTACGGCGAGGACCCGACGGCCGCCGCCCTCCAGCAGCGAGTGGCGGGGATGTTCGGCAAGGAGGACGCGCTGTTCACGCCGACCGGGTCGATGGCGAACGTCCTCGCCGTCGCGTCGCTCGTCCAGCCCGGACAGGAGGTGCTCTGCGAGGCGTCCGCTCACATCGCCCGCGCCGAGCTCGGCGCTCACGGGGCCGTCACCGGCATCACGATGCGCACCTGGCGCGACTCGCGGGGACAGGTCGACCAGGTCGCCATCGAGTCGATGTTCGCCCCCGACATGGGTCCGTTCTTCGTGCGCACCGCCGCGGTCTCGGTCGAGAACACCCACAACTTCGCCGGGGGAGCCGTGCTGCCGCTCGAGGACCTGCAGACCCTCCGGGCGTGGGCGTCCTCGGTGGGCATCGGCGTCCACCTCGACGGTGCCCGGATCTGGAACGCCCACGTCGCCAGCGGCGTCCCGCTCGCGTCGTACGGCGCCTGCGCCGACGTCATCTCCGTGTGCCTGTCGAAGGGACTCGGGGCACCTGTCGGCTCGCTCGTGGTCGGGTCGGCCGAGGCCATGACCGAAGCCCGGGTACGGCGCAAGCGGATGGGCGGCGGCATGCGGCAGGTCGGCATCCTGGCCGCGGCGGGGCTGCACGCTCTCGACCACCACGTGGAGCGTCTGGCGGAGGACCACGCGCATGCGCGTCTGCTCGCCGAGGCGTGCGGCGTCGACCCCACGACCGTCGACAGCAACATCGTGGTCGTCCCTCGCGACGACGCCCAGGCGTTCGTCGCCGGTGCCCGCGACGGCGGCGTCCTGATCTCTCCGGTCGGCCCGACCGCCGTACGGATCGTCACCCACCTCGACATCAGCCGCGAGGACGCCGACGCGGCCGCGGTGGTGCTGTCGGGGCTCTGACTGTCGGCGGGCTGAGCGGGAAACCGCGGACGAAAGGTCGACACGCCCGTTGACCCGCCTCCCCCGGGGTTTCCACGGCAGGAGGCGGACTCAGGACGCCTCAGGCGCCGGTGCGGCCGAGCAGGAAGACCTCGCTGATCGCCGTGTCGTTCCGGGCGGCGCGACCCTTGCCCGGCGGGCTGACCGCGGTGATCTTGACGCGCACCACGCTGGTCGTCACGGGCTTGACCGCCATCTGCTGCAGCGCGCGGTTCTTGCCGAACTGCTGGGAGACGGTGGTTCCGTCGTCGAAGATCCAGTCGACAGAGTCCACGCGACGGTTCCCGAGGTACCAGTCGTAGGGGCGACCGTGTGAGTAGGCGATCTTGGAGTAGCCGTTGACGAGGCCCACCCTGGTGACCCGCGTCGGCTGGTCCAGGCGGAACGTCAGCACCATTCCGGTCGCGTCTCCCGGCGTCCGCCAGCACGTGTCATTGCGTCCGTCGACCATGTTGGGCGCGACGTAGGTGACCGGCTGGCCGGCGAAGTCGACGCCGGCCGGGGCGTGCGAGGGCGCCGTCGCCTGGGAGAACCCGGCGACATTGGTGGGCGGCCCGGTCACGGTCACCGCCTGCGAGCTCGTCGTCGCGGAGGGGGACGGCGAGGTGCTCGCCTTCGCGGACTCGGTCGCCGCCGTCGAGGGCAGGATCTGCGGCTCCGACGAGGTCGCGTCCTCGCCGCCGCCGCCGCTGCCGTTGAGCAGCAGGAAGCCGCCCAGGACCAGGACGGCGACCAGCGCCACGGCCACTCCGATCCACAGCCCCGGTCCGGGACCCGGCCCACGCCGCTGGGGTGCTGGAGCCAGGTGTGCCGGCTCCGGTGTCGCGGCGTACGCGGGTGGAGCGGTCGGGGCGACACCTGTGGCGTACGCCGGCTCGGGCGCGTCGTAGACCCGCTCCGCGGTGTCGGTGGACGACGGCCAGATCCGCGGGTTGGTCGGCTCGGTGCCGAGCTGGGCGCCGCAGTTCGTGCAGAAACGACCGACGGTGACGGTGGCACCGCAGTGCAGACACCGCTCGGTCCGGTCGTCCATACGGCTCAATCTAGGTGGGAGCGGGAGGTTAGGCCCACCCCGCGGGAGCGACCTAGACCGTGAGGTGGGTGACCTCGGCCTCGACCTTGCGGCGCGGCGCGAGCTCGGCGAGCAGCATCGCGGAGAGCACCAGAAGTCCGCCGACGAGCATCCGGATCGTGGCGCTCTCACCGCCGAAGAGCACCGCGAAGAGAGCCGCGAACACCGGCTCCATGCTCATGATGATCGCGGCTCGCGTCGGCGGGAGGTGCGCCTGCGCCCAGGTCTGCCCGATCATGGCGCCGGCGCCGGCGAAGACCGCCATGTACAGCACGCTCAACCAGTCGCCCAGCCGGTCGGGCAGGACCAGACCGTTGGGTGCCGTGCAGACGGTGCAGAGCACGGTGATGACCATCAGCTGCACGATCGACATGCCGAGCGCCTGGCGCGGGTCCGACCACGCGCCCAGCCCGACGATGTGCAGGGCATAGATCATGGCGGCCACGAAGATCAGCGCCTCGCCGTACCCCACCGAGAGGCCGCTCAGCGTGAGCACGCCCAGCCCGGCCATGGCCAGCGCTACGGCGACCCAGGTGAGGGGGCCGATCCGGTTGTGCAGGATCAGTGCGGCGAAGACGGGCGTCGCGACGACGTACATGCCGGTGATGAAGCCGGAGACGGTGGCGGGCGTCTCCGCGAGTCCCGCGGTCTGCAGGATCTGGGCGACGCCGTAGAGGCCGCCGAGGACCACGGCATGACGTCGGGAGTCCCGGGTGAGCCGCCCGAGCGCCCTCGGGGCCAGGAGCACCAGGGTCACGCTGGCGATCGCGAACCGGAGAGCGAGGAAGTCGAGCGTGGGCACCCGCTGGAGCAGGTCGTGGATGAGGAAGAACGTCGAGCCCCAGCACGCGGTGACCGCCAGGAGCGTCACCGTGGCGAGCAGCGTGAGTCGACGAGGCTCAGGCGGCACCCGGCCCACGCTAGGGCACGTGCCCGGGGGAGAGCCGGGCGGTCAGACGATCCGGAGGATGACCGTGCTGCCCTTCGGAGCCTCCGAACCGGGGCTCGGGCTGGAGCTGGCGACGTACCCGAGGCCGAGGTAGAGGTCGGAGTGCTCGACCTTCACGTGGAACCCCAGGCCCTGCAGGAGGTCGGTGGCCGCGCCGACGCCCATCGCCCTGAGGTCGCCCGGGATCTCCACCAGCTCCGGACCCTTCGAGACCGTGAGCGAGACGGTGTCGCCGCGGTGCAGCACCCGGCCGACCGGGTCCTGCGAGATGACGTAGCCCTTCGGGACGGTGTCGGAGTACTCCTGCTTGCTGGTGTCGGCCTGGAGCCCCTGCGCCTGGAGCGCGCGGACGGCGCTGTCGGCGCTCTTGCCGGTCCAGTCGCGGACGTGGATCGGTCGCGGACCCTTGCTCACGACCAGGTCTACCTGGAAGCCCGGAGGTTCACGCGTGCCGATGACGGGGTTGGTCGCGACGACCATCCCCTTCGGCGCGGAGTCGTCGTACCGGGGGATGGAGCGGCCGTACTTCAGGTGCGCCTTCAGCAGCGCGTCCTGCGCCTCGTCGACGGTCATCCCGGCGACCTTCGGGACGCGGTGCCGCTCCTTGCCGAGCGACATCGTCAGCGTCACCGTCCCGTTGTCGAGGACGCGCGAGCCCGGTGCGGGGTCGGTGCTCACGACCTTTCCCTTCGAGACGTCCTCGGAGTACGCCGGCTCGCCGACCTTCACCTCGAATCCGGCCCGGTCGAGCTTCGCCGTCGCGGCCTTCTGGGTCAGCCCGATGACGCCGGGGGTCGCCGTGTACCGGGCCCAGCCGAACCAGTACGCGCCGAGGCCGGCGGCCAGGGCGATCGCCAGAGCCGCGACCAACAGGACCGGACCACGACGCGAGCGACCCGGCCGGGCGGCTGCCGGACGGATCTGGACCGGTGGCTCGTCGGCAGGAGGCTGCAGCACCTGCGGCTCGAACACCGGCGCAGGGCGCGATGCCGCCGCCAACGGCTGGGTGGGCGGCGCGATCGGCAGGATCTCGAAGGCGTTGGTGTCGTCGGTCACCGGCTCCGCCAGGCTCACCCCGCCCGGGTGGGGCAGCGCGAGGTCGGCGGTGAGCTCCTCGTCGTCCCACACGCCACCGGCCAGCGCCTGGGAGACCCGGTGGAGCTGGTGCAGGAGCACGCCGGCGTCGGCCGGCCGTGCGGCCCGGTCGCGGGCGGTGGCCCGGGCGACGAGGGCGTCGACGTACGCCGGGATGCCGGGAGCGAGGAGGGACGGCGGGGGGACGTCCGAGTGGACGTGCTTGTAGGCGACCGCGATCGGGGACTCGCCGGCGTGCGGCTTCTCCCCGGTGAGCAGCTCGTAGAGGACGACGCCCGCGGCGTACACGTCCGCGCGGGCGTCGCTGGTGCCGTCGACCACGAGCTCGGGCGCGAGGTAGGAGACGGTGCCGATGATGACGCCGCCCGTGGCCGTGTGCTGGGTGTCCGCGCTCACCGCCTTGGCCAGCCCGAAGTCGGCGACCTTGATCCGGCCGCCGGACTGCTCGTCGGCGATCAGGACGTTCTCGGGCTTGATGTCACGGTGGATCAGGCCGGAGCGGTGCGCCGCCGCGAGGGCCGAGACCACCGGCTCCATGATCGCCAGCGCGCGCCCGGGGTTCATCGGCGCCTCGTCACGGATGACGTCGCGGAGGGTCCGGCCGGGGACCAGCTCCATCACCAGGTACAGCGTGCCGCCGTCCAGCGTGGGGTCGTCGCCCTGGTCGTAGACGTTGACGACGTGGGGATGGTTGAGCCGCGCCGCGGCGCGGGCCTCGCGCTTGAACCGCTCGGCGAACGCGTCGTCGTCGCCGAGGCCGTGGTGCATGATCTTGACCGCGCAGGTGCGGTCGAGCCGGGTGTCGAGCGCCTCGTAGACACTGGCCATCCCGCCGCGGGCGACCCGACGCCCGATCCGGTAGCGGCCGTCGAGCAGATGCCCGGTCACGGGGTCGACAACCGTGGCGCCGCCCCCGTGGGCGCGCGTGTCTGCGTCCACGTCGACCCTCCATACACCGGTCGGGGAAGTGACCAGGTCCGCCCATCCTACGGATCGGCTCGCCGAGACCACATTCACCGAGCACCGGCGCGCCGTACGCCGTGGAGCGCGTGCGAGAGTGTTCCCATGACGTCGCTGGCCGATGCCGATCTCTCCCGGCTCGTCGACGAGTGGCTGGACTGGGCCGAGGCCGCGCAGATCCTGGGAGTGTCCCCTGCCAAGGTGCGCACGATGGTCAAGGCCCACGAGCTTGCGGCCGCCGTACCCGCGCCGGGGTCCGCGCCCGGCGTCCCCGCGGCCTTCCTCGACGACGGGTTCGTCGTCAAGGGACTCCAGGGACTGCTGACGGTGCTGCACGACGCCGGGTACGACGACCGCGAGTGCATCGCCTGGCTGTTCCTCGACGCCGACCTCCCCGGTCGCCCCATCGACGCGCTCCGCGAGAACCGCGGCTCCGAGGTCAAGCGGCGTGCGCAGGCCATGGGCTTCTGAACCGTCGCCCGCGCGGGGCCGGTTGTGGCTCGGCCTCGTCGCCGTCCTCGCCCTGGCCCTGCTGACCTGGGCGCTCAACCAGGGCGGCGGGTTCTCCGGGGGCGGCCGTGCCGGCCAGGGCGATCCCGTCACCCTGCCGAGCGTCGCGCTGACCGACCTGCCACCGGAGGCGGCGTCCACGGTCGACCTGATCCGCGCCGGCGGCCCGTTCCCCTACGACCGCGACGGGATCGTCTTCGAGAACCGGGAGGGGTTGCTCCCGGACGAGCGCTCCGGCTACTACCACGAGTACACCGTGCCCACCCCGGGAGCGAGCGACCGCGGCGCCCGGAGGATCATCGTGGGCTCCGGTGGCGAGCTGTACTGGACCGGCGACCACTACCGATCGTTCGAGAGGATCCCCCCATGAGCGGACTGGCCGGACTCCTGGCACACCACGTCGAGCCGGGGATCTACCGCTGGCACGGGCACTTCCCGGTGGAGGACGTGCGTCACACGGTCGAGCACGCGGGCTGGCAGTTCGCCGAGGTCGACGGCTGGCACCACACCACCAAGGCCGAGTTCCTCGAGGCGGTCGGCCAGGCGCTGGACTTTCCGGACTACTACGGCCAGAACTTCGACGCCCTCGCCGACTGCCTCGGTGACGTCACAGCCGGCGACAGCGAGGGCTGGGTCCTGCTCTGGGACGGGTGGAGCCCGCTCGCGCGTGAGGACCATCGCGCCTTCTCCGTCGCCCTGTCCGTGCTGGGCGGACGGGTCAACGCGGACAAGGGCGGTCGCTTCGCCGTGCTCCTGCGCGGCGACGGCCCGGACGTCCCCGGAGTCCCGTCGCTCGACTGAGGCGCGGTGGCAGCGCGGGTCTCGCACCCCGTCGGCGTACCGCGCAGGATCACACCACTCGGTCGGTCGCGGCGGTTGCCAGCTCGAGGAGCACGTCGCGGGCCTGCGGGTCGAGCTCGGACCGGGAGATCGCGTCGGTGGCCTTCGTGACGAGCTGGTC
>DATBDF010000368.1:0-4618 GCA_036270075.1 Nocardioides sp.
TCGGGAGCCTCACGTTCACGCCGGCGAGCGGTGCCGCTCAGTCCTTCCCGGCACCGACGCCCGACCACCCGCTCACGATCCCCGGCCTGGTCACGGTGTACGCCGGCCGACACGTCACCCGACACTCGGGCACCGGCGCCCTGGCCACGGCGTTCGCCCTCCGGGTGGACGTGCTGGCGACCGGCACGCGGGTGCGCGTGGCCAGGAGCCACGCCGAGCTGCACGAGGGCCTGACGGGAGGGATCTTCAGCGGCCGCGCAGCCGCCACCCACGTGGTCACCGCGGGAGGTGACATCGCGCGGAGTGGCCCCAACCCGCTGCTCGTGATGCCCTGCGAGGGCAGCTACGGCAAGGTGCGGGAGAAGTCGCTCGCCTCGGTCGACCTCGGAGGCCAGCTCGTGGTCAAGGGTGCGCACTCGAGCGACCGGGGCTCTCAGACGGCGGACGGAGCGCGCGGGATGTCGCGAGCCGACGTCGCCCGCGTCGAGCTCGGGGGTGGCCAGGTGGTGGTCAACGCGATCGTCGGCAAGGCGTCGGTGGTGCGCAGGGGGCACCACGTCACGATGTCGGCCACGGGCACCAGGCTCGCCGGCGTGACCGTCGCCGGGCAGCAGCAGAACTTCCCCAGGACCGGCGTGCTGGAGATCCCGGGAGTCGCGAAGCTCGAGAGGGGCGTCGTCACGCGGTCGCACGGTGAGATCTCCGTGATCGGGCTGCGGATCACGCTGCTGGACGGCTCCGGCGCCGTGGTGAACCTGGCCGAGGCCACCCTGCGGATCCGGCCACTGAGCTGACTCCTCCCCCAGGGCAGCGGGGTCGCTGTCCCCCCATGCCGACCCCGCTGCCCGCCTCCCCCACTCTCGAGGGCCGGTACGGCGGGTGGGGCCGGCTCTCTCCCGCATGTCGCATGGCTGCGGGACCGCGGGGTACGAAGCAGCGCACAGTCGAACTACGTGGAGGACCGCATGCCCGCCTGGTTGATCTGGATCATCGTGATCGTGGTGGTCGTCGTGGTCGTGGCCGCGCTCGTCGCCATGACCCGCAAACGTCGCAACGAGCAGCGTCGTGTCCGCGCAGAGGAGCTGCGCGAGGAGGCGTCGACGCACGCGGCCGTGCTCCCCGAGGCGCAGCGACAGGCCGAGGAGCTGCGCGCCAAGGCCGACCTCGCCCAAGCGGAGGCTCGACGGGCCGAGGAGCGTGCGGCGAACGCCGAGCAGGGTCACCAGGTCGAGCAGGCCAGCTACGAGGACAAGGTGCGCGAGGCCGACCGCCTGGATCCCGAGGTCGACCACAAGTCCGGCGACTACGAGCCCGACGTCTGGAACGACGAACGGTCCGAGACGGGGACGACCCCCGAGTCGCCGGCCCCGACATCCGGCGCGCCGGGGTCCCCGGCCGCCGCAACTGGAACGACCGGGACGACCGGGACGACCGGGACGACCGGGACGAGCGCCGAGGTCACTCAGGACGAGCCGGGCGGGCCCCGCCACGCGGCCTCGCCCGACGACGTCTCGGTCGCTCAGCGGACCGAGGACCCCGAGGCCGAGTCGGCGGCGTCGACGAGCCAGACCCGCCGCGACACGACCTAGTCGCACCTCCCGGGTGGCAGCATCGGCCCCATGGGTCAGGTGCCGGCCGCGACCAGGACGCTGCGTGTCCTCCGCTTCCTCGCCACCCAGCCCGAGCCCGTCCCGCTCGACCGGATCGCGCGCGCCTGTGCGCTGCCCCGCTCCACGGCGTACCACCTCCTCGCAGCGATGATCGAGGAGGGGTTCGTCGTCCATCTCGCCGACGAGCATCGCTACGGACTCGGCGTCGCGGCGTTCGAGGTGGGCAGCGGCTTCAGCCGCCAGGAGCCCCTGCAGCGGATGAGCCGCCGCACCCTCACCGACCTGGTCGACCACACCGGTCAGAGCGCGCACCTGGCCGTCCTGCACGGCCGCGACGTGCTGTACGTAGTCGAGGAACGCGCCCCGGGCCGTCCACCCCTGGTCACCGACGTCGGCGTCCGACTCCCGGCACATCTGACCGCCAGCGGTCGCGCGATCCTGTCCGCGCTGCCGGCGGCCCAGGTGCGGGCGCTCTACCCGGACCCCTCGGCGTTCGTCGACCGGCACGGAACCGGACCGCGCACCCTGAGCGCCCTGCGGTCCCTGTTGTCCGACACACGTCGCCGCGGGCACGCCACCGAGGAGGGCGAGGTGACGCCGGGCTTGGCGAGCGTCGCCGCGCCGGTCCTCGACCACAACGGGCATCCCGCGGCCGGCCTGGCGATCACGTACGCCGTCGAGGAGTCGACGACGGCCGACCGCCTGGCTGAGGCGGTACGCCGCTCGGCGGCGGCGCTGACGAAACGGCTCGGCGGCCCGGACGAACCACACGTCACCAGTGGGCCGTCGTGAAGTTACCTGTCGGTAAGATCCGGTGCCCGTGCACCGATGACCTGCGGGTACGTGTGGCCGTAGTCTCGGCGCCGACCCCACCGTCCTGACGTCCCACCGCTGGGAGTGACTGTGACCGCCGTACTGATCCTCGGGCTGCTCCTCAACGTGATCGCGCTGCCGATCGCGGGACGCCGCGCGTGGTTCCTCTACCGACTGATCGGCAGCGGACAGCCCGCTCCGGACCGGATCGAGGGCGTGACCGGCAGGCTGGGTACGGCGGTCAAGAGCCAGGTCGTGGAGGTCTTCGGCCAGAAGAAGCTGCTCAAGTGGAGCGTCCCGGGCGTCGCCCACTTCTTCGTGTTCTGGGCGTTCGTCATCCTGGCGACGGTCTACCTCGAGGCGTACGGCTCGCTGATCTCCCTGCTGTTCGGCGCCGACCAGCTCGACTGGGCGATCCCGGTGATCGGGCACTGGCCGGTGCTCGGCTTCCTGCAGGACTTCATCGCGATGATGGCGTTCTTCGGCATCTGCACGTTCGTCTGGATCAGGCTGCGGAACGCGCCGAAGGACCTAGGCCGCCGTTCCCGCTTCTTCGGCTCGCACCTGTCGGGTGCGTGGATCACGCTGTTCATGATCTTCAACGTCATCTGGACGATGTTCTTGTACCGCGGCGCCTCGTCCGCGTTGGGCAACCTGCCGTACACGAGTGGAGCCTTCATCTCGATCGGCATCGGCAACCTCATGGACGGGCTGTCGCACAGCACGTTGGAGTTCCTCGAGGGGCTCGGGCTGCTGCTGCACATCGGCGTGATGCTGGCGTTCCTGATCTTTGTGCTCAACTCCAAGCACCTGCACATCTTCGTCGCGCCGCTCAACGTCCTCTTCGGACGCCGTCCGGTGGCGCTGGGTGCGGTGAAGCCGCTCGTGTCCGCGGGCAAGCCGGTGACGCTCGACGACATCGAGGACCTCGACGAGGACGCCACGCTCGGCGTCGGCGCGATCAACGACTTCTCGTGGAAGGGCCTGCTCGACTTCACGACGTGCACCGAGTGCGGCCGCTGCCAGTCGCAGTGCCCGGCCTGGAACACCGAGAAGCCGCTCTCGCCGAAGCTCCTCATCATGAGCCTCCGCGACCACGCGCTGGCCGCGGCGCCGGCGATGATCGCGAGCCGCGGCAGCAACCAGACCCAGGGCCCCGAGGGTGCGGTCAAGGAGCTGGAGCGGCCGCTGATCGCCGACGAGGCGGCGTACGGCGTGATCGACCCGGACGTCCTGTGGTCGTGCACGACGTGCGGTGCCTGCGTGAACCAATGCCCGGTCGACATCGAGCATGTCGACCACATCGTCGACATGCGGCGCTACCAGGTGCTGGTCGAGTCGAACTTCCCGGCCGAGCTCAACCAGCTGTTCCGTGGGCTCGAGGGCCGGGGCAACCCCTGGAACATGTCGGTCCAGGCTCGGATGGACTGGGCGAAGGGGCTCGACTTCGAGGTGCCGGTGGTCGGCGAGACCCTCGAGTCGCTGGAGTCGGTGGACTGGCTGTTCTGGGTCGGCTGCGCGGGCGCCTACGAGGACCGTGCCAAGAAGACGACGCGGGCCGTCGCCGAGCTGCTGCACCTCGCCGACATCTCGTTCGGCGTCCTCGGCAACGGCGAGACCTGCACCGGCGACCCGGCCAGGCGCGCCGGCAACGAGTTCGTCTACCAGGGCCTGGCCGCACAGAACGTCGAGACGCTCGGCGGGATCTGGGGCGAGCACCAGGTCAAGCAGGTCGTCACCACGTGCGCCCACTGCTTCAACACGCTGAAGAACGAGTACCGCGACCTCGGGCTCGAGCTCGAGGTGGTCCATCACACCCAGCTGCTCAACCGTCTCGTGCGCGAGGGCCGACTCACGCCGGTGGCCGGCCATGGTGCGGGCGCCGCGAAGCGGACCATCACCTACCACGACCCCTGCTACCTCGGCCGTCACAACCAGGTCTACTCCCCGCCGCGCGAGCTCCTGCAGGTGCTGCCCGGGGCGTCGTACGTCGAGATGGAGCGGTCGCAGGAACGCTCCTTCTGCTGCGGCGCCGGCGGCGCCCGGATGTGGATGGAGGAGAACCTCGGCGAGCGAATCAACACCAACCGCACCAAGGAGGCGGTCGCCACCGGGGCGGACCAGATCGCGGTCGGCTGCCCCTTCTGCCGCGTCATGCTCTCGGACGGCCTCACCGCCGAGCAGGCTTCCGGCGC
>DATBDF010000369.1:0-14859 GCA_036270075.1 Nocardioides sp.
CTGGTGGATCCGGCAGGCGATCACCCGCGCGATGGCCGACCAGGCGCGCACCATCCGCATCCCGGTGCACATGGTGGAGGTGATCAACAAGCTCGCCCGCGTCCAGCGGCAGATGCTCCAGGACCTCGGGCGCGAGCCCACGCCGGAGGAGCTGGCCAAGGAGCTGGACATGACGCCCGAGAAGGTCGTCGAGGTCCAGAAGTACGGCCGCGAGCCCATCTCCCTGCACACCCCGCTCGGTGAGGACGGCGACAGTGAGTTCGGCGACCTGATCGAGGACTCCGAGGCGATCGTCCCCGCAGACGCCGTCAGCTTCACACTGCTGCAGGAGCAGCTGCACGCCGTGCTCGACACGCTGTCCGAGCGCGAGGCCGGCGTCGTGAGCATGCGCTTCGGCCTGACCGACGGTCAGCCGAAGACGCTCGACGAGATCGGCAAGGTGTACGGCGTGACTCGTGAGCGGATCCGCCAGATCGAGAGCAAGACCATGTCGAAGCTCCGTCACCCGAGTCGCTCCCAGGTGCTGCGCGACTACCTGGACTGAGTCTCATCGGCTGACTACGGCGTTCTTGCAAGGCAAGAGCGGTTCCCCCGATTGGGGGAGTCCTGGGTGGAAGTACCGTGGAGGGCAGCCCGGAAACCCCCGAACCGGGTCAGCGCTCCGTCTCGGGCCCCGGGGCGCGCCCGGACGAACGAGCCCGGCAATATCCCCGCTCTCGCCGGACTCGTCCACCGGTCATCGTGACGAGCGATAGCCCGGGGAGAGGGCGAAAGCCAAAGACCGCTCCGTGGGCTGTGCGTTCGGCACCAGCTGCCGGGGTCTGGGGCGCCACCGTGAGGTGGGTCTGAAGGGTATCGTCGCCTGCCACTCCCCGACCAGGGCTGTCCCAACCGAACAGGCCTGACAGTCGAGCCATCGGTGATGGCGACCGCCTAACGAGGGCCGCTTTCCGCGAACTCGATCGAGGCGGAGTCGTCGCCGAAGCGTTTCGTGAACTTCGCGACGGCGGCCTCGATCATGTCGTCCAGAGTCCGATCGAGGACGTTGTCCCCGGCTCTGACCGTCAAGATGACGACCACCGTCTCCTCGACGCTCCTGCGGTCCTCCCGTGGCCGGTCGAACTCGACGCCCTCCTCACGCAGTAGGTGCGCGAATGCACCTGCCAGGACCACCGGTCCCCGATATGTGATCGTCGTCTGCGGCATGGGACTCCTTCGGACGGCGTGTCGCCCGGCCTCGGTGGCCGGGTCTTGAACGGGCCTTGGAGTCAGCCGGGGGCCCACACGCCCGAGCGTCGTGAGCCCCCTCGTCAGCGCGCCCCCGGTCACGCCGACAGCCCAATTCTGACCCCGCGAAACAAGGTGGTACATAAGCCTGCGAGGTCATCTGTGCTAGGCACGATCCCCCGGATCTCGATGGCCCGCGGCACCGCGACCGGCTGACCCGAGGCGCCGGTGTCGCCCGCCGGCCAGGGGGGAGGCTGACGGGCCTCCTCCAGCATCTCTGGACGAGGTGTTGCCGGAGACAACTACCAACTGAGGCGTGCTGACTGACCGAGTTCAGCGGCTGCGCACGCGGCGATAGAGGAAGAGCGCCACCGCGACGACGACCACGATGACGAGGATGGTCCACCACATGTCAACTCACGTTCCTTGCTTGTCTCAAGCGAAGGAATCCGGGGTCCAGGGGTGGCTTCGCATCCCAACCCGGCCGCGGATGCGACGGGGCTCCTCTCGAGCGTCCCACCGATCCCCGCCGGGTGTCCAGGCGAGTCTCTCCCGCGAGCAAACCGCCCAACTGGCGAGAAGCCAGCGGGACGGCCCCACCCGAACTGCGCGAGCCGGGACAGGCATCCAACACGCCCCCCCAGCCGCGTTGAAAGTCACCACCACCAACGTACCCGTCCGGGGACTCTGCGCACGAAACGCCCGGACGGGCGCGAGCACCTGGACGTGACGATGCCCCAGCGTTCGGCTCGTTCGCTGGGGCACCGACCGGCAGCCTAGGGGTCTCGAGGACCCGGATGGCGGAAAACATGACTACGGGTGTAGCTCCTCGCCCGACATGCGCAAATCCCCTGCACCGGGCAGCCCGAGCACCTAGACTTAGTGGTCCGCGTCAACCTTTTCGTATCTCCACTGGCGTTGAGAGCCAAGAGGGCCAACGCGCGGTTCGGGCGGACCAACCCGAACCAACAATGCCCGCCGGGATGGCGAATACCGGTGGGCATTGCCTTGTGGCCGTGGGTGTCCCGCCTCGCTATCGGGGCTTCCCCACCGAGGAGCCAGGCTGGTCCGCCAAGAAGATCTCGAGCTCGGCCCACGTGACGCCGCTCATCGCTCCACCGCCTCCGCCAGAAGGAGCATGTAGGAGGCGTACTCGCGACCTTCGTCAGGCGTGAGTTTGACCTCGCGCGCGGCGGCGATCCACGAGGCGATGAATGGCTCTGCGAACTGGTCGCGCTGCCACGACAAAGTCAGCTCCTGGCGGTAGAACCTCCGTAGTCGACGAACTGCTCAGGCTCCTGCCGGGTCAGATCGACCACCGTGTACCCCACACCGCTCCCGACCTGCGCATTTACACTGCTCAGATGAACAGCGCTCAGGCGTCCCTGGTTCGCGACCACCTGGACTGATCCTGTGCGTGCCGCGGCTGCTCCGCTGATGGCGGGGCTGGTCATGGCGCTGCTGGCGAGCGGCTGCAGCAACGACGGCCAGGGCCCCGTCGCGGAGCGGCCGGGGACGACGACACGTTCCCCGTCGTCGCCGACGATGAAGGACACCCCGAGCCAGATCGCGCCGACGCGCGCCCCCGAGACGCCCGGTCCGCTGCGGGTCGCGACGGCGGTCGACGCCGTGGACCACCTCGCCCGCACGATCGGCCCGCGACACGCCACCAGTCCGGCGTTCGGTCGCGCGGCGCGGTGGCTCGCGCGCCGGTTCCGGCAGGCCGGGTACGTCGTGAGCCGGCCGCGGTTCGCCGTCCCGGGCGGGAGCTCGTGGGGCGTCGCGGTGTCGGCGGGTCACTCCGAGAACGTCGTCGCGACCACCCCGGGGTTCGACCCGCGACGTCCCCATCTGGTCATCGGGGCACACCTCGACACCGTCCCGTCGTCGCCGGGTGCCGAGGACGACGGGTCCGGGATCGGTGTGCTGTTGATGCTGGCCGACGCGCTCGCCGAGACGACCTCGGTCAGCAGGCTCCCCGTGGTGCTGGTCGGCTTCGGAGCCGAGGAGCCGCGCGGCGACACCGACGCGGATCACCACTACGGGTCGCGTGCGTACGTCCGCTCCTTGTCGCCGGCCGAGCGGCGAGCCGTGCGGGGCATGCTCGCCCTCGACCGGGTCGGGGTCGGTGCCGTCGTTCCGGTGTGCTCGGCGGGCGACGACGTCGCGCGCGCCGAGGTGCTCCGGGCAGGTCGCCGGGCGGGAGTACCGATGCTGGCCTGCGACAACCGGTCCAGCGACCACTGGTCGTTCGTCGAGCAGGGGATGCCCGGCGTCCGCCTCGGCGGCACGTCGTACGCCGCCTACCACTCGCCGGCCGACCTCCCCGCCGTGGTCGACCGCGCCCAGCTGCGCCGAACGGCCCGGTTGGCCATGGCCTGGCTCCGCTGATCACCGGGCCTGGGCCAGGATGCTGCGGGCAGCGCGGCCGTGCACGGTCCGCGGCGCGAACCTGCGGTCGAGGCGGTACGGCGTGAGCTCGACCCCCGCGAGCCGGCCACCGCGGAACGTGGCCGTCAGCGCGACCCCCTCCATGGTCTCGGCCATGAAGTCCATGTCGAAGACGAAGTTGCCCAGGCTGTAGGCGATGACGGCTCCTCGGTAGCGCTCCATCCCCTGCACCCAGTGCGGATGCCCGCCGACGATGAGGTCGGCTCCCGCGTCGACGAGGCGGCGCCCGACCTGACGCTGGGCCGGCACGACCCGATGGGTGTACTGGGTGCCCCAGTGCGGCAGGACGACCACGACGTCGACCTGACGAGAAAGCCGGCGGACGGCCCCGGTCACCAGCGCGAGGTCCGCCTCGTCGAGCGGACCGGTCCGTGGCGGCATCCGGACCGAAAGAGCCCCGGGCCGCCGGGGACCCGCTCGGGGTGTCTCCCCGATCGCGTTGAAGCCCAGGATCCCGAAGCTGACCCCGTGTCGCTCCAGGACCACCGCTCGCGCCGCCGCCCGTCGGTCGCGCCCGGCGCCGAACGAGACCACACCGGAGCCGCGGAACGACGCGACGGTGTCCACCAGGGCTGCGGTGCCGAAGTCGCCCGTGTGGTTGTTGGCCAGGGACAGGGCGTCCACGCCCAGGCGCGCCATCGCCGGCAGCACGCGCGGGTCGGCCGCGAAGGAGTCGTCGCCCTGCTGGGCGGGACCGTCCGTGGACAGGGTGCTCTCCAGGTTCCCGATCGTCAGGTCCGCCCCGTGCAGGAGGGCACGCATCGGGCGCAGGGACGCGGCGGGATCGTCCACGGGAGTCACGCCGGCGACGCCGCGGCCGAGCATGATGTCGCCGACGAACGTCACGGTCGTGCGGGGCGCCCTGCTCGGCGGCCCAGGCTCCGACGCGGCAGCGGGGGAGGACCTGCTGCGGTCCGACGACCGGCCCGGGGTGTCGGGACTCGCGTCGTCCGGCCCGCCGCATGCCGCGAGCGCGAGCACGACGAGGGTCGGCACGACCCCACGCACCCCGACGGGCATGGCGTCACGGTACGCGGCAAGGTCCCGCGGAAGACGTGAGGAGATGAGGAAACCCGCCGGCGTCTCGGGTCACCGGCGGGCTTCGAGGAGAAGTGTAGGCAGGTTCCCCGGTCGCGGAAAAGGCTCGCCCGTGGAGTCGGGTCGTTCGTTCGAGAGGACGGGACCAAGGTCCCGTCGGGCCTGGTACATCGGTGCGAGTCGGTCCTCGCGCGCCCCAGGCGAAGGGGGCGCGCGAGGGAAGGGAGGTCTGCTGTCAGAAGAGGAACGATGGCCGCGGCGAGCGGCCGACAGCACGACGTCCCAGTCACAAAGGGGCCCACTCCGCGCGTTCGCGCTCCTCGGAGTGGACCCCGGCCCGGGGCGGGGCCACGTCCTGCGGGCGCCCCATGCGCGGCCGCAAGACGAGCCCGCCTCAGTCCGTGGCTTCCTCGTACGTCGCCAGCAGCGTCAGCGCGAGCGCCTCTGCGCCGGCCAGGGTCAGGCCACCGTTCGTGGTGACGTAGACCTTCGGCTCGATGTCGATCGGGTTGCCGTCGGTGTCGGTGGCCGACGTGTGCCGGATCTCCCATCCCTCGCCCGAGCGGGCGTCGCTCCAGTGCAGGGCGCGACCCTCCCAGCGCAGCTCGCGCTGGTGCGTGCTCTGCGTGACGCTGCACCACGCGGGGCACGTCACGGTCGAGACCGACGTGGCACCCAGGGTGGTCATGACGCGCTCCTCAGGACGACCGCCGGAGTGGCCACGCGGACCTTGAAGTCGTCGAGGCGTGCGCGCAGACCGGTCATGTCGCGACCGTCGGCCGCCATCGCGGCGGTCAGCCGGATGCGGGCCGTCAGGCACTCCTCACAAGGACAACCTGGGGCACCGTGGCGGGGGGATGAAGTCATCGTGTGCCTCCTCTTGCATGGGAGACGAGGCTCACCCGCGCCCGTGACGGCGAAATGACGCGGATTTCGAGGAATTTTTCGAGGCACACCGCCAACTGCAAGTCTGGGGTTGCATTTGGATGCGAGACATGCAAATGTGTGGTTGCACCGAGCGCCGGATTCCGACCCGAACTCTCGACCAGGAGCCCCCGTGAACCACACCGCCACCGACCTGGACCCGCTGGACCGGATCGACCGCAGCATCGAGATCGACGCCTCCGCCGAGCGTGTCTGGGACCTCGTGACACGGCCGGGATGGTGGATCAACGAGGGGTCCGTCGACCCCGATCCCGACCTCCGCGTCGACGGAGCCACGACGGTCCTGGCCCATCCGAAGTACGGCGAGTTCCTGCTCGAGACGGTGGAGTCACGGCCGCCGTCGTACATCGCGTACCGGTGGCACGAGCCCGAGCGGGGGGCGAGCACGCTGGTCGAGTTCCGGATCGAGCCGCGCGAGGGCGGCGTCACGCTGTCGGTGGCCGAGAGCGGGTTCTCCCGGCTCGGGAAGCAGCGCGAGGAGTGGCTCCAGCACCGCGAGGGCAACGTCGAGGGCTGGCGGCAGGAGCTGGGAGCGGCCAAGGCGTTCGTGGAGGGGTCGTGAGCACGACCCTGACGGGCGGCGACGCCGCGCCCACCGCCGTGTTCGCAGCCCTCGCGGACGACACCCGCTGGCGGATCCTGACCCGTCTCGGAGAGGCCCCCGCGTCGGCCTCGGCGCTCGCCCGGGAGCTCCCGGTGTCGCGACAGGCGATCGTCAAGCACCTGGAGGTGCTGCGGGGCGCCGGCCTGGTCGAGGCGCACACGGTCGGCCGCGAGCTGGTGCACCGAGCCCTGGGTGGCCGGCTGAGCGATGTCGCACGTGATCTCGACCGGATCGCGGCCGCGTGGGACCGCCGCCTGGCCGACATCAAGCGACTGGCCGAGGGCGGCGAGGTCTGACTCAGCTCCTCCTGCGGAGCATCGTCCAGTGGTTCTCGGTGGCGGCGCGCTGGTACTCGAGCGAGTCGAGCACGGCGGTCGCCAGCGCGAGGCCACGGCCGTCCTCCTGGAGGAGGTCCGAGGGCATGGCCGGGCCCCAGGTGCCGGCGTACGCGTCCCCGCTGTCGGACAGCTCCCCCTCGAGCCGGTCGGGGAGCACCGAGAGCCGGAACGTCCAGGAGACCCGCCCGAGCGGACGCCCGTGCTCGACGACGTTCCCGGCGACCTCGATCACCGCCGTCTCGAACATCGTCAGGTCGCCCGGCTCGACGTCGGGATGCTCCCGACCGACCCGTTCCAGGAGGTCGTGGAGCGGGTTCAGGCTCTCGGGGACCGCGGGGGACTCGAGCACGTAGTCACCAGTCACGGGACGCCTCCGCGACGGTCGGGTGGACGCCGAGCACGCGGTCCAGGTTGGTCAGGCGCAGCACGGTCATCACCTGCTCGGGCACGTCGGCGATGCGCAGGTCGCCACCGACCTGCCGGGTCGCCTTGAGGCCCGAGATCAGGGCGCCCAGTCCCGAGGAGTCGATGAAGGTGACCTGACCGAGGTCGACGACGATGCGGGTCTGCCCCGAGGCGACGGTCTCCTCGACGAGGTTCTTGAACGCCGGCGCCGCCACCATGTTCAACCGCCCGGTGGGCTGGAGGACGGCGGTGCGGGTCTCGGTCATCAGCGCTGCTCCTGCATGGTCGACGTGGCCGGGCACCTGCTGAAGGACGTCGGGCCTCCGGAAGAGCCCCGGGCGGCCGTCACCCCGATGTCGACCGTACTGCTCCTGCCGTGCTGCCACCGTCACGTCACTCCTGTCCTGCGGGCGATCGCCGGTCCGGCGATCGCTGGTGGGGGTCGGCCGGGACGGTTGCCCGGCCGGGTCCGGACCGGTCGGATGTGGCCGGTTCATGGCATCTCCCGTCGGATCACGACGGCGGTCAGGTCGTCGACCAGGGTGGCGTGAGCCGCGGCGGCCAGGATCCGGTCGGCCATCTCGTCGGCCGACCGCGGGGTCGCGGCCAGCTGCTCCGCGGCCTGCAGGCCCTCCAGCGGATCGGCGAAGGCCTCGAGCACCCCGTCGCTGACCACGATGAGCGTGTCTCCTGGCTCCACCCGGACCTCGTGACTCGTCCAGAGACTGCCGGCGGCCGCGCCGATCGGCAGGTCGCGGGCGCTCAGCTGCTGTGCCGGCTGGCCGGGCTTGACCAGCAGGGCCAGTCCGTGCCCGGCGTCGACGTACTCGAGGTGGCCGTGCTGAGGACGCAGCCGGGCGCTGAACATCGTGGCGAACGTGCCGGAGACGTCGAAGTCGTCCTGGAGGCCCTCGGCGGTACGGCGGACGGACTCCATGAGCGTGTGGGTCCGCGACGTGACGCGCATCGCGGTGCGGAGCCCGGCGGCGATGACCCCCGCCGCCAGTCCCTTCCCCATCACGTCCGCCACGGTGACCTGGAGCATCGTGTCGTCGAGGAGGTGCCAGTCGTAGTAGTCACCGCCCACGTGGAACGCCGGCTGGCAGCGACCGGCGATGTCGTAGCCCAGCACGTCGGGAGCCTTGTGCGGGAGCAGCCGCCGTTGGATCTCACTCGCCTGGACGGCGTCGGCGTCCAGGGCGAGCTCGGTCTCGACCCAGCCCGCCAGGTCGTCCAGGAGCGCGAGGTCGGGATCGGTGAGTCGGCGTGGCTGCTGGTCGATCAGGCAGAGAGCACCGACGACCTGTCCGCTGGGGCCCGCCAGCGGGCGGCCGGCGTAGAACACGATGTGGGGATCGTCGGTGACGAGGGGGTGTGCCGCCCACTCGGAGTCGGCCCGGGTGTCCGGTACGACGAGCGCCCGGCGGGTGTCGACGGTGCGGGGGCAGAAGGCGAGGTCGATCGGCAGGCTGAGACCGGCCTCGAAGCCCACCGCCGACTTCACGAACAAGCGGTCGTGGTCGATCAGGTTGACCGCGACCGCGCTGACGTCGAACAGCCGCTGCGCGAGTCGCACGACGCGGTCGAAGCGCTCCTCAGGCGGGGTGTCGAGCAGACCCAGCTCGCGCACCGCGTCGACCCGCGACTGCTCGACTGTGTCCACCCCGTTGCCCTTCCGTGGAGATGGCTTTACCAACGCTGAAGGCTACGGGCTGGAGGGCGTGTCACGAGGTGAAACGCGATGACCCGGGCCCCGCTCCGGCGAATCCAGGACGAACGTCCGTCTCGACTAGCCCATTGCGACCAGGACCACGGCCACACCGCACAGCCCCAGCCCCCAGGCCTGGAGCCGGTGCACGCGCTCGTGCAGGACCAGCGCCGCGAGCAGCACGGTGAACGCGGGGTAGAGCGACGTCAGCACGGCGGAGACGCTGAGGAGTCCGTGGTGCGTGGCGAGCAGGAACGCGGCGGTGGCGAGTCCGCCGAGCAGGCCGGCGAGCGCTCCGCCCCAGGCGGCGGCCTCGCGGGGGACCCAGACCACCCCCAGCAGGGTCGCAGCGATCGCGATCACGACCACGCCGACCAGCTGGTTGAGCACCAGGGGCCAGAAGCCGGCGCCGTCGGGGATCTGGCCGAGGCAGGTGAACAGGACCCCGAAGCCGAGACCGGCGAGCACGCCGTCCCGGGCGCCCGACCCGGCCGACCCCGTGGCGGGGCCGGTGTCCGGCTCGCGTGCCACCAGCCAGATGGCGGGCACGGCCGCGATGATCCCGAGCCAGACCAGGGCGCCGGGGCGTTCGCCGGTGACGACGCCGACGACCACGGGCAGGACCACGGCCAGGACCCCGCTCACCGGGGCCACGACTCCCATCCGACCCGAGGCGAGGCCGCGGTACAGGAACGCCGTTCCGATGCCGTTCCCGACGCCTGCGGCCGCACCCCACGCCAGGTCCGCGGCACGGGGATCGCCCGGGTGGGCGACGGCGAGCACGAGAGCGGCGGCCGCGCCGCCGAGACCTCCCGTCGCGGCGACGGCCCAGGCGCTCGCGCGCTTGCCGAAGATCCCGCCGACGAAGTCGGAGACGCCGTACGACGCTGCGCCGAGCAGTGCGAGCAGGACGGCGGTCACGTCAGACCCAGCCCGGCGACCCAGACCAGGGTCGCGGCCAGGGCGGCCACCATCTCGATCAGGATGCTCCAGCCCATGGCCTTCAGCGCCGCCTTGGTCGACCCCCAGGCGCCGGCACCGCCGAGGCGCACGCGTTCCGCGGCGTACACGCCGATCGGGAAGCCGACCAGGACGCCGACGAACGGGATCACGAAGAAGCCGACGATGGCGCCGACGCCACCGACCACCAAGGTGCTGGTCGGGACGGCGGCCTTCAGCCGGCGCCCGGGGACGGCGTACTTGAGCAGCTGACCACCCAGCAGGAGACCGGCGGCGATGCCGAACGTCGTCCAGGCCTCCCACGAGCCCTGCTCGGTGGCCCAGACGAGGATCCCGAGTGCCACCAGCAGCGTGCCGGGAAGCACGGGCACCACGATCCCGAACAGCCCGACCAGGATCAGCAGACCGCAGGCGAGCTCGGTTCCCGACATGGCCGAAGCCTGGCACACGCCCCGCCGTCGACACCGGCCGCGGACCCCGCCACCGACCCGGCCACGGACCCTGTCCCGAACGGCTGGACACAGAGACGGCGGAGGCCCCGGACCTCAGTGGTCCGGGGCCCCCGTCAGCGCTCTGTCAGAAGTCAGAGCCGGAGTCTGATCGCCCGTCAGCGCTCCTCCTGCGGAGTGGTGGCGGGAGTCTCGCGGAGCTTGCCGGTCTCGTCGACGACGTGCGCCGCGATCTCGCGGAGCTTGTCGCCGTGCTCACGGGCGTGGTGGGCGCAGAACAACAGCTCACCGCCCGACTGGAGCTCGACCCGGAGGTAGGCCTGAGCTCCGCAACGGTCGCAGCGGTCCGCGGCGCTCAGCGCGGAACTCGGGGCAACGGCAGTGGTCACATCGGCCTCATTTCTGTCTTCGTCGGTGCCGGTTCCAACGTAGCCCGGGAGCCGAAGATTCCCTGCGAGCCCCCCGGTGCGACGTGGCGTCCGACACCTGATCCCATCACGCCCGTCGTACCCGGTAGCGGAGTTTTCCACTCCTCGGGAACGCCGGTCCGTGAGCGTCGATCTGTGCTGTTGAGTGTGACGGTTCCTGCTCTCGTGCGGTTCGAAATTCCCGAAATCAGTCCCCGAATCGTGGCCGGTTCGTGATGTGGCAACGCTAGAGCAGGACGCACGTCCACACCGGCAGCGTGGCAGCGTCGGTGCTCGGCGTGTCGCCGGTAGGGTCGAGGTCGGAGCACGACCCGACCTTCGCAGGAGACCCACGATCGCCGACAACACGTACAACGCAGCACACCTTCTCGTGCTCGAGGGGCTCGAGGCGGTCCGCAAGCGCCCGGGCATGTACATCGGGTCCACCGACACCCGGGGCCTGATGCACTGCCTGTGGGAGATCATCGACAACGGCGTCGACGAGGCGCTCGCGGGCGCGTGTGACCTGATCGAGGTCACGCTGCACCCCGACGGTTCCGCGGAGGTCCACGACCACGGTCGCGGCATCCCGGTCGACAAGGAGCCGAAGACCGGCCTCCCCGGGGTCGAGGTCGTCTTCACCAAGCTGCACGCGGGCGGCAAGTTCGGCGGCTCGTCCTACGTCGCGACCGGCGGCCTGCACGGTGTCGGCGCCTCGGTGGTCAACGCGCTGTCCGCGCGCCTCGACGTGGACGTCGACCGCACGCCGTCCCAACAGGGGATGAGCTTCCGGCGCGGGTTCCCGGGCCTGTTCGACGGCGACGGACCGAACGCGTCGTTCACCCAGAAGTCCGGGCTGAGCCGCAAGGGCGGCCGGGTGTCGAAGGCCAAGACCGGCACACGCATCCGTTTCTGGCCCGACCGCCAGATCTTCACCAAGGACGCGCAGTTCGAGTGGGAGGGGCTGATCGGCCGGGCCCGTCACACGTCGTTCATCGTGCCCGGCCTGGAGCTGGTCATCCGCGACCTCCGCGGGGGGCAGCCCGTCGAGGAGAAGTTCCGCCACGACGGCGGCATCGCGGAGTTCACCGAGTTCCTCGCCCGTGACGAGAAGGTCACCGACATCCTCCGGCTGCAGGGCACCGACACGTTCACCGAGACCGTGCCGCTGCTCGACGACCAGGGGCACATGACGCCGCAGGAGGTCGAGCGCGAGCTGGGGGTCGACATCGCGATCCGGTGGGGCACCGGCTACGACACGGAGATGCGGTCCTACGTCAACGTGATCGCCACCCCGAAGGGAGGCACCCACGTCGCGGGCTTCGAGTCCGCGATGACCAAGACCTTCAACGAGGTGATGCGGGCGACCAAGGCGCTACGGGTCAACGACGACAACGTGATCAAGGACGACGTCATGGAGGGCATGACCGCCGTCGTGACCGTGCGACTGGCCGAGCCGCAGTTCGAGGGCCAGACCAAGGAGATCCTCGGGACCCCGGCGGTGCGCTCGGTGGTCAGCAAGGTCGTGTCCGCGGAGCTGAGGAGGTTCCTCACCTCGACCAAGCGTGACCAGAAGGTCCAGGCCCGGCTCGTGATGGACAAGGTCGTGGCCGCGTCCAAGACCCGACTGGCGGCTCGCCAGCAGCGCGACACCCAGCGTCGCAAGAACGCCCTCGAGTCCTCGGCGCTGCCGGCCAAGCTGGCCGACTGCCGGGCCACCGACAACGAGCGGACCGAGCTGTTCATCGTCGAGGGGGACTCCGCGCTCGGCACCGCCAAGCTAGCCCGCAACTCCGAGTTCCAGGCGCTGTTGCCGATCCGCGGCAAGATCCTGAACGTCCAGAAGGCCTCGGTCGGCGACATGCTCAAGAACGCCGAGTGTGCCTCGATCATCCAGGTGGTCGGCGCCGGGTCGGGCCGCACGTTCGAGCTCGAGGCGCGACGCTACGGCCGGATCATCTTCATGGCCGACGCCGACTCCGACGGCGCCCACATCCGCTGCCTGCTCGCGACCTTGTTCTTCAAGTACATGCCCGACCTGATCCGCGACGGCCGCGTGTACTCCGCCGTCCCTCCGCTGCACCGGATCGAGCTCACCAACCCCAAGAAGGGGACGGACAAGTACGTCTACACCTACTCCGACGCCGAGCTGCAGCGGAAGCTGGCCGAACTCGCCAAGAAGGGGATGCGCTGGAAGGACCCGGTCCAGCGGTACAAGGGGCTGGGCGAGATGGATGCCAAGCAGCTCGCCGAGACCACGATGGACCGTCGCCACCGAACGCTGCGCCGCATCACCATCGACGACGCGGAGGCGGCGAGCGGGGTGTTCGAGCTGCTGATGGGCTCCGAGGTCGCCCCTCGCAAGGAGTTCCTGGTGCAGGGCGCCTACGAGGTGGACGTCGAGACGCTCGATGCCTGACCCGATCGGGTCTTCGGTCACCATCGACACATGACGACGTACACCCTCGCCACCGAGGTGACCGACGACGAGAGACGCGCGGTCTTCGAGGTGTACGACGCGGTGTTCGGCGACCAGCCCGACTACCCGGCCTGGCGCAGCGGGATCTGGGACCGGCACGTGGCTCGCACCGGCTTCCGCGTCGCACGGGCCCACGAGGGCGATCGGCTGGTCGGGTTCGGCTACGGCTACACCGGCGAACGCGGACAGTGGTGGACGGACCAGGCGGCACGCGTGCTCGAGCCCGCGGTGGCCGAGGAGTGGCTCGGTGGCCATTTCGAGCTGGTCAGCATCGGTGTGCTGGAACGAGCCCGGGGGACCGGGGTCGGCCGCACGCTCCTCGACGGGCTGACCGAGGGGCTCCCGCAGGAGCGCTGGGTGCTGATGACGACCGCGGACGCGGACGACCCGGCCCGCCGCCTCTACGCCCGCGCGGGGTGGGAGGTGATCGGGCCGGGCCTGCGAGACAGCCAGGTCGTGATCGGGCGGCGCCGCGCTACCGACCGGTGACCCGCAGCAGCCCTGCCGGGCGGCGCGTCACGAGCCTTCTTTGACCTCGTGCACCTCGTCGGCGACCAAGCCGTGGGCCTCGCGGTGGACGGTGTTGGCGGCGTCGGGTGAGGGCGCCTCCACCAGGCAGAAGATCGTGTTGTTGGCCTCGTCGACCCAGTAGCGCTGGTAGTTCACGTCGTACTTGTCCTGGATCTGCAGGTCGGCCATGTGGGCCTTGGCGACGTCGTCGGCGCTGACGGGGCCGTCCAGGTGGTGTACGTCCATGTAGAGCGGCATGCGATCTCCTCGGTGTGAGTGCGGTGACGGTCGTGGTGACCCCGAACAGCCACAGTAGGAACCGAGCCCGCACGGTTCATCGGGTGATCTACCCAGGTTCGGCCTGGTGGGCTGCCTAAGTTGGGGACCCGGCTACGGCACTGCCGGGACCTCGCGGGCCCCGGCAGTGCACGTGCCTTCAGATCCCGGCGGGGCAGTGCACCTTCGGGTTGAACATCTGGAACGTCCCCGCGGGGTTGTCGTACCAGAGCCAGGCGTGGAGGGAGAAGAACGCCGGCAACCCGAACCGGTTGCCCGCGGGCGTGAAGTTGAACCGGTGGCCGAACAGCTCGGGTCGTCCGGTCGGGTGGTTCGCCCGCCACGCCTCACGCGTGACGAGGTACTCCAGTGCCGCGAGCTTGAGGTGACCGTTCCGGGTGAAGCGGTAGACCACTGCCTCCGGATGCCGGACCTGGATCTTGTCGTCGACCAGGCTGCCGTTGGCGTAGTGGACGCCCATGCCTCCCATGCCCTTCATGGCGATGCAGGCGATCCCGGCCGTGTCCTTGAGGAGGGCGTAGCCGGCCTTCTTCGCAGCACCCGTGTGCGTGAAGTCCTGGGTGGCCGCCTTCGCGACCTCGACCTGGTGGGCGGTTCCCGCGGTGGCGGGGGCGGTCAGCGGGGCCAGCAGGGCGACGACGCCCAGCGCGACGGCCGCCAGGATGCGTGGTGCTCGCATCACGCACCCTCCTTGACCTCGTGGACCTCGTCTGCGACGAGGCCGTGGGCCTCGCGGTGGACGGTGTTCGCGGCGTCCGGTGACGGGGCGTCGACCAGGCAGAAGATCGTGCTGTTGGCCTCGTCGACCCAGTAACGCTTGTAGTCGACGCCGTACTTGTCCTGGATCTGCAGGTCGGCCATGTGGGCCTTGGCTACGTCGTCGGCGTTGACCGGGCCGTCGAGGTGGTGAACGTCCATGTAGAGCGGCATGAGCTGTCTCCTTGGTGGTGACGGGTGTAGTGGCGGTCGTGCTGACCGTGGTGAAGAGGTTAGGAACAGACCCCCGGTGCGCTCATCGGGTGAACTACCCAGGTTCGGACC
>DATBDF010000370.1:0-18364 GCA_036270075.1 Nocardioides sp.
TCCGATCACCAGGGCGGCCAACAGCACGAGTGCGACCGCGTCGACGGCCGCCGAGGCCACCAGCAGCAGGAGTCCGGAGGCGAGCACCGTGAGTCCGACCGCCTGCGTGGCCCGCCGACGTGTGGGCCGGCGATGAGCCACGACCTGGGTCGCCGCGGAGGCGAAGCAGGCGAGGGCGGAGTTGGCGCCGATCAGCGCGAGGTTGTCGGTGTCGAGCAGCTCCGCGACGTACGACGGCACCACCGAGAGATAGAGCGCCAGCGACGCCCACACCAGTCCACCGGTGAGACCCAACCGCCAGAAGTCCGCGCGGATCGCGGCCGGCACCCGGGGCCACTGCGCGCGCCACGGTTCACCTGTGAGCGTGCCCGGCTCCGGCACCAGCCAGACCAGGACCAGCCAGATCGACGTGACGGCCGCCCCGACCAGGAACGACACGCGCAGAGGCGCCGGAGCGACCTCGGCCAGCAGCCCGGCGAGCAGGGGCCCGGTCCCGCTGCCCACGGCCTGGGCCAACCCGGCCAGGAGTGCCGGACGACCGCCCTCGGGGTCCGGGTCCAGCTCGACCAGGGCGGCCGTGGCAGACCCACTGACCAGGCCGACGGCGACGCCCTGCAGGGCGCGAGCGGCATAGAGCCAGACGGGCGACGTCGCCGCGGCGAACACGACGAGGGCGACGATCCCGACTGCGAGCCCCGAGGCGATCACCGGCCGCCGACCGAACCGGTCCGCGAGTCGCCCGCAGGTCAGCAGGGTCAGCACGAGCGTCACGGCGTACGCCGCGAACACGGTGGTCAGGACGATCGGAGCGAAACCGAACTCCTCGGCGTAACGCTCGTACAACGGGGCGGCCAGGTTCGCCCCGGCCATCAGCCACAGCCAGGCCAGGAAGACGATGCCCACGGCGCGGGCCCCGGAGCTGCGCGTCGCGGGCAGCCGGACCCGGAGGGATGGCGAGGACATCACTCCTTCGTACCCGCTCCATGGTTCGGCGAGCGACGAACCGAGGCCGGACGGAGGAGTCAGACCCCCGCTGCGGTCACGATGGCGTCGGTGAGGAAACCGGCGAGCAGACCGGCCAGGACACCGACATAGATGAGGTCGCGTCGCGCGCTCCGGCCGGCGACGGCCAGCAGCTGGATGATCACGTAGAGGATCGAGCCCGCAGCCAGGGTCAGGAAGACCACCGAGACAGGCTCGCTGGTGAACGAGTGCCCCACCGCGGTGCCGACGAAGGTCGGCCCGCCGCCGATCGTGGCCAGGAGCAGCAGCAGACCCCAGGACGGGCGCGCGTCCTCGTCCTGCTCGGCCTCGGCGGCCAGTGGCGCCACGATGCCGAAGCCCTCGGTGGCGTTGTGGAGGGCGAAGCCGATCACCAGCAAGGTGGCGAGGGCGATCTCGTCGCTCGCGGCGGCCTGGCCGATCGCCAGGCCCTCGGCGAAGTTGTGCAGACCGATGCCGACGGCGATCAGGAACGCCAGCTGCTTGCCGGGCGACCACGAGGTGATCCCTCGGGGTCGCAGCTCCTGCTTGGCCATCGCGCCCGGGCCGATCGACTGGCGGGTGCGTCGTACCCGGCGGCCCATCCAGGCCTCGTACTGCTGGAGTCCGAGCAGGCCCACGCTCAGGCCGGCCACGAACAGCACCCCGTAGCCGAGGGTCGAGCCGAGGCCTGCACCCGTCTCGTGGTGGGCGGCCAGCCCCTCGTCGATCGGCTCCCAGGCGGCGGAGAGCACGTCCCACACGAGGAACAACAAGATGCCGATCGCCACTGCGTTGAGGGAGACCCGGAGTGCCTCGCTGGGCCGTCGCATCCGGCCCAACGGCATTCCGAACAGGATCGTGACGCCGGCGATGAAGCCGAGCAGGAGAGTCTGGCCGATGCCCATGGGGGTCCTACTCCGTCGACAACAGGTTAGGTAAGGCTAACCTCCTGGTCTTCCGGTCGGCAAACGCCCCCAGCCATCTCGGCCTCACGGGTTTAGATTTCCTCCATGATCGTCCCGTTCAGCGTCAACGACTTCCTCGACCGCGCGCTGGCCGTCTACGGCGACCGCGTGGGCATCGCGGACGAACCCGACCAGCCCGCGCCCTCCCTCGGCGACCTCACCTATCGACGTGTCGGCGAGCTCGCGCGCGCGATGGCCGCCAAGCACGACCAGCTCGGGCTCGAGGTGGGCGAGCGCGTCGCGGTCGTGTCCCACAACAGCGCGCGCCTGTTCACGGCGTTCTGGGGGATCTGCGGGTTCGGCCGCGTCCTCGTCCCGGTGAACTTCCGGCTCTCCTTCGACGAGGTGCAGTACATCGTGCGCCACTCGGGTGCTCGCGTGGTGTACGTCGACCCCGAGCTCAAGGAGGTCCTCGCCGACCTCGAGGCCGAGCACGTGTTCGTCCTTGGGGACGACGACGACCTGTTCCTCGAGGGCGTCGAGCCGCGGGCCTGGGAGCCGGACGAGAACGCCACGGCCACGATCAACTACACGTCGGGCACGACCGCGCGTCCGAAGGGCGTGCAGATCACGCACCGCAACATCTGGACCAACGCGCTGACCTTCGCGCTGCACACCGAGGTCACCGACCGCGACGTGTACCTGCACACGCTGCCGATGTTCCACGCCAACGGATGGGGCATGCCGTTCGCGATGACCGGCTGCGGCGTGCCGCAGGTCGCGCTGCGCAAGGTCGACGGCACCGAGATCCTGCGCCGGGTCGAGAAGTACGGCGTGACCATCATGTGCGCCGCCCCGGCGGTCGTCGCCGCCGTGCTCGATGCGGCGCCGCACTGGCAGGGCGAGATCCCCGGGCGCGACAAGACGCGGATCATCGTCGCGGGGGCCCCTCCGCCGACCAAGACCGTGGCGCGGGTCGAGGCGGAGCTCGGCTGGGAGTTCATCCAGATCTACGGGCTCACCGAGACCTCGCCGCTGCTGACCGTCAACCGTGGGCGCTCCGAGTGGGACGACCTCGCGCCCGACCAGCACGCGCAGAAGCTGATCCGCGCCGGGACGCCCGCGATCGGCGTGACGCTCACGGTGGACGACGAGGGCGAGGTGCTCGCCCGCTCGAACGTCTGCCTCGAGGGCTACTGGGAGCAGCCCGAGGAGACCGCCAAGGCGCTCGAGGACGGCTGGTTCCACACCGGCGACGGTGGGTTCATCGATGACGAGGGCTACCTCAACATCCAGGACCGCAAGAAGGACGTGATCATCACCGGTGGCGAGAACGTCTCCTCGATCGAGGTCGAGGACGTCATCTTCAGCCACCCGGACGTCGCCGAGGTCGCGGTGATCGGCGTACCCGACGAGAAGTGGGGCGAGACCATCAAGGCCCTGGTGGTCACGACCAACGGCTCGGCCCTGACCGAGGAGGAGCTCATCGAGTACGTCAAGGGCAAGGTGGCGCGCTACAAGGCGCCGACGTCCGTGGAGTTCCGCGACGTCCTGGCACGCACGGCGACCGGCAAGCTGCAGAAGTTCAAGCTGCGCGCGCCGTACTGGGAGGGCCGCGAGCGCCAGGTCAACTGACCCTGTGGGTCGTCCGCTTCACAGGAGGTCCTAGTGGCCTGTCAGGCGGACGACCCGGAAGCAGGGCACTAGGGTCAGGGCGTGTCGACGCTGGCTCCGACCTTGGCCGAGGTGGTGGACCTGGTCCACGGCTGGTATCCCCCCGGGACCGCCGACGACTGGGACGCCGTGGGGCTCGCCGCGGGGGACCCCGACGCCCCGGTACGGCGGATCCTGCTGGCGGTCGACCCGGTGCTCGCGACCGCGCAGGAGGCGGCCGGCTGGGAGGCCGACCTGCTGATCACGCACCACCCGTTGTTCCTGCGTGGTGTCCACGGCGTCGCCGAGACGACGCCCAAGGGCCGCACGCTCGCCACCCTGACCCGCGCCGGGTGTGGCCTCCTCACGGCCCATACGAACGCCGACCACGCCGACCCCGGTGTGTCCGACGCGCTGGCCCGGGCACTCGGACTGCGCGACGTCCGACCCGTCCGGCCGACGGGGGAGGCGCTCGACAAGCTGGTCGTCTTCGCCCCGGTCGGCGACGCCGACGCCGTCAGGTCCGCGCTGGCAGCGGCAGGCGCAGGCCACGTCGGTGACTACGACACGGTCTCGTACACGACGTCCGGAGAGGGACGATTCCGTCCGCTCGAGGGCGCGAACCCGACGGTCGGCCGCGTCGGCGAGCTCGAGCTGACCGACGAGCTCCGGATCGAGGCGGTGCTGCCCCGCCGGCGCCGGACCGACGTGGTGCGAGCCGTGCTCGCGGCGCACTCCTACGAGGAGGTCGCCTACGACATCATCGAGCTCGCCGATCCGGGGACCGCGAGAGCCGGCATGGGCCGGGTGGGCGACGTGGACGAGACGACCCTCGGGGTGTACGCCGAGAAGGTGGCCGCTTCGCTGCCGCCGACGGCCCGCGGGGTGCTGATCGGCGGCGACCACGACCGCGTCGTACGCCGGGTGGCCGTGTGCGGAGGCGCCGGCGACTTCCTGCTCGCCGACGCGATGGCCGCGAACGCCGACGTCTACGTCACCAGCGACCTGCGTCACCACGTGGCAGGCGAGTTCCTCGAACAGGGTGGGCCCTCGCTGCTCGACGTCAGTCACTGGGCAGCGGAATGGACCTGGCTGCCCGAGCTGGCCGAGCGGCTCGGTGAGGCCCTGGCCGATCAGGCCCCGGGCGATACGGTGGAGATCCGGGTGAGCACCATCTGTACCGACGTGTGGCAGGGCCGCGCGTGACCACCCCCGACCGACCCGGACACCCCGAGGAGAGTGCGTGAAGGCCGACCCGTCCGCCCAGGTACGACTGCTGGACCTCCAGGACCTGGACGCGCGCGCCGACCAGCTGCGCCACCAGCGTCGATCCCTCCCCGAGCACGCCCGCCTGGAGGAGCTCGCCGAGACCCGGAGCCGGCTCGACGGCCAGACCCAGGACGCGCGCATCGCCGTCGAGGACCTGAGCGGTGAGCAGACCAAGGTCGACGCGGACGTCGAGCAGGTCAAGGCACGCCGCGAGCGCGATCAGAGCCGGATCGACCAGGGACTGGTCAGCAACCCCAAGGACATCCAGCGCATGCAGCAGGAGATGGTCTCGCTCGAGCGTCGCATCACCTCCCTCGAGGACGAGGAGATCGAGGTGATGGAGCGCCTCGAGGAAGCGCAGCTGACCCTGGACACCCTCGCCGGCCGGCTCACCGACACCGAGAAGCAGATCGAGGAGACGACGGCCGCGCGCGATGCCAAGCTGGCCGAGATCGACCAGTCGCTCGGCGACCTGGAGGTGCAACGGAGCCCGGTGGCGGCCGAGCTGCCGGCGGACCTGCTGACGCTCTACGGCCGGCTCCGCGACAGCAAGGGCGGCGTCGGCGCCGCACTCCTGCGTGCCCGGCGCTGCAGCGGCTGCATGCTCGACCTCGACAACGCCGAGCTCGCGACCATCCGGGCGGCCTCGGACGACGACGTGATCCGGTGCGAGGAGTGCAGCCGGATCCTCGTGCGCACCGCCGAGAGCGGTCTGTGAGCCACCCGATCCGCCACGTCGTGGTGGAGGCGGACGGTGGATCCCGCGGCAACCCGGGCCCCGCGGCGTACGGCGCGCTGGTCAAGGACGGCGACTCCGGTCGGGTCCTGGCCGAGGACGGCACCACCATCGGCGTCGCGAGCAACAACGTCGCGGAGTACCGCGGCCTCATCGCGGGACTCACGATGGCGCAGACCGTCGCGCCGGACGCCGACATCGAGGTCCGGATGGACTCCAAGTTCGTGGTCGAGCAGATGAGCGGCAACTGGAAGATCCGACACCCCGACATGCGCCCGCTGGCGCTCGAGGCCAACGCGCTGGCTCCGTTCGGCACGACGTACACCTGGGTGCCGCGCGAGCAGAACAAGCACGCGGACCGCCTGGCCAACGAGGCCCTGGACGGCAAGCGGTCGGGCATCACCTGGCACACGCGCGAGGAAGCCGGCGAGCTGGTCGACGAGGGCGCGGCCGTGGAGATCGGCGACCGGCCGGACTCCGCGGTCGAGGAGGCCGAGAGCCCCGCAGCCCGAGCATCGGGTCCGGAGGGTGAGGTCGGGTCCCGCGGCTGGGCTCCGCCGGGAGGGCCGGTGACCACCCTGGTGCTGGTCCGGCACGGCGCCACCTCGCTCACCGCGGAGAAGCGCTTCTCCGGTGGGCTCGCCAGCAGCAACCCGGGTCTGACCGACGACGGCCGGGCCCAGGTTCGTGAGGTGGCCGACTGGCTGGCTCCGATCGGCGAGGCGGTGGACGTCGTCGTGGCGTCGCCGGTCCGGCGCACCCGCGAGTCCGCGGACATCCTCGCCGAGCGTCTGGGAGCGGCAGTGGTCGAGGAGCCGGGCTTCGCCGAGATGGAGTTCGGCACCTGGGACGGGATGACGTTCGCCGAGGTCCAGGAGCAGCGGCCCGACGAGCTCGAGTCCTGGCTCGGCTCGCTCGACATCGGGCCGGGCGGCGGCGAGTCGTTCCGCGAGGTCGAGAAGCGCGTGCTCGACGGCCTGTCCGGCGTCCTCGAGAGGTACGCCGGGGAGACCGTCGTCGTGGTCAGCCACGTGACGCCCATCAAGGTCCTGGTCTCGCACGCGGTGGACGCGCCGCTCACGTCCCTGTTCCGGATGGAGCTGTCGACGGCATCGGTCAGCGTCGTCTCGTTCTTCGGTGAGCCGAGCAGCGACGGCATCCCAGCATCGTTGCGGCTGTACAACGCCCAGCCGCCCGGCGCGGGGCAGATGCTCGACCCGCAGCGCTGGTGACGGGTCTCAGAGCTCGGTGACCACCACGTCGAGCTGGCTTCCGGTCGTGCTGTCCGAGCCGAGCTCGACGTGCCAGCCGTGGTCGATGAGCAGGGCGGCGAAGGCCGACGGCGTCCGTGGGTCGCGGCCGTCCTCCAGCACCGCGCGCACGAGTCGCCCCTTCGTCGCCTTGTTGAAGTGACTCACCACCTGTCGTCGTCCCTTCACCTCGTGCAGCACCCGGACGGTGACCACATGCCGCGCGAGGTCGGCGGCCGGCCGCCAGAACCCGGCGTACGTCGTCGAGCGGAGGTCGACGATCAGCCCACGGCCGGCCAGGTCGCGGACGACCGGGTCGAGGTGCCGGCGCCAGTGGGCGGCGACACCGCCGAGTCGGGGAAGGGTGACTCCACCGCCGAGCCGGTACGGCGCGATCCGCTCGGCGGGACGCACGAGGCCGTACAGCGAGGACACGATCGCCACCCGGGCCACCGCCCGCCGGTGCGCCGGCGGGTCGAGCGTGGTGAGCCCGAGGGCCTCGTAGAGGACCCCGCTGTAGATCCGTTCCGCCGCGGCCGAGGGGAGCTCGGACAGTCGGGCGTTCCGTCGTACGTCGTCCATCTGACCGGGACTCAGCCCGAGCACGCGGACGGCGTCCTCCTCCGGACCGCGGCACAGATCGATCAGGGCCTCGCGCACGTCTCGGCGAGCGTCGGCGAGCGGGCCGGAGCCGGGGTCGACCGGCTTTCCGCGGCGCGGCTGGGCCTTGCCCTCACTGGGCGGGAGCAGGATCAGCACGGCGGCGAGGTTACTAAGGTGGTCGCATGTCCTCGAGCCGAGTGGTGCGGGTCCACGCCCGAGACGAGGTCGCCGCGCAGTCGCTGCGCGACGGGATCACGCGGATCCAGACCGAGCTCCAGGTGACCCCGGACTTCTCCTCCGAGGTCGAGCAGGCCGCCGCACGCGCCGCGGCGAGCCCGCGGCTGCCCGACCTGGACCGCACGGACCTTCCCTTCGTGACCATCGACCCCGCGTCCTCGATGGACCTGGACCAGGCCCTCTACATCGAGCGTGGCGAGCGCGGGTACGTCGTGTACTACGCGATCGCCGACGTGCACGCCTTCGTGCAGCCGGGCGACCCGGTGGACGTCGCTTCGCACGTGCGCGGCGAGACGCTGTACGGCGCGGACTCCAAGGTCCCGCTGCACCCGACGTCGCTCTCGGAGGGCGCGGCGTCCCTGCTGCCCGACCAGGTTCGTCCCGCCCTGCTGTGGACGATCCGCGTCAACGAGACGGGTGAGGGCACCGACGTCCAGGTCGAGCGCGCTCGCGTGCGCTCGCGCGCCAAGCTCGACTACGTCGGCGTCCAGCGGTCGATCGACGACGGCACGGCCGACGAGGTGCTGATGCTTCTCAAGGAGGTCGGCGAGCTCCGTCTCCAGCGCGAAGCGGCGCGCGGTGGCATCTCGCTCCCGCTGCCCGAGCAGGAGGTCGAGGTGGCCGGAGACGACTGGTCCCTGGAGTTCCGCTCGATGATCCCGGCCGAGACCTGGAACGCGCAGATCTCGATGCTGACCGGTTTCGCCGCGGCCTCCCTGATGGTCTACGCCCGCGTCGGACTCCTGCGCACGCTTCCGCCGCCTCAGCCCCACGACATCCAGCGTCTCCACCGCGTAGCGCGCGCCCTGCACATCGACTGGCCGGCCGAGCAGCTGTACCCCGACTTCATCCGTGGTCTCGACTCCCGCAAGCCCGCCGAGGCGGCCATGATCACGGCGTGCGCGCGGCTCCTGCGCGGCAGCGGCTACCTGGCCTTCGACGGCGAGGTCCCGGCGGACCCGGTCCATGCGGCACTCGCATCCGAGTACGCCCACGTCACCGCGCCGCTGCGCCGGCTCGGCGACCGGTACGCCGGCGAGATCTGTGTCGCGTTGTGCGCCGGCACCGAGGTGCCGGCCTGGGTCGCGGCCAGGCTCTCCGAGCTCCCCGACGTCATGAAGGACGCCGGTCGACGCGCGGCCCAGTACGAGGCGATGGTGCTGGACCTGGTCGAGGCCGGCGTCCTCCACGGCCGCGTGGGGGAGATGTTCGAGGCCGTCGTCACCGATGTCGACGCGAAGGACAGCACGCGCGGCAGGGTCGTCATCCAGGAGCCGGCCGTCGAGGCCCGGGTGACCGCCCGGGGGCCGTTGCCGCTGGGGACAGAGGCGGAGGTGCGGCTGACCCAGGCCGACGTAGGGTCGCGGGCCGTCGCGTTCGAGGTGGTCTGACCGCCTCCTGCCCGGGTGCTCGGGGCACCGGTTGTGCCAAAGATTTCACGGTGAGCCCGGTCATCCCTTAAGGTTCTCTTGAGACTTCGTCAGACGGAATCCGACCGGCGAATCCCCCCAGCCGGATCTCGGGGGCGCCTGACGAGGGGCCGGGGCACACCCCCCATTTGCCCGCGGCCCTCAGTGCCGACCGCCCCACCTCGCGCCTTCGGCGCGGTGGGGCGGTCGCGTCTGTTCCGCACGCAGAGCGCCGGCGGCGCTGTCCACGATCGAGGCTCCCTGAGTGCCCTCGTCCGCGCACGTCATGCTGGGACCATGACCCGAGACGAGGTGCTCGCGTTCTGCCTCGACCTACCGGCGGCGGAGGAGACCTATCCCTTCGGCGACGAGGTCGCGGTGATGAAGGTCGGCGGCAAGATGTTCGCACTCGTCGCGCTGGGCGGGGATCCCGTCGTCAACCTCAAGTGCGACCCCGCCCATGCTCTCGAGCTTCGCGCGGCGTACTCCGGCATCCGCCCCGGCTACCACCAGAACAAGCGACACTGGAACTCCGTCGACCTCGACGGATCTGTCGACGACGACCTGGTCAGCCACCTGGTCCAGGACTCCTACGACCTGGTCGTCGCGGCGTTGCCGCGCTCCGTCCGCGCCGAGCTGGCGCAGCAGGCGGAGTGAGCCCCTACTCGGTCGAGTGCTCGGGCAGGTCAGGTCGGGTGAAGTAGTCGCTGGCGTGCGACACCCAGATCGCCTCGGTCGTGGCCAGGCCCGTCGGCGGTTCCAGGGTGCCCGCGCAGATCGAGAGGACGTCCGGCGACGAC
Organism: Nocardioides sp.; assembly: GCA_036270075.1. GTDB lineage: Bacteria > Actinomycetota > Actinomycetes > Propionibacteriales > Nocardioidaceae > Nocardioides. The sequence continues at coordinate 9,847 of DATBDF010000370.1, forward strand.
TCGCCACGCCAGAAGAGAGAACCTCCGCAGGTGCGGCAGAACCCGTACTCCGCACCCGGCACCGGGAACCACGTCAGCTGGTGGGAGGGGTCCTCGACGGTCACGTCTGGCACGGCCGCCGACGTCGCTGCCAGGTAGTGGCCGCTGAACCGCCGGCACCGCTCACAGTGGCAGTCGATCACCGGTCGCAGCGGCCCGGTCACGGCGTACCGAACTGCTCCGCACAGACAGCGTCCGGTGTTCTCTCGGGTGCCCGACACGCACCGAGCCTCGCGGAATTCCGGCGTACGACGCAACGGTGCGGGACGTGCGGGCGAAGAGAGACGAGAGTCACGTCTCGAACGGCCTCGCCGTTGTGCGTTGTCGACGTAGCACCTACTACATTTGGAGAAGCGAGAAAGCCTCGCTACCCACTGAAGGAAGCACCATGTCGCACGTCATCCCATCCTCGTCCGCCCGCCGCACCGACTCGGTCGCGCGCATGACGCAGGCTCTGCGCAAGAGCTGGACCCAGGCCCGACTCACCGATCGTGAGCTGATGTCCCTGCGGACCAACCTCAGCCGTCACGCCGGCTGACCAAGCGCACTCCACTCCGAGCTTCATCAGCTCACGGACCCGCAGCCTCGCGGTCTCGAGAGACCCGAGCTGACGGTTCGGCACACCGCCGACCGGGTCCCGGTGCCCTCCTGTCGGCGCCATGACGCAGAGCTCTGCGCCCGAAGTCCGGCTGCTGTGGGGCACGACGGACCACGATGACTTCACCCGTGAAGGCACGATCCTCGCGTCGGTGATGGGCAGGCTCGCCGTCTTCGTGACGCCGCTGGGCATCGTGGGGATGGTGCTGTCCTGCAGGGACTCGACCGCATCCGTCGGCACGACCCGGCGGCACGGAAGCTCCTGGTCTGGTCCTGGATCCTCTTCGCCCGGGGCAACGTGATCGGCGTGCCCCTGGCCATCGGCCTGCTGGTGAGCCTGGTCTACTCGCTGTTCAGCTAGAACGACGCAATCCCGCGTCGAGGAGCGGGACCTCATGGCGACGGCGGCTCAGATGCGCCCCACGGCCGCGGGGGACGGGTCGCGGGGCGCCGCGACGTCGGTAGATGTGGGGGGATCCGACGTCGCTGACCTCAAGGGTAATCCGGACCTGTTCACGTCCCCACCGACCCGCCACCCGAGCGCCGCACGGGCATGGAGCCACCCTCAGCGCGCGGGTGGCTCGACAGTCTTGTCGGCTCCCGAGTCGGGTGGTCGCGCATCCGTGCCGCCGGTGCCACGATGACGAGATGTCAGAAGGCACCGAGATCTCGCCGTCCGACCTCGCCGAGCTCATCGAGCGGATGGACGAGGCAGCAGCCTCCTACATCCGGGGCGACCTCCGCCATTACCTCTCCCTGTTCGATCATCCGCAGGACTACACGCTGATGCCGCCGTACGGCGGTGAGGTGGAGCGGGGGTACGCGCCCACCGATGAGCAGATCACGGAGACGAGCCGGTTCTTCGCCTCGGGTGAGGCCACGCTCGACGTCGCGGAGTCCTACGTGTCGGGCAACCTGGCGGTCCTGGTCGCGGTGGAGCGTCAGCACGGTGTGGTCGGCGGATCCGCGGACCAGGACTGGTCCCTCCGCGTCACCCTGGTGTTCAGACGTGCCCGCGATCGATGGGAGCTCGTGCACCGGCACGCCGATCCGCTCGTCCGCGAGATCCCCTGGGACCTCTTCGGCCGGATCGCGGGCGGAGATCTCGACTCCTAGGACGTCTCCTGGGAGCTCGGCCGACCGGACGAGGAAACCTCGGCACGCGAGCGGCCGGTCGTGGAGCTCGTCATCACGCCGCTCACCCCGCGCAGTCAGGTCATGGTCAGGGGCAGGGGCGCAGGCTCGACGGCATGTCCGGGCGGTCGGCGTGCGTGGGTCGGACCTGGCGGCGGCTCTGTCGGCTGTCGGCCCTGGTCGGCGGCGCAGCCGTGGCTTGCACCGTGCTCGCGTCCTGCGACGGCACGTCCTCAGGTGCCGGTCCTGCGGCATCTGGTGTGACGCCTCGCGCTTCAGCGCACGCGGAGTCCCGCCGGGTGACGGCGCAGCGCCCGGATCCGCCGTTCCGTCACCCGATACCCGGCATGCCACCGGTCGTCGACAACAACGTCTTCTCCCGGACCGGGGCCGGAATGCTGGCCCGCCGGGTCCGTCACGACCCCGCCTATCTCTACGTTCCGGACTCGGCCGGCTCGAGGGTCACGGTGATCAGCCAGCGGACCCACCGGATCGTGCGTGTCATCCCCGCCGGCTACCTGAGCCAGCACGTCGTCCCGTCCTACGATCTCCGGACCCTGATCACGAACTCGAGCTATGCCAATGAGCTGGTCGAGATCAACCCGCGCACCGCCCGGCGGACACGCACCGTGCCCATGCCACGTCCCTACAACCTCTACTTCACCCCGGACGGCAAGACCGCGGTCGTGATGATCGAGCAGGACAACACGATCCGCTTCGCCGACTCCCGCCACTTCCACACCATCAAGGACCTCAGGTACCCGGGCTGCCTGGGGCCGAACCATGCCGACTTCTCCGGCAACGGCCGCTTCTTCGTGGTGACGTGCGAGTTCTCCGGCGAGCTGCTCAAGATCAGCACCCTGGGTCGCCGCGTCGTGGACGTCCTGCACCTGCGGCCCCATCCGACCGCGGCGGACGCCGCGCCCATGACCCTCGGGCGCAGTGTGCCCCAGGACGTCCGCATCTCACCGGACGGCACGACCTTCTACGTCGCCGACATGGGGACCAACGAGCTGCGTCTGATCGACGCCCGCACCTTCCGCCAGATCCGGACGATCGGCCTGCCGGAGATGCCGCACGGCCTGTACCCGAGCCGCGACGGAAAGGATCTCTACATCTCCGACCGCGGCGCCTGCAAGGTGAGTGTCCTGGACTTCGCCAGGAATCGGATCGTCGACACCTGGACGATCCCCGGCGGCGGGAGTCCCGACATGGGCGGAGTCTCGGCCGACGGGAAGACCCTCTGGCTCTCCGGTCGCAACGACGGGGTCGTCTACGGCTTCAACACCCGCACCGGCAGGCTCATCGCGAAGATCCCCGTGGGCGGGAGCCCGCACGGTATCGCGGTCTGGCCACAACCCGGCCGGTACTCGCTCGGTCACACCGGGAACATGCGATGAACCGGGCCGTCCTGCCGGCTCTCCTGCCGGGTCTTCTGCTGGCCGCACTGCTGACCGGATGCAGCGACCCCACCTCCAGGCCCACACCGGGCCCGGTGACACGCCACGAGACGACGGCCGCGCCCTCGAGCTCGGCAGGACCGACCCGGAGCTCGCCGTTCGTCCCGAGCGGGGCACGAGCACACGTCGCTTCGTGGCACCTCCCGTACGCCGTCGCCCGGGAGGCGGCCGTCCAGACCACCGGCACCTCGGCGACCCTCGCGGGGGGCCTCCTGTCCGGCGACGAGACGACCGGCCGCGCTCTACGGCTCGACCTGGCTTCGGGGCACTCCAGACCGCTCCGACCCCTCCTCGTGCCCGTCCATGACACCGCCGCGGGACTCGTCGCCGGCAATCCGACCGTGGTGGGAGGCGGCAACACGTCGGAACAGTCCGTCGTGCAGACCTGGGAGAACCAAGCCTGGCATCGGGTCGGTCGCCTGCCGACCACCCGCTCCGATCTCAGTCTCGTCGAGTGGCATCGGCACGCCTTTGCGATCGGCGGGTACGACGGCACGTCCGAGCCCACGGCCATCCTGCGGGTCTCGCGCGGCGTCGCCCAGCCTGTGGGTGCCCTGATCCACGGCGTCCGGTATGCCGCCACCGCCCGGGTCGGCTCGTCGGTCTTCGTGTTCGGGGGCGAGGACGCGGGCCGCGAGGCCGACACCATCCAACGCGTCGACCTCGCCACCGGTGGGGTGCAACCGGCGGGGCACCTCCCGGTGCCGCTCGGACACGCGATGGCCGCGACCGTCGGCGGGCGGATCCTGGTCATGGGGGGACGAGTCACCCCTTCGCTCCCGACCGACGCCATGTGGTGGTTCGACCCCACCACGGGACGGTTCCACCGCGCGGGCCACCTGCCGAGCCCGCTGAGCGACGCGGCGGTCGCGTCGTACCGGCGTCGGATCTGGCTCCTCGGCGGGGAGACCCCGACCGTCACCGACTCCGTGACCGTCGTGGGCCTCCGATGAACCCCGCCGGGGCGGCTCCGACCGTCGGAGCTCAGTGAACCGGTCGCCCGCCCACGGTCAGGTGACCGGCAGACTCACGCGCGTATCAAGGTGACATGACGGACGCTCGCACCGCGTCGACGCACCACCATCGTCGCCTCACGCTCGCACGACACGGCGCACGAGCAGCCGGCGCGCTCTCGCGGCGGCTGCGCCATGGCTCCGGCCTCGTCATCGCCGGCCGCGTCCTGCTCGCGATCGAGCCCGATACGGTCGCCACGCTCAGCCGGGAGCGGTCCATCACCCTCGTGAGCGGTACCAACGGGAAGACGACCACGACCTCGCTCACCGTCGCCGCACTCGGCGCCGGTGCCGAGGTGGCGACCAACCGCGACGGCTCCAACACCGCCGCGGCCCTCGCCGGCGTCCTCGCCTCCGCCGACGCCCCGAAGCTCGTGCTCGAGGTGGACGAGGGCTGGCTTCCCTGGGCGGTCCGCGAGACCGGCCCGGAGGCAGTCGTCCTCACCAATCTGTCGCGCGACCAGCTGTCCCGCCATCACGAGGTCGGCGCTGTCGCAGCCGCCTGGCGCGCTGCTCTCGCTGGTGTTCCTCTGGTGGTCGCCAACGCCGATGACCCCGCGGTCACGTGGGCAGCACTGGCTGCCGAGCATCAGGAGTGGGTGGCCGTCGGCACCGAGTGGAGGGCCGACTCGTCGGTGTGCCCGGCATGCGGGAGCAGGTGCACGACCTCCGGGTCCGGCTCCGTCTCCGACTGGGGCTGTAGCTCCTGTGGGCTGCGGCGACCCGAGCCGCGGTGGGAGCTCGACGGCCATACGCTCCGAGGCCCGGGGACCGAGGTCGATCTCGCCCTCGACCTGCCTGGACGGTTCAACCTCGCGAACGCCGCCATGGCGGTCGTGGCCGCCCACGCGATCGATGCTGTCCCGGCGCCCGCGGCCGCCGGCCGGATGCGCGCCGTCACCTCGGTTGCCGGACGTTTCGAACACCTCCGCCTGCACGGTCATGACCTGCGGATCATGCTGGCCAAGAACCCCGCCGGATGGCTGGAGCTCCTCCATCTCATTCGCGACGACCGCCATCCACTCCTGCTGGTCTTCAACGCCGAAGGCGTCGACGGCAGGGATCCCTCCTGGCTCTACGACGTCTCCTTCGCGCCTCTTCGCGGCCGCACCGTGATCGTCCAGGGCGATCGAGCCACCGATCTCCTGGTGCGGCTCGAGCACGACGGCGTGGCGGCCGAGCACATCCCGGGACCGTTGGCCATGGGGCTGTGGCATCTCCCGGCCGGGCGAGTCGACGTGATCGGCAACTACTCCGCGTTCCGACGTGTCGTCCACGAGGCACGCCGTGGATGACGAGCTCGCGATCATCAATGTCTACCCCGAGCTCCTCGGCACGTACGGCGACTCAGGGAACGCTCTCGCCCTGGCGCACCGCGCCTCAGCCAGGAACATCCCCGTCCGGATCGTCGGCGTGGGAGTCGATGACGCCCTCCCCTTGCACGGGGACATCTATCTGCTCGGCGGAGGAGAGGACTCCGCGCAGCTCCTCGCGGCCCGAACCCTCCTCTCGCAGCAAGACGCCCGCCAGGTGCTCGAAAGCCGCCCGTGCCTGGCCGTGTGCGCCGGGCTCCAGCTGCTCGCCCACGAGTTCCAGGACGCCGACCAGGGGCGTCACGAGGGTCTCGGGATCCTCGACGTCACGTGTGGCCGCCTCGAGCAGCGGGCCGTGGGTGAGATCGTCACCGAACCTCTCGAGCTGCCCGAGGTTCCCACGCTCACCGGGTTCGAGAACCACCGTGGCACGGCCGCTCTCGGGCCGGCGGCCCGCCCCCTCGGCCGACTCGTCGCGGGGATCGGCAACGGCGACCGTCACCACGAGGGAGTCGTGCAAGGACTGATCGTCGCCACCTACCTCCACGGGCCGGTCCTGGTCAGGAACCCGGCGCTGGCCGACCTGATGCTCGCCCGAGCCGTCGGACCGCTGTCGGACTTCGACGATCCGGACGTGGAGCAGCTCCGCCTCGAGCGTCTCGAGGCCGCCGACCCCCGACGCCATCGCACCCGCCATGCGTTCCTGCGTCGCTGACGGTGGTCCCCGCGCCGCGACGCGGCACGCCTCTCGACGTCCCTCGACGTGAACCGACCCTGGGCTAACGGCCCGGCACCCGCACCTCGAAGTGTCCGCCGGGTCCCGGACGGGCAACGACGTCGCCACCGACGGCGCGCACCATCCGGCGCGACAGCGCCAGACCGAGACCCGCGCCCTCCGAGCTCGTCGTGTGACCCGGCTCGAAGACACGCTCGACGTCGTCGGGTGCCACGCCTGGTCCGTCGTCCAGCACGGCGATCACCACCGTCTTCCCCTCGCGGGCCACGACGACCTGCGGGTGGCCCGTGCCGTGGCGCTCGGCGTTCTCGATCAGGGGCCGGACCGCCGCGACCAAGGGCGAGACCGGCGCACTCAGTCCGACGGCGTCGCAGGAGGTGGCCGGGAGGTCCAGGGCCGACATCAGCTGCCCGACCGTGGCGCGCTCCCCGCCTGCGGCATGCGCCCGGGCAACCGACAGCATCGTGTCGATCGAGCTCCGCATGCGGACGGCGGCGCCCTGGATGTTGTCCAGCCCCTCGCGCTGGGCCCCGGTGGCCTTCCATCGGGCCAGGTCGGCTTCGGCGAGGACCACGGCCAGGGGCGTCCGCAGCTCGTGGGCGATCTCGTCGGTGAGACGGCGCTCGGCTGCCAGCGAGTCCACGATGCGATCGAGCAGCTGGTCCAGCGTGCGGCCGAGGTGGGCGATCTCGTCGCCTCCGGGACCGGGATCGAAGCGAGCGCCCCTACCGTGCTCGCTCCAGTCGTCGGCGAGGTCCGCCATCGCCTGCACCTGCCGGAGCGATCGGGTAGCGGCCATCCAGGCGGCCCCGGTCGCGATCACCACCGTGGCCGCGCCCAGGGCGAGGGACAGCCACACGGCGTTGCGTTCGGCGCGCTCGTACGGAGCCTGGTCCACGGCCGCCACCACCGTCGCGACCCACCTGCCGTCGCGTCGGACAGGACGTGCCAGGTAGCTGACGTCTCCGACGGTCAGACTGCGAGCGACGGAACCGCTACCCAGGCCGGTCACCGTGCGGGACAGCGCAGATCGGGTGAGGCTGCCGTCGATCAGGTGTCGCCGGTCGTCGAAGATCCACACGCTCTGGTCGAGCAGCCGCGACTTCTCCTCGAGGACGCGTACGCCGTGCCGACCGGCCATCACGGTCGCGGCCGCGGCATCCACGTGAGCGCTGAGGCGCGACTCGACGTCCTGGGTGCTGCTCCGATCCAGCAGCACGGCCACGCCGACGACCAGGAGCGCGGCCGTGAGGGTGGAGACCATGAGCGCGGCCGCCGCCATCCGGGCGCGCAGCGAGGCCGGCTTGATCGTCATGTCAACGCCACCTGTAGCCGACTCCGCGTGCGGTGCTGATCCCGGTCGCCTGCAGGTCGTCGAGCTTCTGGCGCAGCCTGCGGATGTAGGAGTCGAGCGTGTTGTGGCTCACCACGGCACCGTCCGGCCAGGCGGCGGCGATCAAGGCGCGCCGGCGCACGACGACCCCTGGCTCGGCCATCAGGCGCCGGAGGAGGCGGAACTCCGTCGGGGTCAGCGTCACCGCAGCGTCGCCCACGATCAAGGCATGACGGGCCGGGTCGAGCACGGGGCCGTCGGCGGAACCGGCTGCGGGTTGCCGGGGACGTCGGAGCAAAGCCTCGATGCGTACTCGCATCTCGCCGAGCTCGAACGGCTTGGTCAGGTAGTCGTTGCCGCCGGCCTCGAACCCGGCGATCTTGTCGTGCAGTCCGTCTCGGGCGGTCAGGAACAGGACCGGGACACCGATCCCGGCAGCCCGCAGCGCCACGCACAGATCGCGTCCGTCGGCATCGGGAAGGCCGATGTCGAGCACCAGGACCTCCGGTCGCTTCTCGGCGAACAGGCGGAGCGCCTCGGCCGCCGTGGCCGTCATCACGGGGTCGTGACCCATGGCACGAATGGCACGCGCGAGCACCGAGCGCAAGGCGGGCTCGTCCTCACACACTCCGACCACGGGCACGCCCCGACCCTAGGAGCATCCGCATGGCCGGAACCTGACTGCGACAGTCCCCCCAGGAGGTCGGGCACGCGGTCAGGCGGCTCGCAGGAACGGGGACGGATCGTGGCCCCATGTCCACACGCACTGCCGCAAGTACCGCCCGGGTGATGTTGAACAAGGTGCCCGAGGTCACCGTCTACTTCTGGATCATCAAGATCTTGTGTACGACGGTGGGGGAGAGCTTCGCCGACTACATCAACGAGACTCTCGG
>DATBDF010000371.1:0-4838 GCA_036270075.1 Nocardioides sp.
AGCTGGCGGCCGAGGCCGACCGGGCCCGCAAGATCGACACCGCCGAGATCAACATCCCGGCCGGCCCGCGGCTGGGTGACATCGTGCTCGAGGCGCACGACCTCGAGAAGGGCTTCGAGGGCCGCGTGCTCATGCACGACCTCACGTTCACGTTGCCCCGGGCGGGCATCGTGGGTGTGATCGGCCCGAACGGCGTCGGCAAGACGACGCTGTTCCGGATGATCATCGGCGAGGAGAAGCCGGATGCCGGCGAGCTCAAGGTCGGGCAGACCGTGAAGATCTCCTACGTCGACCAGAGCCGCGGCGGCATCGACCCGAACAAGAACGTCTGGGAGGTCGTCTCCGACGGGCTGGACCACATCAAGGTCGCGAACTTCGAGATGCCCTCACGTGCCTACGTCGCGTCGTTCGGCTTCAAGGGCCCCGACCAACAGAAGCGGGCCGGTGTCCTGTCCGGTGGAGAGCGCAACCGGCTGAACCTCGCCCTCACGCTGAAGATGGGCGGCAACCTGCTGCTGCTGGACGAGCCGACGAACGACCTGGACGTCGAGACGCTGCAGTCGTTGGAGGACGCGCTCCTGGAGTTCCCGGGCTGCGCCGTGGTCACCTCGCACGACCGGTGGTTCCTGGACCGGATCGCGACCCACATCCTGGCGTGGGAGGGCGACGAGGACGACCCGGCGAAGTGGTTCTGGTTCGAGGGCAACTTCGCCGCCTACGAGGAGAACAAGGTGGAGCGTCTCGGCATCGAGGCTGCTCGCCCACACCGCGTCACCCACCGACGACTCACCCGCGACTAGCGGCTACGGCCGGATGTCCGCCTCGGGGTGGCACTCGATGAGCTGGTCGGTGACGGCGTTCATCACCCGGCCGAGCGCCGCGAAGTCGTCGCGACTGGACAGGTCGACCAGGTAGTCGCGCACACCGTTGACGTGCACGGGCGCGGCCTCGACGAGCAGGTCGTACCCGCGGTCGGTGAGGGTGCACACGATGCCTCGTCCGTCCTCCGGTGAGGCCGACCTGTCGACGAGTCCGGCGGTCTGCATCCGCGCCACGGTGTGCGTCACCCGGCTGCGGCTGTGTGCCAGGGCGTCGGCGAGCTGGGCCATCCGCATCGACCGCCCCGGGCGCTCGGAGAGCCGGACCAGGATCTCGTACTCGGTCAGGGAGAGGCCGAACTCGCGCTGGAGATCGGCATCGAGCCGATCGAGGAGCAGGGTCACGCCCACCGCGAAGGCGCGCCAGGACGACTGCTGGTCAGCGTCCAGCCAGCGCGGCCCCCGACCCTCGGACATGGGGTCAGGGTATCGAGGAGACTTCCGGTTCCGCAGATCCTGACGCGCCGCATCGGCACATCCGCGGCACATTCGGCGCACTTCGGCGCACGTTCGGCGCACATCCGGCGCGGTGCCCCGTGCTCAGCTCAGGACAGACGCTCCAGGATCAGGGCCATGCCTTGGCCGCCGCCGACGCACATCGTGATCAGGCCCAGCGACTTGTCGTGCCACTCCAGCGAGTTGAGCATCGTGGCCTGCAGCCGGGCGCCGGTCATCCCGAACGGGTGGCCGACCGCGATGGCGCCGCCGTTGACGTTCAGCCGGTCCAGGTCGATCCCGAGGTCTTGGTAGGACGGCACCACCTGCGCCGCGAATGCCTCGTTGATCTCGACCAGGTCGATGTCGTCGATCGTCATGCCGGCGTGCGCGAGGGCCCGGCGAGTCGCCTCCACGGGGCCGAGCCCCATGATCTCCGGGGACAGGGCGCTCACACCGGTGGCCACGATCCGGGCGAGCGGGGTGACTCCGAGCTCAGCGGCCCTGGTGTCGGACATGACGACGACCGCGGCCGCGCCGTCGTTCAGCGGGCAGCAGTTCCCGGCCGTGACGACGCCGTCCGGCCGGAAGACCGGCTTCAGGCCGGCGACGCCCTCGAGGGTGACGCCCGGCCGGGGTCCGTCGTCGGCCGAGACGACGGTGCCGTCCGGCGTGGTGACTGACGTGATCTCCCGCTGCCAGAACCCGTCGGCCAGTGCCTTCTCGGCGAGGTTCTGCGACCGCACGCCGAACTCGTCGAGCTCGAGTCGGGTGAGCCCGCGCATGGTCGCGACGTTCTCGGCGGTCTGCCCCATCGCGATGTAGGCGTCCGGGAGTACGCCGTCCTCGCGCGGGTCGTGCCAGGCCTCGCCGTGGGAGCCGTGCTCGGCCCGGTCCGCCGTGCGAGCCATCGCGTCGGCGTACTGCGGGTTGCGGGTGTTCGGCCAGGAGTCGGAGTTGCCGCGCTCGTAGCGGGAGACCGTCTCGACGCCCGCAGACACGAAGGTATGACCCTCGCCGGCCTTGATGGCGTGGAACGCCATCCGCGTCGTCTGCACCGACGACGCGCAGTAGCGCGTGATGGTGGCGCCGGGCACGTCGTCCATCCCGTTCATCACGTTGACGATGCGAGCCATGTTGAAGCCGGCCTCACCGCCGGGCAGGCCGCAGCCGAGGTACACGTCGTCGACGTCGTGGCGGTCGAGCTGGGGGACGCGGGCCAGAGCCTTTCGGATCATCTGCGCCACGAGGTCGTCCGGGCGCACCTCCCTGAGGGAGCCCTTGACGGCGCGGCCGATGGGGGAGCGAGCGGCGGAGACGAGGACAGCTTCGGGCACGCCGTCACCCTAGTCCGGCCATCAGCGCCTGGATCGACCGGCGTACGAACGCCTTCCGCTGGTTCGCCGGGCGCGCGAGTGCCCCGATGAGCACGCCGTCGAACGACGAGACGAGCGTCTCGGCGGCCGCCGCACCCTGTGGCTTGCCCCGCGCGGTCAGGAGCTCCGCGACCACGTCGACGAGGTCGCGGCGCAGCGAGTCGATCGTGGTGGCCAGTGCCGGATCACGGGACGCCTGGATCGTGAGCTCGAGCCGGGCCACGAGGGTCTCGCGCTCGTCCACCCAGCGCAGCACGGACCTCGTGACCGCCTCGACGGCCGCGTCGGCATCCAGCGCACGTCCGGAGAGCTCGTGGGTGAGGTCTCGCACGTGGTCGGCCGCGCGTTCGGCGACGTACTGAGTAACGGCCAGCACGAGGGCCTCTCGCGTCCTCAGGTACGCCGAACAGCTCCCCTCGGGCAAGCCCGCCTCGCGGTCGACGGCCCGGTGCGTGAGTCCGCGCAGACCGCTCTCCGCGACCACGTGCACGGCCGCGTCGAGCAAGAGCTCCATGCGAGCGCTCCGGGCCGGGGCGTCGGGCATGCGGGTCCCCCTCCTCGGTCCGCGAGCGTGATGAGCGAGACGTCCTGCGAGCTTGATCATCGCACGCGCCCGACGTATCTTCTACATACGTAGAGAAATCTACATAAGTAGAAAGGCACGGAGATGGTCTCCTACGACACCACCCAGATCGCGCTCTTCGTCTCGCTCGTCCTCACCGTCGCGGCGGTCGGCATCGTCCTCGCGCTCGGCACGCTCGCCGGGGCGGTCGTGCGCAACCGGCGAACCCGCCTCTCCCGACACGAGTCGCTGCGCACCTACTACGGTCGCCTCGCCTTCCACCACTGAGTGCCGCGTCGTCCGGGAGGGACGCGGCTGGCAGGATCAGGGCGTGCGCCACGTGTACGAGTGCCAGATGCGCAGGGCCGATCTCCACGGCCACACCATCAGCAACGTCGCGTTCGTCGACTACCTGCAAGAGGCCAGGCTCGACCTGTTGCGTCGCCACGACACGTCCGCGACCCCGAATCCGGGCGAGGGTCTGGTCGTCGTCAACACGGTGGTGGACTACCTCGCACCGCTGCGTCTCTCGCACGCACCGCTCCAGGTCGCGGTCTGGGCCACGCAGGTCCGAGCTGCCTCGTTCACGCTCGGCTACGAGCTGTACACCGGCCCCTCCGAACGCCCCCTCGTGCACGCACGAGCGACCACCGTGCTGGCGCCGTACGTCTTCGCGGCCGAGCGTCCGCGGCGGATGACCTCGGAGGAACGAGATCGGCTGTCCAGCCACCTCGGCCCATCTCCCATCTCGGAGCGGGCCGCACCTCGTGGCAGTGAGTCCTGGGGGAGCGGCTTCGTCGAGCGACCCATCCATGTCCGGTTCTCCGACGTGGATCTCCTGGGCCACGTCAACAACCTGAGATACCTCGACTACGCGCAGGTGGCGCAGATCGATCTCCTCGTCGGCGTCTTCATCGAGGCGAAGGTCAACGGCACCGTCAACACGGTGATCGCCCGGAGCGAGATCGACTACGTCGGACAGATGAACCTCCGACCGGAGCCGTACAACGTGCGGAGCCGGATCGTCGCCGTGGGCGACAGGTCCGTGTCGTTCGAGCAGGAGATCCGCGACGGCGACCGGGTCATGGCTCGGAACCGCCTCGTCGAGGTCAACGTCGACGCGGAGGACAAGCCGGTCCCCTGGCACCCGGCACATCGCGAGCTGTTCGAGGAGCGGATGCTGGGCGACCGCGGCGGCACCGGTCAGGACGGCTGACCGACGTCGGCGCCGAGCGCTCGGAGCTTCTTCAGCCCCCGGTGGTGTGCGACCCGCACCGCCGACCGGCTCATCCCGAGCGCTGCAGCTGTCGAGGACACGTCGAGCCCGACCACCTCCAGGCAGGCGACCACCTGCCGCTCGCGTTCGGGCAGGTGGGAGAGCAGCCAGGACACCCAGCCGTCGGAGTCCGGTGAGTCACTGGCTGCGGGTGCGTGGCCGGGGTTGGCGAGGTCGAGCGTCTCGATGGTGGCGGGCGCCGTACGCCGCCGTGAGGTGCGGCGCTCGGCGTTGCGCGCCTGGAGTCGCGCGATCCCGAACAGCCACCCGGCGAAGTCGCTGCTCGAGCCGCGGAAGTCGGCGATCCTTCT